>CANPAC010000107.1 GCA_947571975.1 uncultured Clostridium sp. | reverse complement strand
TGTGCCTGTCCCAACTTAGCCATCAACATAAAATCAAGAGTTGTGGAGAATAAAACAATAATATATTTTTCACTGAACTGAGATTTACTAAATCCCTGTTTCTATTTATTTTTTGCGTTATAAAACTGACAAAGTGAATTAACTACACAATTATCACAATGAGGATTTCTTGCAACACAAGTATTTCTACCATGCCATACAAAAATATGATTAATATCTTTTAAATATTCTTTAGGAAAAAGTTTAATTAAATCTTGTTCAATTTTTTCAGGTTCTTTTTGTTTAGATAAACCAATCAAATTAGAAATTCTTTTTGCATGTGTATCTACAGCAATTCCTTCTGCAATTCCGAAAACTTCTAGTAAAATTACATTAGCACTTTTTCTGCCAACTCCAGCTAAACTCGTTAATTCTTCCATGGTGTTGGGAACTTTACCATCAAACTTTTCTAAAACCTGTTTAGCACATAATTTAATATTTTTAGCTTTATTTTTATAAAATCCGCAAGGATGAATTAAATTCTCTAATTCAGAAATGTCAATATCAGCAAAATCTTGAACTGTTTTACAACGTGCAAAAAGTTCAGGAGTTGTTTTATTAACTCGTTCGTCAGTACATTGGGCAGAAAGCATAACTGCTACAACTAATTCAAAAGGATTTGTAAAATCTAAACTGCAAGTAGCATCTGGATATCTTTTTTTCAAAAATTCAATTAATTTGATAGCCTCTTGTTTTTTCATAAAAATTCAGTCCTTTCTTGGTTTGCTTCTTAAGGCACATATAATAATAAAAAATTTTAATTTCTTTCAAACTAAAAAATCTCTCTAAAACTTATTTTACAGGAGAAAATAGAAATAGTCAAATAGAAATACAAAAAAGAATTTTACATAAAAGGAACGAATAAAGAATAAAAATAATATAATATACAAAAACAGTGGAGGTAATAATATGTTAAAATTATTTAGAAAAACATTAGCTATTTGCTTAATTGGTTTTGGTTTAGGTATTTTATTAGTATTATTACTTCCTATAACAGGTTGGCTATTTATAATAGGTATTATTGTGATTAGTGTTGGATTTATGTGGCTTGCTTGTTAAAAATAAAGGAGGGAGATACATATGACAGTTGTCGTAAAAAAAGTACCAAAATTTTTAAGAGGATTTGTAAAATTGATATTTGGAATTAAAGAATAGATTTGTATTAATATATTAGTATCTATTTATTATTTAATTTCTATATAAAAACAAAAAAGATACAAAAAAAGAGCTTAGGCTCTTTTTACTTTTCCATCTTTTAAACATTTTGCACATACATAAATTCTTTTTGTTTCTCCATTCATATCAACTTTAACTCTTCTTAAATTAGGTTTCCAAGTACGTGGAGATCTTTTACTGATATGAGAACGAGTAATACTAAGTTTATTTCCGTGACTTGCTGTTTTTTGACAAATTTCACATACTGCCATCTTCTAAAGCACCTCCTAAATCTTCATAAATAAATTGACTATTAACAAGTTTATCATAAAAAGTGAAAAAACACAAGTATTTTTTTAAAAATAGTTTCAATTTTTATATATGTATGATAAAATGAACATAATTATAACACGAATGAGGAGAAATGATGGAAGTAGGAAAACTTAGAGAATTATTAGAACAAACAGATGATAAGTTGAGCATATTTAAAACATTAGATACTGAAACTTTAAGAAAAACTTTAGTAGAGCATAAAGAATTTTATAAAGAAAGCAGAATTAATCCCTATGAAGTCATATCTATGTTAGACCTTGAACAACAAAAAGAGTTTATAATAAATTTAGAAAAAATGAACTTAACATTAAATGAAAAAAAAGAGATATTAGCTACATTAAAGCCAGATGTTAAGCAAAGCATTGATACAACTAAATTCCCTGAAGAATATAAAATAGCACTTAGTATGCAAACAAAAGAACATAGTGGGCAAATTATTTTAGACTTAGAAAGAAATTTAGATGACGATCAAGGATTAGATAATTTAATAAGAGTAAATCCAGAAGAATTTAATGAAACACAAAAAGCTAAATTTATGAAATTATGTGACATTTGTCCTGAAATGAAGGTAGAGAGTACTATAGGTATTGTGCCATACACATCAAGTGTTAGAGAATACAAAGAATCTAATAAATGAGTTGAAACCTGAATATTCACAGCTACAAAAGATAGCAGTAATAGACAATGCTATAGGAAAAAAATCAGTTTATGTATATATAGACACTGATGAAACAGGTAAAAAATTTTATTTCGCAGATAAAGAAAAAGGTCAATTTATGGAATTACCACAAAATGAATTTATACAACAATTTGAATGTTATGAACAAGATTTAGAAAAATGTAATCGGATTAAGACCATGGGAAACAGAAGAACAAATAGAAGAAGACATAGATTTATTAAGAACCTCAGGTAAAATAGTTGCTGAGGAGGGAGCGGAAAGATGAATATTATACAAAAAATATTGTTATTAATAAAGAATACTTTTATTAAACAAGGAAAAGTAAAAAGATTAGAAGAACCTAAAAACATAGTAGAGCAAAATAAAAGAACAGAATTTATTGAATCATTGAAAAACAATACTAGTATAAAAAGAAAAAAGAAAAGAGTTGAAACATTAATTTGTGAGGGAGATGGATTAGGAATTCAAAATAAAATAAGTTATTAAAAATATATTATGCCCTACAACTCTTGATTTTATGTTAATGGCTAAGTTGGGACAGGCACACTTTAGCCATT
>CANPAC010000106.1 GCA_947571975.1 uncultured Clostridium sp. | reverse complement strand
CCTTGGTCAAGCGGTTAAGACGCCACCCTCTCAAGGTGGAATCATGGGTTCGATTCCCGTAGGGGTCACCAAAATAAGTTAAAAGGAAAAAAATATAAAAATTTATTTTATGATTGATAAATAATTAAAAGGGAGTAGCTTTTTTATTGCTAATCAACAGTCGCGATATTAAAAATATCTGGTTAGTAAGGCTATAATAGTTAAGCGAGACTTTTAAAAAGAGTGTATTATTCATTCTTTTTAAAAGTCTTTTTATAATAATTTTCATAAAAAATGTAAAAAATAATTAAAAGAGGAGTTGATTTAAATTGGAAAAAAACCAATGGTTCTGCTATGAAATCAAGGAAGTAGAAGAAAAACTACAAACAAATCAAGAAAAAGGATTGCAAGATGAAGAAGTAAAGAAAAGGCAAGAAAAATATGGATTAAATCAATTAAAAGCAGCAAAAAAGAAAACACTATTACAAAGATTTATAGACCAATTCAAAGATTTTTCTATAATCATATTAATAATTGCAGCAATTGTATCAGGAGTAGTTGGAGTAGCAGAAGGAGAAGGAATAACAGACACTGTAATTATTTTAATAGTTGTAATAGTAAATGCTATTATAGGAGTAAGTCAAGAAGCTAAAGCAGAAAAATCATTAGAAGCATTACAAAAACTAACAGACCATGCTTCAAAAGTAATTAGAAATGGAGAAATCACAGTAATACCAGCAAAAGAGCTTGTACCTGGAGATATTGTAGTATTAGACACAGGAGATTATATTCCAGCAGATTTAAGAGTAATAGAAGCAATTAATTTAAAATCACAAGAATCATCATTAACAGGAGAATCTGTACCTGTTGAAAAGAATATAGAAAAAATTGATGGAGAAGAAGTAGGAATTGGTGATAGAGTTAACATGTTATTTTCATCTAGTCTAGTTACCTATGGAAGAGGAAAAGGAATTGTAGTAGAAACAGGAATGACAACAGAAGTTGGAAAAATAGCAGGAATGATAAACAATACTGAAAAACAAGAAACACCATTACAACAAAAATTAAATAAATTAGGAAAAACATTAGGAATTGCTGCATTAGCTATCTGTGCATTTATTTTTATAGTAGGATTAATACAAGGAAAAGAACCAATCCATATGTTTATGACAGCAGTAAGTCTTGCTGTTGCAGCTATTCCAGAAGGACTAGTAGCAGTATCTACAATAGTATTAGCAATTGGAGTACAAAAAATGGTTAAGAAAAACGCAATTGTAAAAAGATTACCAGCTGTAGAAACATTAGGAAGTAGTACAGTAATTTGTTCAGATAAAACAGGAACTTTAACTCAAAACAAAATGACAGTAGAAAAAATATTTATAAATAATAAAACAGAAGATATAGAAAATATCAAAGAAATCAATGAAGATATTAACAAATTAGTATATAGTAATATGCTATGTAATGATACAAAAATATCAAATGATGGAACATTAACAGGAGACCCAACTGAAACAGCATTAGTAGATATGGCATTTAAGCTAGATTTTGACCCAAGTATTTATGATAGAGTACCACGTTTAAACGAGGTTCCATTTGATTCAGACAGAAAACTAATGACAACAGTTAATGAACAAAATGGAAAATATATGGTATATACAAAAGGTGGAGTAGATGAATTACTAAAAAGATGTAATGCTTATTTGCTACAAGGAGAAATAAAACAAGATTTAAAAAATTATGAAAATACAATTAGACAACATAATGAAAACATGGCAAAAGAAGCGTTAAGAGTATTAGCATGTGCTTATAAAGAATTAGACCACAAACCAAATGATGAAGAAATGAAAAACATAGAAAGTGATTTAATTTTTATTGGAATGGTAGGAATGATAGACCCACCAAGAGAAGAAGCAAAACTAGCAGTAGAAAAATGCAAAACAGCAGGAATAAAAACAGTAATGATAACAGGAGATCATAAAATTACAGCAACAGCAATTGCTAAAAAATTAGGAATTCTAGAAAATGAAGAAGAAGCAATTACAGGTATAGAACTAGAAAAAATGTCACAAGAAGAATTAGAAAAAAATGTTAGACAATATTCAGTATATGCTAGAGTATCACCAGAACACAAAGTTAGAATTGTAAAAGCTTGGCAAAAAAATGGGGAAATTGTAGCTATGACAGGTGATGGAGTAAATGATAGTCCAGCCTTAAAAACATCAGATATTGGATGTGCCATGGGAATAGTAGGAACAGATGTAGCAAAAGAAGCTGCTGATGTTATTCTAACAGATGACAATTTTGCTACAATTGTAGCAAGTGTTGAAGAAGGAAGAAGAATTTATGATAACATCTTAAAAGTTATCCAATTCTTATTATCAAGCAATGTAGGAGAAATTGTAGTATTATTTTTAGCAACACTACTAACTCCATTATTTGCTAGTTGGTTTGGAATTAACGATATTTCACATTTAGAAATATTATTACCAATACACATCTTGTGGATAAATTTAGTAACAGATTCACTTCCAGCATTAGCTTTAGCCTTTGACCCAGCAAATTCAGACATAATGAAACGAAAACCAACAAAGCCAGGAAAAGGAGTATTTACAAAAGGAATGACTTGGCGTGTAATTTATCAAGGTGCAATGATAGGACTTTTAACATTAGCAGCATTTATGATAGGTTTAGCAACTACAAAAGAACCAATTGGTGATTTAACATTAGACCAATCAAAAATAGAAGTTGGTCAAACAATGGCATTTGTAACACTTGCTTTATCAGAGCTAGTACATGTATTTAATGTAAGAGATAACAAAAAATCATTATTTAGAACAAAAGTGTTTAATAATACAAAACTAATTGGAGCTATTATAGCCTCAGCAGCTCTTATGTTTGTGATTTTAGCAGTTCCAGCTTTAAGAGAAATATTTAGTATACCATTACTTCCTACTGAAAATATTATTGAACTTGCTTGTTTAATCTTTGCACCAATTGTAATTGTAGAATTAGTAAAATTATTTAAAATCAATACAACAAAAGACGAATAGACTACAGCTTAAGTGATTTTATTCTCCACAACTCTAGATTTGTAAGTAAGGTATATCTTAATAAATAGCAAATGATTTATATAAAATATTT
>CANPAC010000105.1 GCA_947571975.1 uncultured Clostridium sp. | reverse complement strand
AATCAGCTAGGCCTTCTACACCAGTTGAAATAATGGGATTAACAGAAGTACCATCAGCAGGAGATACTTTCTATGAAGTAAAAAATGAAAAAATGGCAAAACACTTAATAGAAAGAAGAAAGAACCAAGAAAGAGAAAAAGCAATTAATAGCAGTACAAAAGTAACTTTAGACAATCTATTTACTCAAATGGAGGAAGGAAACTTAAAAGTATTAAACTTAATTGTTAAAGCTGATGTACAAGGTTCTGTAGAAGCAGTAAAACAATCATTAGAAAAATTAGCAAATGAAGAAGTTAGAGTAAAAGTTATTCACGCTGCAGCAGGAGCAGTAAACCAATCTGATGTTACCCTTGCAAAAGTTTCGAATGCAATTATTATCGCATTTAATGTAAGGCCAGATAATACAGCAAAAGAATTAGCAGAAAAAGATGAAGTCGAAATTAAACAATATTCTATCATTTACCAAGCAATTGAAGACGTAGAAGCCGCTATGAAAGGAATGCTAGATCCCGAATTTGAAGAAAAAGTAATAGGAAATGTAGAAGTAAGACAAACATTCAAAATTTCAAATGTTGGAACTATTGCTGGTGGTTATGTAATAAGTGGAAAGGTAGAAAGAAATGCAGGAGTAAGAGTAATTCGAGAAAATGTTGTTATTCATGATGGACATTTAGCTACATTGAAACGTTTTAAGGATGAAGTAAAAGAAGTTGGAAAAGGATTTGAATGTGGAATCCAAATTGAAAATTATAATGACATTAAAGAAGGAGACATTATTGAAGTATATATTATGGAAGAACTAAAAAGATAAATTATTAAATAAGAGAGGAAGAAGAAATATGCCAGAAAATCAGGCGAGATTAGGTCGTATAGAAGAAGAGTACAAAAAAGAACTTAGCAACATTATTAGTTATAAATTAAAAAATCCAAATGTAACAGGATTAATTAGTGTAACAAAAGTAAAAATAACAAATGACCTAAAATTTGCAAAGATATATGTTAGTATATTAAATTCAAAAAATACAAAAGAAACACTTGCTGGATTGAAAAAATCAGCAGGGTTTATTAGAAGTGAATTAGCAAGAAAAATAAATTTGCGAAATACACCTGAATTGATTTTTGAACTAGATGATTCGTTAGAATATGGTGCTAGAATTGATACTATCTTAAAAGAAATTATGCCTAAAAAGCAAGATTAGTCGTAATATAAAGTTACTTTAAAAAGAGAGGAAGATAAAAAAATGACATTAGATGAAATTTTAAAAGAAATAAAAGAGGCAAAAAGCATTGTTATTTTAACACATGAATCACCAGATGGAGATGCTATAGGAAGTAGCCTAGCAATGAAATTTATTTTAGAAAAATTAGAAAAAAAAGCAGATGTCATTATTGAAGAATATCCTAGAATGTTTCAATTTTTGCCAGGTACAGATGAAATAAAAGTTGATTCTGAAATTAAAAATTACGATTTAGCAATTTCAATAGATTGTGCAACATTTAAGAGATTAGAAAAAAAAGAGTATTTTGAAAATGCTAAAAAAACAATAGTAATTGATCATCATGGAAGCAATAATATGTATGGTGACCTAAACTATGTTAATCCAGCCTCACCAGCATGTTGCGAGATATTAGTATCAATGTTAGAATATTTTAAAATTCCAATTTCAAAAGAAATAGGAACATGTATAATGACAGGAATTATAACTGATACAGGAGGATTTCGTTATTTAGGAGTTACACCAGAAACTTTTGAATATACAGCAGAACTATTACGTTTAGGAGTAGATATTCCAGATATTTATAAAAAAACAATGGGAACTAAAACAAAGGCAAATTTTGAACTAACAAAACGTGTAATTGATAGACTAGAACTACTAGAAAATGGAAGAGTTGCTTTTTCATATATAACAACTAAAGATGAATTAGAGACAAATGCAGAACCAGGAGACCATGAAGGATTAGTAAATATCGGAAAAGACATAGAAGGTGTTTTAGTATCTGTTTTTATTAGACAAAAAGATGAAGAAGAAGCATATAAGGTATCTTTACGTTCAGAAGATGGCATTAATGTATCTGACATTTGCTTATTATTTGGAGGCGGAGGTCATGCAAGAGCAGCAGGAGCATTGATACAAGGAAATGTTAAAGAAGTAAAAGAAAAAATAATGGAAGAAATAAAAAAATGGATGGAATAATAATTATAAATAAACCTAAAAACTGTACGTCACATGACATTGTAAATCGTGTAAAAAAAATTACAGGGCAGAAAGTAGGACATACAGGAACTTTAGACCCAATGGCAACAGGAGTGTTGCCTTTATTAATAGGAAAGGGAACTTTGTGCTCAAAGTATCTAATTGAGCATGATAAACGATACCAAGTTGAACTTACATTAGGAGCAAAAACAGATACAGCAGATGCAGAAGGAAATATTATAGAAGAACAGTTATTAAAAGAAAATGTATTTAGAAAAGAAAAAATAGAAGAAGTATTGAAGACATTTTTAGGAAAACAAGAACAAATTCCCCCAATGTATTCTGCAATTAAAGTAAAAGGAAAAAAGTTATACGAATATGCAAGAAAAGGACAAACTGTGGAAATTAAACCTAGAAATATTGAGATTTTTGAAATACAGCTATTAAAAATAAAACAAGAACAAAAGCAGATTGAATTTCAAGTACACTGCTCTAAAGGCACATATATAAGAAGTTTGTGTGAAGATATAGCTAATAAATTAGGAACTATTGGATACATGTCAGAATTAAATCGTACTAGAGTAGGTAAATTTTTGATAGATCAGGCAGTAACTATAGAACAAATTGAGGAAAATACAATTTCTTATATTACAATAGAAGATTTATTTAAAGAAAAAGAAGCAATCCAAATAGAAGAAAAAAGATTAGTTCCATTTTTAAATGGAGTAAAATTGACAATGAAAAGATTAGATGATGTATATCGAATTTATTCTAATAATCAATTTATCGGAATTGGTGTAGTGGAAAATGAATTATTAAAGAGAGATATTATTTTATAATTTAATGAAATGGCTAAGTTGGGACAGGCACACTTTAGCCATTATTGTTTTTACTATCTATAACTCTTGATTTGTAAGGCTGATTATTAAAAAATAGACAAATGAATTTATATAAAATATTTCTTAAAAATTCTCGGCTGCCTTACAAACATTAAGAAATTCTAATCCGAAAAAATGAGCCTC
>CANPAC010000104.1 GCA_947571975.1 uncultured Clostridium sp. | reverse complement strand
TCAAGAATGATGAGTAAATGGGATTTATGTTTGTCTCAATTTAGAATTATGTATGTCGGAAGGAAATCCGATTTACACAACTTTTACGATAGTCTCGCAAAAAGAAATTAATAATAAAAATTAAAGATGATTCAAAAACGAATCATCTTTTAATCTATTCTATAACTTGTAATTTCCCGAGATGATTATAACACAAATAACAGGTAATTTTCAACGAATTACCTGCTTTAATTTTTTATACTATTTTAAATTCTCATTAAAAAATTCTTCCATTTTATCAAAAGGTATTACTTCCATATTGTCATATAAGTCTGTGTGAACAGCATTTGGAATAATCATTAACTCTTTATTATCAGTATATTTACTATTTGTAATCATATTTTTATAAGCATCTTTACTGAAATAACAAGAGTGTGCTTTTTCTCCATGAATAACTAATACAGCTGTTCGAATTTCATTACTGTATTTTAATATTGGTTGATTTATAAATGACATACAACCGATTTTGTTCCATCCACCATTTGAATTTAGACTTCTTGAATGATATGCTCTTCCTTTATAATATTCACTATAATCTTTAACATAGAATGGAGCATCTTCTGGTACAGGAAGTTCTAAACAGCCTCCTCCTAATTCATAATTTCCGTTTTTATAATCTGTAATTCTTTGTGCATTTAAAGCTACTTTATTATTATATCTTGTTTCTTCATTATCTCCTTCATCAAAATATCCATTTGCATTTACTCTAGTCATATCATACATGGTAGAAGCTACTGTTGCTTTAATTCTTGTATCAAGTGCTGCTACATTTAAAGCCATTCCACCCCATCCACAAATTCCTATGATTCCAATTTTTTCTGAATCAACATTTTCTTGAATTGATAAAAAGTCTATTGCTGCTTGGAAATCTTCTGTATTTATATCTGGGCTTGCCATATATCTAGGTGTTCCTGAACTTTCTCCTGTAAATGATGGATCAAAAGCTATTGTCAAAAATCCTCTCTCTGCCATAGTTTGTGCATATAATCCACTTGCTTGCTCTTTTACTGCTCCAAAAGGTCCACATACTGCTATTGCTGGTAGTTTTCCTTCTGCATTTTTAGGTACATACATATCTGCTACTAATGTCATTCCATATCTATTATGAAATGTTACCTTTCTATGATTTACCTTTTCACTTTTGGCAAATGTTTTATCCCATTCTTGTATTAACTCTAAAGTTTCACTCATTTTTATTACCCTCTTTCTTATAATTTTTTGGAATTTTATCAATTTCCAAAGTAGGAGCAATAGATGTAACATTTTCTACAACTTTTTCAGTTCCTGCTTCGATTGCTGTTTTATAGTACCACTCTTTATATTCAAATTCTTTTAAACAATTATTTAAGTCATTTATCTGTTCTTCAATAATATGCTTTTGTTCTAAAATCATTTCATATCTTTTTTGTAAAGTTGAATCGCCTTTTTGAGCTAATTCGAGATATTCTTTAATTTTCTTAATAGGCATATTGATGTTTTTCATACAATTCAATACTCTAAGCCATTTGAAATCTTTATCTTCAAATACTCTTATACCATTCACTCTTTTTATATCTGGAAGTAGCCCTTCACTATCCCAATATCTTATTGTTGCTGTTGTTACTTTCATCATATCAGCAATTTCTTTAATAGAATATGACATACTATTTCCTCCTTTCGTTTTTTATTATACAAGTTAAAGTAAACTTTAAGTCAATACTTTTTTTGAAATTTTATAATAATTTTTTAATTTATAAAAAGCAGATGTTTATCTGCTCTACTTATTGTAATTTTTATTGTTTCTGTCTTGTTAAATAAATTCCTATAATTGAACCTATAAAAATAATTGGTGCTATCCTAACAAATATCCATTCAAACGAATGAAAAGCAACTCCTAAAACAGCATTTTCAGGATTATTATAATCCCAATTTTGATAAGGACTACTTAATAAGAATAAAGATATGAAAATTATAATTATGATTGTACATAATGAAATTAGCATCCAATGAATTATTTTTCTTCTTGCTTTATTCCTTTGCAATAGTTGTAAATTTATTATCTCCAATTTTTCTGAAATTGCTTTCAAATCATCTGCTTTAGATTCTGAAATATTCTCTCCGAGTAAAGTGCTTACTGGTGTTTCAAAAACTTCTGATATTGAAACCAACATTTCTGCATCAGGAACTGACAAGCCTTGCTCCCATTTAGAAATTGTTTGTCGTACCACATTCAATTTGATGGCAAGTTCTTCTTGTGAAAGTCCTTTTGATTTTCTTAATTGTTTAATGTTTTCTTTTAACATTTTGAACAACTCCTTTCTTTACAAACTATTATATAAAGAATCGTCCGTTGCTACAAGCAATGCTTATTAACATTCAAGATTTATAGCCGTAAAATTGTAATTTATCTATTATTTCCATTGGTCTGTAAATGCCTTTAAATCTCTTTTTGTTTTTTCTGATAACTGATTATATTCCATATCACTAATTGCACCTTCAAGAGTATATAAGTGTACTAAACATATTTCTGGATATTTCAATTTTAATCTAAACCAAGTATCTTTACTTCCAATTTCTTTTAATTCTTCTGCTGTATTTATACCTATTGTTTTTAGTTTTCTTACAATTTCTTTTCCAATATTTTTTAATGAACTTAATTCTGCCATTTCTGAATCTCCTTTACTTATTGTAATTTTGCAATTACTTAATATCAAAATTTTCTGTTTTCAAATCACAATAATATCTCCCACTTGTAGCAGTAAATTTTAAAACACAATAATCTGGATCAGTTACACCTTTTTTATAAAAAATTGTATCTCCTTTTTTCCAAATCATATTTTTGGTTTCTTGGTCTGTTAAAATTTCCATTTTTCCTTTTAGCATAACACCAACATATTTAATTAGTCCTTTGTGATAAAAATAAATACTAGCATTTGGATTACTTTTATATTGATTAACTCTCATAGATGAAGTGTTAGTAGAAAAATAAAATTCTTTTAAGCCGTTTCTTTTTCTAGGTTTTAGCATTGCTTTTACATTAGGATAGTTTTCATCATCAATAGAACATATAAAACTAACCTTTTGTTTATCAATAAATTTTTCAATTTTCTTTAAATCCATAATACTTAATCTCACTTTCAACTTGTAATTTCTCGAGATGATTATATAACATCAGTTAGTTTTAAATCTTTTGTTCCTATATATACATCTCTATTTCCATCTAC
>CANPAC010000103.1 GCA_947571975.1 uncultured Clostridium sp. | reverse complement strand
AACATATTAAATTCATTGATAGGCTCAAAAAATATAGAAAGTGATTTTGAAGTACTTATCAAAAAATATCCAGAAGTTTTAAAATGTATTCCTTTGCTTTTAGCAGTTAGAACAAATGAAATATATGCTATTGATGGTGATGGCGAATTTACATATCAATTTAGAACTCCTAACCTTTCTATAGAGCAATATAAAATATTTATGAGAAAAACAGGATTATTTGATTTAATTCAAAATCATATTATCAATAATATTGTAGACTATGTTACAGGTGTTGAAACAGGTTTGGATTCTAATGCCAGAAAAAATCGTGGTGGTCATTTGATGGAAAATTTAGTAGAAAGTTTTATTAAGAAGTCAGGTTTTACAAGAGATAAGACTTATTTTAAAGAAATGTATATTCACCAAATAGTAGAGAAGTGGAATATTGATTTATCAGCTATTTCAAATGAAGGAAAAACAGAAAAACGCTTTGATTTTGTTATAAAAACAGATAGTATGATATATGGAATAGAAACAAATTTTTATAGTAGTGGTGGTTCTAAATTGAATGAAACAGCTAGAAGTTATAAAACGCTTGCATTAGAAGCAGATAATATTGATGGTTTTACATTTGTGTGGTTTACTGATGGAAAAGGCTGGACAAATGCTCGTTATAATCTTGAAGAAACATTTGATGTTATGGAGCATATTTACAATATCAAAGATATGGAAAATGGTATTATAGATAAAATTTGTATTTAAAACTGAAAAATGATTTTCTATAAGTGAGAAATGTATTTTTTAGTATAAAGGATTTAAAAATGATAAAAAAGAAAGTAAAAAGATGGGAACCTGAAAATTTTAAACCAGAAATGACAACAATTTGGTCCTTTCCACAACATGGAGATTGGGCAACTCATGATTCAAAATGGCGAGGAAATTGGTCACCATATATACCAAGAAATATCATATTAAAATA
Organism: uncultured Clostridium sp.; assembly: GCA_947571975.1. Taxonomy (GTDB): domain Bacteria; phylum Bacillota; class Clostridia; order TANB77; family CAG-508; genus CAG-269. Next base: position 2,324 of record CANPAC010000103.1, on the reverse strand, counting down.
TTCACAAGAAGGAGATTTGCTTCTTGACCAATTTGTAGGTGGAGGAACCACGCTTGTTGAAGCAAAACTTTTAAACAGAGATATTATTGGCATTGATATTAATCAAAATGCTCTTAAAGTATGTAGAGAAAAAACTTCTTTTAACTATGAACCAGCAAAGGGAAAAGTCTATATCAAAAAAGCAGATGCCAGAAATCTTCATTTTATTCCTAATGAAAGTATTGATTTAATATGTACACATCCACCATATGCAAATATTATCAAATATAGTGAGAATATTGATGAAGATTTATCACAATTAAAAATTCAAGATTTTATACAAGAAATGAAAAAAGTTGCAGAGGAAAGCTATCGTGTTTTAAAAGAAGATAAATTTTGTGCTATTCTTATGGGCGATACTAGACAAAAAGGTTATATGGTACCACTGTCATTTGATATTATGAAAGTTTTTGAGAACATAGGTTTTAAGCTCAAAGAATTAATTATTAAAGAGCAACATAATTGTCAATCAACAGCCTATTGGGAAATAAATAGTGAAAAATATAATTTTTTACTTATTAAACATGAGCATTTGTTTATATTTAGAAAGTGAGGAATAAAAATGTCATTTTTGATTTCAGTATTTGTAAATGAAGGAATTGTTTTAGCAAGTGACAGACGTATTACATATACAGATACACAAATTATTAATGGAAATTTAGTTAAAAGGATTGGAATACATAATAATAATTCTACAGATAAAACTTTTATATGTCCAAATGGTGCAGGAATATCAGTTTGTGGAAATGCTACACTATTAAATAAACCAATAACAGGATTTATTTTAGACATGATACGAACAAAAATAAGTGAGACATGTGAAATTGAGGATATTCCTCAAATTATTATTAATTATTTTAATGCTTTAGAAGAAATACCTGACACAGATTTTATTGTTGCTGGTTATGACATAAAATACAAGAAAAGGCAATTGATATATAAATTAAATGTGCAAACTAAAAAGGTGGAAAACATAGATACAACATTACAAGGAGCTACATGGCAAGGAGAGACTTCTACATTTACTCGGTTAATTAAGAATGTAGCTTTGAAAATTGAAGATGGTACTTATGAAGATTTACCTGTTGAAAATATATTATTTGAATTTTTTACTTTACAAGATGCTGTTGATTTTGCTCGGTATGCTGTTGAGACAACTATTCAAACAATGAGATTCAAAAATGTTGTTGAAACTGTTGGTGGGGATGTAGATATATTAGTAATTACACCAAACGAAACGAAATGGTTGCAAAAAAAGAATTTATTTTAATTATATTTTCTGTTTCAATACAGGTAATATAATAAAAAAATTAAATTTATTAGATATAGAAAGGATAAGAAAATGAAATTTATAGAAACAGTAAATGAGCTTATATCAAAAAAAGAAATTCAAGAGGAATCTACTGATTTTTTTGAAGATATTATTAAAGCACTATTAGGTAATCCTATATCTACTGGCAAGATTATTATTTTTCTTGCAAAATTTCCTACTCTTATTCATGAAAAATTACTTTGGTCAAAATTTGAAATGTTTCTAAATGGCATATATTTATCTAAAGATGATTGTAACAAATTATATGATAAATTGACAAAAGATGGAGAAAAGAAAGATAATTCTCAGCGATTATTGTCGTATATAGATAAAGCAGAAACACAGAAAAAAATAAAGTATTTAATTAATGCAACACACTGTTTGCTTATAGATTTTATTGATTTATCAACTTATTTTCGTATTTGTTATGCAATAGTACATACTTTAGAAGAAGATTTGCAATTTTTAAAGCAGAACATAAATAAAACTGAATTTTCGTGGAATTTATGCGTTCAAGGATTACTAACAACAGGGCTTATGTATCAAAGTGTATTTGATGGAAATGGAGAGCAAAAATATTCTTTTACATCTACTGCAAAATTGATAGACCAATTCGCTTTAAGTTGTGATAATATTAATAGATATCCTAATATTGGAACTATTCAGATTGAAGAAACACCATTAACAATGAATATATTACATCCCAATTTAGAAGATATGATGGCAACAGATGAAGAAGTTAATGAAATGTTGAATGAGGTATTTGGAAAATAAAAAATATATTGATTTTAGATTCTGGCTCTAATTTGGCTCTAAAAATTTTGGATATATGGTATAATATGTGCAAAACAAAGCACTTTAAAGTATAGAAATGAAGAAAAATCAATAAAAATAACAATGATTTTACAAAAGAGAAAACGTGAAGGTGGTAGAACAGTAGGTGCTGGTTCTGTTACTGAAATTATTGAGTAAT
>CANPAC010000102.1 GCA_947571975.1 uncultured Clostridium sp. | reverse complement strand
CTTTGAAATCTTTAAAAAAATATCTTACTAGGTTATCACTTATTGCAATGTCTTAGCCCTGTACTACAAATAAATTTTAAAAAAAGCCTTGAATAGTAGGAAATTCATTTTTTAAATCAATAGAAAGACTATCAACGTTTCTTAATTAACTTAGCATTTCTCTAATTAGTCTGCAACTATTATCTAATTTTGCTTGTTCATATTCATTCAAATTTAGTTCTATTAATTCCCTTACTCCTTCTTGATTAATAATTGCTGGTACACCTATAAAAATATCATTTTGACCATATTTATTTTCTAAATAAGTTGACACTGTTAAAATTGAATTTTCATCATCTAAAATTGCATGTACTAATCGATTTAAAGCCATTCCAATTCCATAATAAGTAGCTTTTTTCTTTTCAATAATTTCATAAGCGGCATTTACTACTCCTTCGTGTATTTTCTTTAAATCTTCCATTGGATGATTTCCGTCTTTCATAATGTCTTTTATTTTTTTACATCCTACATAAGCATGGTCCCAAGGAACAAAAGAAGAGTCTCCGTGTTCTCCCATGATATATGCATGAACATTTTTGCTTGAAATTTTCAAATAGTCTGCCATTAGGTATCTAAGTCTTGCCGTGTCTAATACTGTTCCTGAACCAATTACTTTATTTTTAGGTAATCCTGAAGCTTTCCAAACAACATATGCCATTACATCAACAGGGTTACTTGCTACTATTATAATTCCATCAAAGCCACTTTCCATAATAGATTTAGTAATTTGCTTCATTATTTTTGTATTTATTTCTGCTAATTCTAATCTTGTCTGTCCTCCTTGTTTTTGTGCTACTCCTGCTGTTATTACTACTACCTGTGCATCTTTACAGTCTTCATAATCTCCAGCTTTAATTATCATTTTTTGAGGAGCATATGGTAATCCATGTGACAAATCCATTTCTTCTCCTATTGTTTTATCTTTATCAATGTCTATTAAAACAAGTTCTTCAATTCCACCTCTATTTACCATTGAATATGCCATACTCATTCCAACAAATCCAGTTCCTACTAGAACCACTTTTCTTTTTTTCATTTTCTAATCACTCTTCTTTCTATTATTTAATTTTGTTATATTGATAATATTTTTAGTTTATTCTAAGGTATTTTAATTTATACGGAATAAACTTTTTATTTTACTAATAAAGTTTTTAAATAATGACTCTTTATATTCTATCATTGAAACTTGGTTTTCTACAATGTTTTCTTGATTATGTTTTTTAAAAATATCTTTTGGATTACAGTATTTTCTCCTACCCCACCATCTCTATTACCATACATTTCTACTGATAATTGTTCTAATTTTTGCATATCACCAGCAATAACTGCTTGACTTATTTTCCTTTGTTGTTCTGTTAATCTATCTGAAAGGCTTTTTATAAAAGTTCCTTTTTCTTCATCTGTCATTTCAAGAAAATGATTCATTTTTTTTTGAAATATTTTCTCTCCATTTTTTTCTAATATAGTAGGAACTAAAACAACAACTCCATTTTCTGCTATTTCACTTCCTAATTTATAATCTTTCAATGCTTTTCTTTGATAACTTTTAACTTCAGAACTTACTCCTAAAGAACTTACAGTTGCTAACACAGAACTACCTTTTTTTATATCTAGTCCATCATCACATATTTCTTTTAAAACTTCATCTACAGATTTACTCTTAATTTTTTCTTTTCGTATTGCATGAATACCTAAACCCATTTTACATTTTTGACTTTTCATAGCTTCATCAATATAATCATACATTATTTCAGTATTTGATTTCACTCTCTTACTAGTATTCTGATTTTCACTAGTAAATTCCGATTCATTTATATTTCTAAAATGAAAGACAATTTTTCTCATCTTTTCTCCATTCTATATCTTAAAAATTATTTAACTATATATCCTTTTTTATACTTTATTGATGATTCCCTATTTGTAATACAATAATACTATATTTTACATATTAAGTCAATTTTAAATTTATTTAAGTTTCGACTTTTTCCAAATGAAAGTATAATATATTATTTTTTTATACCTTGTGTGTCGCAACCTACAAAAAAAAATTAATTGTGGGTTGCTCCAAATCGCATTCACTTCGTTCGTTTGGTCGCTTACGCAGTATTTCAGAAATAATATATTATACTTTCATTTGGAAAAAGTCGAAACTTGAATAAAATTCATTTTACTTTCGCTTTATTTTATGATATAATCACAAAAAAGAAAAAAACAAAGTAAGGAGTGCTATTGAATATGAATTCAAATTCAGATAATACTACTACTTTGGCTGAAAATAAGGTACTAATCTTATACATATTAAATCTTATCAAAGGAGAAATTAGGCAAGACGATTTGTTTAAAATTATTACTTCTATAAATGATGTAAACTACTTTTATTTTAAACAAGTTTTAACAGATTTAATAGATTCCAATTTAGTAGGTTCATATACAAAAGAAGAAGAGTTTGTCATAAAAATCACATCCGAAGGAAAAAACGCATATGTTCTTACAAAAGATGTATTACCAGGAATCATGAAATTAAAAGCTGATAATATTTTTGCTAAGGAGTTTCCTAATATAGAAGAAGCTTCTTCCGTTATTGCGGAATTTATTCCTAAAAATGAAAATGAATATATTATAAAATGTAAAATTGTTGAAAATAATGAATCTATTTTTGAAGTAAAAACTTTTGCTGGCTCTCGCGATAGAGCCAAGCGTATTGTAGATAATTGGAGGCAAAATGCAACTAATATTTATCCTCAAATTTTGAATTTATTATTACAAGATTATTCTTCTAAATAAGGATTTAGGTATGCCATTAGTTGTTACGAGTGAAAATGAGTTATAGATAAGTAATACCTTTAGGTACGCTCCTTAAATCCCTGTTTTAGGGATTAGGGGACATTCCTTGCCTGTTAGAATTGTTAAAATAAAATCCCTAATGTTACTAATATAAATAATTGCATCATAACTTGCCTAAAAAAATAATAATTCGTACACTTAATACCAACTTCGTTAATCTTATCAAACCCTGCTACTAACTTATCAATTTCCTCTTTAGAAGATATTTTCTTTTCTTCTAAGTATTCCTTTGCTAAATATCTTGCCTTTATCATAGCGTCATTTTCTAAAAAAACTCGTACTGAACAATAAATCATACTAAGTATCAAAAAAATCACTAAAAACATCATTTTATATGGCAATACTTTAAAAATTAATAAAGCACTAATTGCTATAAAATATAATAAGTAAACATTAGAAAAAATAAAATTAAACATTAATAATTTTCTACTTTGAATAGAGTGTAAACATTCGTGGGCAATTGTTTGTATTCTTGTATAACTTTTTTGGATATTAGCTATTAAAATCTTATCTGTAATTGCTATATACAAGCTTGATTCCGCTCCTTCATTTTCTTCAATTTTTACTTTTTCATTATTCAATTTTTTAAGATAATCTTTTGCTA
>CANPAC010000101.1 GCA_947571975.1 uncultured Clostridium sp. | reverse complement strand
GAAAACAATCAAGAAGCTTATGACAATACATTAATGGCTCATAGAATTGCAGAACATAAAGATGTACAACTACCTCTAATGGTATGTCAAGATGGATTTATTACCTCTCATGCAATTGAAAATATTGAATTAGTAGAAGATGAAAAAGTAAAAGAATTTGTAGGAAAATATAAACCAGAACATTATTTACTAAATAAAGAAGAACCAATAGCTGTTGGTCCATTAGATTTACAAGCATACCTATTTGAACACAAAGCACAGCAAGCAGAAGCTATGAAAAATGCAAAACAAGTAATATTAGATGTATCAAAAGACTTTGAAAAAATGACAGGTAGAAGTTATTCATTATTTGAAGAATATAAATTAGAAGATGCCGAAATTGCAATCATTTGTATGAATTCAACTGCTGGAACAACTAAATTTGTAGTTGACAATTTAAGAGCTAAAGGAATTAAGGCTGGACTTTTAAAAGTTCGTGTTTATCGCCCATTTCCAGGCGAAGAAATAGCAAAAGCTATTTCTCATGTAAAAGCTATTGCTATTTTAGATAGAGCAGATTCTTTAAATGCTTCAGGTGGAGCTTTATTTGAAGATGTAACTTCAGCTATGTATATACAAAATAAACATGTGTTAGCTGTAAATTACATTTATGGTATTGGTGGTAGAGATACCAAAGCAGATGATATTGAATCTGTTTACCAAGATTTATTAGAAATTGTGAAAACAAATAACATTGGAAATCCTTATCGTTATTTAGGGTTAAGAAAGGAGGCAAAATAATAATGGCTTATAATGTAAAAGAAATTGTTAGTAGCAAACCTTCAAGATTTACAGCAGGTCATAGAATGTGTGCTGGTTGTGGTGCCCCACCAGTTGCAAGACATATAATGAGAGCTTTAAAGCCAGAAGACCATGCTGTTGTAGCTGGAGCTACTGGTTGTATGGAAGTTTCTACATTTATTTATCCTTATACTGCTTGGACTGACTCTTTTGTACACACAGCATTTGAATGTGCAGGAGCAACATTAGCAGGAGCAGAAGCAGCATATCAATCTATGAAAAGACAAGGAAAATTACCAGAAGGAGATACTAAATTTATCGCTTTTGGTGGAGATGGTGGAACTTATGACATTGGCTTACAAAGTTTATCAGGAGCTATGGAACGTGGTCATGACATGGTATATGTATGTTATGACAATGGTGCATATATGAATACTGGTATTCAACGTTCTTCTGCTACACCAAAATTTGCAGACACAACAACATCACCAGCAGGAAAAGTAATTCCAGGAAAAATGCAATCTAGAAAAGACTTAGCAAAAATTATGGTAGGTCATCACTTGCCTTACGTTGCTCAAACTTTAGGATACATGAACTTTAAAGATTTATATGAAAAAGCTGAAAAAGCAATTTATACCAAAGGACCTGCCTTCTTAAATGTAATGGCACCTTGTCCTAGAGGTTGGGGATATCCAACTGACCAATTAATGCAAATCAATAAACTAGCTGTTGAAACTTGCTATTGGCCATTATATGAAGTAATAGATGGAAAATATAAAATTACTTACAAGCCAGCTAAAAAGCTACCAATTGAAGAATTCTTAAAACCACAAAAAAGATTTAAACATATGTTTAAACCTGGAAATGAATGGATGATTGAAGAATTCCAAAAAGAAGTAGACTCTAGATGGCAAGAACTTTTAGATTTAGAAGAAATCACAAATAAGGAATAAAGAAAAACAGGGATTTAGGGACGTGGGGTCCTTAATCCCTGCTTTCAATTACAATCAAAATCCCATTCTTTAATTCTATACTTGCTGTTTCCTCTACTATTTCATTACTAACTCCTAAACTTACACCTATTGATAAAGAATATTTATCTAGTGGATATTTAAATCCTTTTAAAGTAATGTCTTCTACTCTACTTGTTAATGGTATCAAAGAAATATACTTTCCATACATCTTATTTTTATATAATATTTTATTATCATCAATTAAATAAATTTTATTATATTCGTCTACTATATGACATGGAATTTTAGCATCTAAAGCATATTTTAAAATATGAATATTTGCTAAACTATGGTCCATTCTTTTTCCTAATGCACCTAAAATAGTAATATTAGCGCTATTTAGTTTAATTGCTAATTGTATAGCTATATCTGTATCTGTGTTATCTTTTTCTGGATTATATGTGTGAAAAGTTATTTTTGGATTGTCTTTATACTTTTTTAATATTTGTTTTGAAATAGAATCAAAGTCTCCTACTACATGATTAGGTATTATATCTAATTTGTCTAGTATTTCTAATCCTTTATCTACTGCTATAATATTTTTTCCGATTATACTTTTTACAATATTTTTCTAAAATTTGTTTGTTTATTTCTCCTCCTGCAATAATAATTGTTTCCATTTTACTTTTTCTCCTATTTTTTGTTTTCACTTTAATAGCTCCATTAATCCATCAATCTAGGATTTCTAGGAATGTCTTTTACTTGTATTTTTAGTTGGTATTAAAAATAATGCTCCTACTATAATTGGTAAATAGAATGTATAAATTCTCCAAAATAGAATAGATAAATTTATAGTTCCTTGTTCAAAAATAGAATTAAATAGCAAGAAAAATCCGCCTTCTGCTCCTAATCCTGAACCAGGTGTTGGAATAAATGTCATTATTAATAGTAAGAAGCTCTGAATTGGTATAATTTGCCAAAATGTTATTCCGTTATTGCCAAAAGCTCGATAAACCATATAAGTTATAGAATAATACGCAAAACTTTGTATAACTGCTATTAAAAACATTTCTACTACCATCTTTTTTTCTGATTTCATAAATAAGAATTGTTCTCTAAAATGGTCTATACTTTTATCTAATTTTTCGATTGTTTCTTCTGGATGTCTAAATATACGAATTTTTCCTAACAATTTAATAATAGGTGTTGTAAAAAATGTTATCATTTTCTTTTTTATTCCTGCTAAAATAACTACTATGATAGCTATGATGTTTACAATAAATCCTACAATTGCAATCCATACGTAGTTTTGCATTAAATTTGCAAAAAAAGAAAATTCAAATAATACTACTACTATTGTAGATACTACTAATGCTGTTTGAGTTATAATAAATTTCATTGCCATAGCAGATAAAGAATCACTTACTCTTTTTCCTGTTTTAGTTAGTTCATATGCTTGCATTGGTTGACCACCAGTAGAAAATGGTGTAATATTATTAAATAATTGGCCTAGCATTGACACTTTAAATGAATTTGTAAAATGTTGATTATGGTACATTTTTTTGATTGGAATATGCAAATTAGCTGCTTCACAAATCCAATGAATAAATAAACAAATTAGCCCAGCAACTACCCATTTGTAATCTACTTGATGTAATATTGTTCTAATGTTTTCAATTCCATCTACTTTTACCATATATATAAATAATCCCATAAATATAGTTAGAATTAGTATAAAATTAAAGATAATTATTTTTTTATTAGCTGGCTTTACTTCTTGATGTAATTCTTTTATTTGCTCTATTTCTTCTTGTACTTCTTGGTTTTCTACTTTTTTAAAGTCTTCTTCATCCATGTTTAGGCTCCTTTTCTCCTTTTTATCATTATATCTGTTATACATCAATTTATACTATAAATCAAGAGACTTTTATTTTTTTGACTATACATCTTATAAAATAAAGAAAATCTTAATATTTAGTTTGTTACAGTGAACTATAATTATGATTTTATTCTCCACAACTCTTGATTTTATGTTGATGGCTAAGTTGG
>CANPAC010000100.1 GCA_947571975.1 uncultured Clostridium sp. | reverse complement strand
ATAGATATGGGATATTCTTCTTATGATACAGATACTTGTGGATTACATATTCATGTAGGAAGAAGAGAATTAGGAAAAAATTTAGAACAACAAGAAAAAGTGATAGAAGAAATACTATTCTTTTTGGAAAGTCATTGGAATAATTTATTACAATTTAGCCGAAGAACGGAAACGCAAATTAATAGATGGGCAGCAAGATATGACTATAAAGAAAACTTATCAAAAATATTAGAGTATGCAAAAAATATTGACAAGCGATATATGTGTTTAAACTTACAAAATGAAGAAAGTATAGAATTTAGAATATTTAGAGGAAGTTTAAACTATCAACATGTTATAGCAGCAATACAATTAGTAGATACAATTTGTAATGCTGCTATTTCTATATCTAATGAAATGTTTAAAATTATGACATGGAGTTGCTTTTTAAAAGGAATAGATTTTAGTTGTAAAAAAGAATTGTATGACTATTTGAAAGAAAAAGAGCTCTTAGAAATAGAATAAATATTTTTATATACTTCTTCTTTCTTCTTCTATTATAAAAATAAATATTTATATTATATAAAAAATTAATTATAAAAATAATTATAAATAGAAAGAGAAGAAAGAAGAAGTAGTATTTCTCATTAAAAAATTATTTTGAACAGGACAATATACTAAAAACAAAATGTTTAAATAATTTTGTAAAGGAGAAATGAAATATGGAAAAATTATTGTATTCTATTAAAGAAGTAGCAACAATTTTAGGAATTAGTAAATCTCTTGTATACAAATTAGTGAAGCAAGAAAAAATTCCAATTTTAGAAATAGAAAATAGAAAACTGATTAAAGCTGAAACGATAGAGCAAATCGTATTAGGAAAAATAGATTTAAGAAAGAAGTGATAATATGGGAAGACGAGGAAATGGAGAGGGAACGATATACAAAAGAAAAGATGGAAAATGGACTGCTCAAATTACAGTTGATATTGATGAAATAACTGGAAAAGTAATTCGAAAAACATTTTATGGAAAACAAAGAAGAGAAGTTGCAGAAAAACTAACAACATTTTTGAGTCAAAAAGAGAACTTTTTGACAAATGGAAAGCATATGAAATTAAAGGAATGGTTTCCATTATGGTTAAATACATATAATCAAAATGTAGCTTTTTCTACTTATGATGATTATGAAAGTAAAATTTATCTACATATCCTACCAGCACTAGGAGAAATAGAATTATGTGAATTAAAACCATTGATGATACAGAAACTTTATAATGAAAAAGCGGTGTCTGGAAGAGTAGATGGTAGAGAAGGAGGATTATCCAGACGTTCTATACGATATATTCATGTTGTATTAAGAGCAGCTTTAGAACAGGCAAAAAGAGAAGGATATTTAACTATCAATCCTGCTAATGCAGTAAAATTGCCTAAACCAGTAAATGATGATACATTAAAGAGAAAAGTGTTGACAAGAGAAGAACAATTACAGTTTTTTGAAAAATGTAGACAAGAAAAGTTATTTCCATTGTTTGCATTTGCTATGTTGACAGGCTGTAGAGAAGGAGAAATTCTTGCATTAAAGTGGAATCAAATTGATTTTGACAAAAAGGAAATAACCATTGACTGTTCTGTTTCTGTAGTGAAAAAAAGATTAAAAGAGTTAAAAAATAAAACTTATGATAATATTTCTTTGGTAAATTATACAGACAAAACAATGCGAATTGTAAAGGGAACAAAAACAGCTTCTAGTACTCGTACAATTCCTATGTGTTCAGAATTAGTTACTATTATGAAAGCACACGCTTATGCACAAAAATTAGAAAGAATGAAAAATATTTCATGTTACAAAAATGAAGATTACGTATTTGCTACAAGATATGGTGGTATGTTGGATTATCGTTTTGTGATACGAAAATTTCATCAATATCTAAAAAAAGCAAATATAGATACTATTAACTTCCATAGTTTAAGACATACGTTCTCCACAAGATTACTGGAAGAAGGAGTTTCTATGAAAATAGTACAGGAATATTTAGGACATAAAAGCTATAATTTGACTGCAAATACCTATTCTCATGTTTTGCCACAAGTTAAGAAAGATGAAATTGAATGTTTGAATAGAGTATTTTGTAATTAATGGGAAAGTAAAGAAAAAAGATGTTATAATGATACAGCATCTTTTTTCTTTTTTATTTTACATATCTTGAATATAACTCATAAGGTCATCATATTGACTAGATTGCATTTCGCCATTATCGTATAATTGTTGTACATGGTTAGATAATGCTTCTACATCATAATCTTCAATATCTCCATTTAGAATATCTACAATATAGTTTTTTAATTTGTCTATATTCTTTACAATAAATATGATTATCATACATAAAACACCCCTCCTTTTATAGAATATTATTGCAGTAAAATTGCAGTATATAGTAAAAAAGTCATTTTTATTAAGTGTTATTTCAAAAAGTAATAAAATATACTTATACTAGTGAAATGGCTTTATTTTTTAGTAGCAATTCCAAAAATCCTATCAATCCGCCATATTTTAGCCCAAAAATAAAAAAACGGAACCCCATGACAAATGTCACAAAACTCCGCTTTTTAAACTGCACCTTTAGGGGCTCGAACCCTAGACCCACTGATTAAGAGTCAGTTGCTCTACCAACTGAGCTAAAGGTGCATATGTAATTAACTGAAAAATATCATATCGTAAAAAGAAGCATTTGTCAATAAAAATTTTCAAAAAAAGTAATAGTATATATCAGTTTATTATTAATAATATATTATATTGATAAAAGTTTTATTTTTGATAGGATAATAAAAAATATTTATAATAATAATTTTCAAATGATAATAATAATTTGATAAAATATATTAAAATCTATTGCATTGTTTTTAAAATGAGTATAGAATAAAATAACAAGTAATATATAATGTAAAGAATAAAGGAGGATACATAATATGGCTTTTTTATGGGATAAAAAGTTAGAAACAGGAAATGGAATGATTGACCAACAACATAAACAGTTAATTACAGCTATCAATGATTTATTGCAGGCTTGTTCTTCCAGAAAAGGAAAAGAAGAAGTTACAAAAACGATGAAATTTTTATATGATTATACAGAAAAGCATTTTTCTGATGAAGAAAAACTTCAATTACAATATCGTTATCCAGATTATACAAATCATAAAAGATATCATGAAGAATTTAAAAAAGTGGTAAGAGAGTTATCTATGCAATTACAAAAAGAAGGTCCTAATATTGCATTAATAAGTAAAGTAAATACAAGTGTAGGTGGCTGGCTTTTAAACCATATACAAAGAGAAGATGTAAAAGTAGCTACACATATTAAGTCACAACAATAAAATGTTATTATTTCCCATTATATAAAATGATTTGGTAAAAAATTTTTTAAACAATTTGACAGTATGAGGAGTCTATTTTATAGACTCCTTTTTTAACGAATATAAATAAAAGGAGTGATAAAAAAATATGAATTTGATAATTCCCAAAAAAGCAGAAGAAATATTACAAAAACTAAATGATAAAAATTTTGATGCTTATATTGTGGGAGGATGTGTAAGGGACTGTTTATTAAAAAGAGTACCTCAAGACTGGGATATTACAACATCAGCAGAACCATATCAAGTAAAAAAAATTTTTAATAAAACATATGATACTGGATTACAGCATGGAACAGTAACAGTATGTTGGAAAGGGGAGCATTATGAGGTAACAACATATCGTATTGATAAAGAATATGATGATTGTCGTCACCCTAATAAGGTGATATTTACAAAAAGTTTAAAAGAAGATTTACAGAGAAGAGATTTTACAATCAATGCTATGGCATACCACCCCAATGAAGGTATAAAAGATTATTTTTTAGGACAAGAGGACTTAAATCAAAAAGTAATACGAGGAGTAGGAAATCCAGAGGAGCGTTTTCAAGAAGATGCGCTAAGAATGTTAAGGGCATTACGTTTTTCTGCACAATTAGGATTTGAAATAGAAA
>CANPAC010000099.1 GCA_947571975.1 uncultured Clostridium sp. | reverse complement strand
TATATAAATGCCTTTTGCTATTTTTAATAATCAGCCTTACAAATCAAGAGTTGTATATGGTAAACATAAAAATGGCTAAAGTGCACGTAGAACAAATCTAAGGTAACTTAAGCATATCTTAATAAGGGAGCAGATTGAATTATCTGCTCCCTTTTCTATCTTTTAACTAAACATTGCTCCCATTGCGCCAAAGACTCCTGCTGACGCTAATCCCATAATAATACCTGCTAAAACAACACCTGCTGTTACAGCAATAACACTTTTCTTAAAATCCATATCTAAGAAGCTTGCTGCTAAAGTTCCTGTCCATGCTCCTGTTCCTGGTAATGGAATTCCTACAAAAAGAAATAATGCTACATACAAACCACGTCCTGCTTTTTCTTGTAGTTTTTTTCCACCTTTTTCCCCTTTTTCTAAACAAAAAGTAAAGAATTTTCCTATAATTTTTTTATTCGCTCCCCATTCTAAAACCTTTCTAGCAAAAAAGAAAATAAATGGTACTGGTAACATATTTCCTATAATACATGTTATGTACAAAGGAATAATAGGAATGGCTTCTCCCCATAATCCGCTTAATCCAACAGGTACAGACCCCCTTAATTCAATTAATGGTATCATTGATATTATAAATACTAAAAAATATTTTTTTAACATGACTTTTCACCTTTCGTTTCTAAATTTTTTTCTGATTTTTTTATTGCTATTTTATAGTTAATATAATCTTCTATTAATATTCTAACAACTGCAACAGCTGGTACTGCTAAAAACATACCTAATATTCCAAAATAAGCTCCACCTACTGTAATAGCAAACATAACTAGTAATGGACTAATTTTTAATGATTGACCTATTATTTTAGGGTTTATGATATTAGCATCAATTTGTTGTAAAATTATAACTACTATTAACATCCATATAGTTTGTGAAAGGCCTCCTGTTATTAATGTTATAATAGCAGAAATCGCTACAGCAATAATTGCTCCTATGTATGGAATCATATTAAATAATCCTATTAAAAATCCTAATAATGGTGCAAATTTAACTCCCATTATGCTCATTGCAATTGTTACTAAAACACCTACTATAACTGCATCTAAAAATTGACTTGCTATAAATTTGAAAAATATTTGATTAGAATTATTAAAATATTTGTCTAAATTTTTATATGTTTTTTCTTTAAATATAGCTTCCCCTAATTTTTTTATCATTTTTAGTATCTGGTCTCTCTCTGCTAAAATATATACAGATACTATTACAGCTACTACAACATCAAATATTCCGAGTTACAGCATCTATTGCATTCATGACATATTCTAATATCTTCTCTAATTGGAAATATTGCTTAATATCAAGATTTTGAATATTTCGTATAGCATCATTTACTACATTACTCTTTAAAATATTGTCATCTGGTAAATTATTATAATTGTTAATAGCAATTTCATAATAATTTTGTATATTGTTAATTAAGTCTCTTACACTTTCAAATACAACTGGCAAAATAAAATTTATTAATATAATTAGTAATAATAAAATAATTAAATATACCGTCAAAATACCTAGCATTTTAGATTTTTTAGTAATGAATTTTAATTTAGATTTTGCATAAATCTCTTCTATTTTCTTGCAAGGCATATATAATAAATAACTGATAAAAATCCCTACTAAAAATGGCGTTATAATCTCAAAAAATCTACCTATAGTTCCTACAACATCTCCAAAATTATCTAATGCCTTATATACAATTATGATAGCTACTGCTAACGCAAACCAGTATAGCCATTTTTTACCATGTTCTTTTATTTCATTCATTTTTTCACTCTCTTTCTTTTACTTTATTTACATCTATTAATTAAATAATTTATATTATTTTTACAATACTGCGTAAGCGACCAAACGAGCCAAGCGAGTGCGATTGGAGCAACCTACAAATTAACATTTTAATATATGGTTGCGACACACAAAGTATAAAAAAATAATATAAATTATTTAATTAACAAATGCAAATAAATCAAATTTCTAAACCAATTGGGCAATGGTCACTTCCCATAACTTCTGGATAAATTTTTGCCTCTTTAATTTGATTTTTCATGTCATTTGATACAATAAAATAGTCAATTCTCCATCCTACATTCTTTTCTCTTGCTCTTCCCATATATGACCACCATGTGTATGCGTTTTCTTTGTCTGGATATAAATAACGGAAACTATCTGTAAATCCAGCTTCTAATAATTGTGTCATTTTTGCTCTTTCCTCATCCGTAAATCCAGCATTTCTCCTATTTGTTTTAGGATTTTTTAAATCTATTTCTTTATGAGCTACATTTAGGTCTCCACACATTATAACTGGTTTCTTTTTGTTTAAAGTACCTAAGTATTTTCTAATTTCGTCTTCCCAAATTTGACGGTAGTCTAGCCTTTCTAATTCTCTTTTTGAATTTGGTGTATAGTTATTTACTAAATAAAAATCTTCAAATTCTAAGGTAATAATTCTTCCTTCTTTATCATGTTCTTCTATTCCTATTCCATAGCTTACATTTATTGGTTCTTTTTTTGTAAATATTGCTGTTCCAGAATATCCCTTTTTTTCTGCACTATTCCAGTAACTTTTATACCCTTTAAATTCTAAATCAATTTGGTCTATTTGACATTTTGTTTCTTGAATACAAAATATATCTGCATCTATTTGTTTAAAAAACTCTTCAAATCCTTTATTTAGGCATGCTCTTATACCATTAACATTCCATGAAATTAACTTCATTTTTTATTTCCTCACTTTTTGATATTTATTCTACTATAAAAGAAAAAAAATAGCAAGTTCATGTTTAGTACATGTTCTTGCTATTTACTTATTTTTTCTTTAATTAACTACATCTACATTTAGATATCTAACTCCCCAACGTAATGCTTCTGAATGGGAATTAACATAGATGTCAATTCTATTTCCATTAATAGCTCCACCTCTATCTTCTACTGTATAGACATGGCCTCCAATATTTAATTTTGTTCCAAATGCAAACTTACTTGATGCTGCTATGGTTCTTCCTGCTGTTGCTTTTGTTCCTGATGCAGTTGTTCCATTTGTTTTACCACAACATTTTGCGCAAGAGCAATATGCTGTTACTTTATAGGTATTTCCACTTCCACTTGTTCTTGGTGTTGAACTCCTTGATGTTGTCTTTTTTTGTACTTGCACAATTTTGTTAACTGGTTCTTTTATTACAGTCTCTGATAATACAATCTTTTCAATTTCTATTTCATTTTGATATTTTATTTTATAGGTTACTTCTTTTAACCCTTCTTGCCCTTGTTTTAGAACTTTGTTATTTGCATCTTCAGATGCTTGTGTTGAATTTTTTGTTACTGTCTCATATGGAATTGCTACTTGTTCTACTACTATTTTCTCTGTAATTGGTGCGTAATTTTCTAGTAATTGATTTAATGAAGTTTCTACACCTTTCTCTGATATATTAGCAATTTGAACTTCTTGATAAGATTTATCTGTTATTTTTATACTTTCTCCTGCTGTTATTTCACTTTCTAAATCAGGAATTGTCTTTTGGTTTTCTTCTAATACAATATTATTTTCTTCTAGTATTTCAGATACTTTTGTTTTTGATGTGAGTGCTGTCATTTCATATCCATTATGAAGTATTATTTTAACATCATTTAATTTTGTGTTTACTGCCATAACGCCAATTCCGGAAATAAGAATTAATATAATGCTAATTGCTATAATCTTCATGATAGAAATAGAAGCCTTTTCTTCTTTTTTCATAAAAATTTTCCTCCTCCTAGAAACATCTTTAGTATATCACGGTTATTTTTTTTTGTCAAATTTTGGCTTTTTTATTTATTTTTCAGTATTTTGTCCTATTTTAAATTTGTATTTTATCCTATTTATATTATATGTAGTTTTTTTGAAAATATTACTAATTTTTGTAACAATTCACTTAAAAATATATTAGGCTTTATTCTCAACAATTCTTGATTTGTAAGCAAGATAAATTCGATAAATAGAAAAGGCTTTATATAAAATATTTCTTTAAAATTCG
>CANPAC010000098.1 GCA_947571975.1 uncultured Clostridium sp. | reverse complement strand
TAAATAATAGTAGTAGTTATATAACAGGAAATGGAGGAGGAAGCACAAATGCTTCAGAAATTTCAGGAGAGCCAAATCCATACAATACAGCCAAAGGAGCAAAAGCAAGTACAACAGGAAATATATATGGAATATACGATTTATCAGGAGGATCATGTGAATTTGTAGCATCATATATAAGTAATGGAAATGGAAGTATAAGTTCATATGGAAGTTCATTTGCAAATACAACAGCAAATCTAGAAGGATATAAGACACTAAGTACAAAATATGTGACAGTATATCCATATAATTCATCAAGTGATAGTTATTCTAATAACTACACAGCATATAAAAATACAGGATGTGGATATGGAGACGCAATTTTAGAAACGTCTACAAGTGGTAGCGGTGCTACAAGTTGGTAAGGTGATGGCTCCTCTATCTTTCCGTTCGGAAACAGTACATTCTTTATGCGTGGAAGCTGGTACAGAAATCGACCTAATGCAGGTTTGTTCTGTTTTGATTCTCATAATGGCGATAGGAACACAGATGTTTCTTTTAGACCAGTATTGGCGTTCTAACAATTGCTACTGGGAAATGGTTACAAATATAAAGTTATTTTTTCTAAGATAATACTTGAAAAAATAACTTTATTTCTATATAATAAGCTAAGAAAAAACATAAGAAAGGGTGGAAAATATGATAGGAATAAAGTTAGACCTAGAAAACAGTGGTGTTGAACAACAAAGTATATTAGAATATAAAGAACAAGTAGAAAAAATACATAAAGAATTGCAAGAAAGAGCAAATGACGAAAAAGACTTTGTTGGATGGCTAACATTACCAACATTTTACAACAAAATAGAATTTGCTAAAATAAAAAAAGTAGCTAAAAAAATCAAAGAAGAATCTGACATTTTA
The DNA here is from genome assembly GCA_947571975.1 of uncultured Clostridium sp. Classification (GTDB taxonomy): domain Bacteria; phylum Bacillota; class Clostridia; order TANB77; family CAG-508; genus CAG-269. The sequence continues at coordinate 3,721 of CANPAC010000098.1, read as the reverse complement.
ATCGTAATTGGAATAGGAGGCTCTTATTTAGGAGCAAGAGCAATAATAGAAAGCCTAACTAGTTCATTCTATAATATGCTTCCTAATGAACAAAGAAAATACCCACAAATATTATATGTAGGAAACAACTTAAGTCCTAATTATATAAATGAACTAATCGAATATATTGGAGACAAAGATTTTTCTATAAATGTAATATCAAAATCAGGAACAACAACAGAACCAGCAATAGCCTTTAGAATTTTTAGAGAAATACTAGAAAACAAATATGGAATTGACGAAGCAAGAAGTAGAATTTATGCAACAACTGACCATGAAAAAGGAGCATTAAAAACACTAGCAGACAACGAAGGATATGAAAGATTTATTGTGCCAGATAATATAGGAGGAAGATATTCAGTTTTAACAGCAGTAGGATTACTTCCTATAGCAGTAGCAGGAATAGATATAGACAAATTAATAGAAGGAGCTAGAATTAGTCAAGAAAGATACAGTGATAGTGATTTAAAATACAATGAATGCTATCAATATGCAGTAGCTAGAAATATCTTACATAAACAAGGTAAAGACATTGAAATACTAGCTAACTATGAACCTAAAATGCACTATTTTACAGAATGGTGGAAGCAACTATTTGGTGAAAGCGAAGGAAAAGAAGGAAAAGGTATTTTTCCAACAGGTGTTGATTTCACAACAGATTTACACTCTATGGGACAATATATACAAGAAGGAAAAAGAAACTTATTTGAAACAGTAATAAGAATAGAAAACCCAAACACAGATATTACTATACATCCAGATGATGACAATTTAGATGGCTTAAATTATTTAGCAGGAAAAAAATTAGACTATGTTAACAAAAAAGCTATGGAAGGAACTATAGAAGCACACGTTACAGGAAAAGTACCAAACATACAAATAAGAATGGAAAAATTAGACGAAATTAATTTAGGAGAGCTAATTTATTTCTTTGAAAAAGCATGTGCTGTATCAGGTATGATTTTAGGAGTTAATCCATTCAACCAACCAGGAGTAGAAGAATACAAAAAAAATATGTTCCGTTTATTAGGAAAATGTTAGAAAAACGTTCTAGTCAGAAAAGAAGGGAAACAAAATGATATACAAAGAAAAATTTAAAATTGGGTTAAAAGATGTATGCAAAGAAAAACAAGTAAGTAATAAAGCAATTTTAGAATATTTAGAAGATATTGCAGCATATCACTCTGATTCAGTAGGATATGGAATTAATACTTCTAAAGAAACACATGTAACATGGCTGTTATTAGACTGGAAAGTAAAAGTTATAAAAAGACCAGAATATGGTCAAACTTTAAATATACACACATGGTCAAGACATATTGTTAAATGCTACGCATATCGTGATTTTGAAGTATATGATGAAAATAACAATTTATGTGTTATAGCAACTTCAAAATGGTTGTTAATTAATAATCAAACAGGAAAAATTGCTAAAGTAGAACAAAAAATGGCAGATAAATATGAATCAGAAATAGAAAAATCTGTATTCGAGGAAAAAGAAATAGAAAAAATAAAAGAACCAAAAAATTATAAAAGTAGTATAATATACCAAGTAAAGAGGAAAGATATAGATGTAATAGGTCATGTACATAACTTGTATTATTTAGACATTGCTTATGAAGCTGTGCCAGATGAAGTATATGAAAAAAGACCTTTTGATGAAGTGTGTATTATGTACAAAAAAGAAATAAAGCTAGGAGATACTGTGATTTGCAAATATGCTTATGAGGAAAATAAACATATTGTTGTAATTCAAAGTGAAGATGAAAAAACATTACATGCTATTATTACATTAAAATAGTTATATTAATATTAGAAAATTGATATATAACTATTTATCGAAAAAACATAGCTAGGGCATAACAATCAGGGTCTTTTCTTCAAAATAGTTATATATCAATTTTTTATTTATTAAATATAAAATAATTGTAAAAAATGAAAAAAATGTTGAATTTTGTAAACAATGTATGATATAATACAGCTTGATTTATTTTAATTAATAGAATGAAAGGAAGAAAGAAAAATGAAAAAAGATTTAAGAAAAACAAAAATCGTTGGTACAATAGGACCTGCAAGTGAGTACAAATTAAAAGAATTATTTGAAGCAGGATTAAATGTTACAAGAATTAACTATTCACATGGAAGTTGGGATGAACAATCAGAAAAAACAGAAGAAATTATTAGATTAAGAAAGGAATTAGATATTCCAGTTTCTTTATTATTAGATATGCAAGGACCAGAAATTAGAACAGGAATGTTAGTAACAGGAAAAAATGAAAAAATAAAATTAGAAGATGGTCAAAAATTTACTTTAGTAAATGAAGATATTGTAGGAGACAAAGACAGAGTATCTGTATCTTACAAAGAATTATACAATGATGTAAAACCAGGAAGCAAAGTATTAATTGATGATGGAGCAATAGAATTAGTAGTAGATGAAATTGTAGGAAAAGACATTGTATGTACAGTAGTACATGGAAATGGATTAGGAAGCAGAAAAACTATTAATTTACCAGGAACAGCAGTACGTTTACCAGCTTTAAAACAAAAAGATATTGATGACTTAAAAACAGCTTGCGAACATGATTATGACTATGTTGCTATGTCATTTACAAGAAATAAAGATGATATTGAACAAGTAAGAAAAGTACTAGACGAAAATGGTGGAAAAGACATTAAGATAATTACAAAAGTAGAAAATGTAGAAGGTTTAGAAAACATGGAAGAAATTGTTGATAATGCAGACGTTCAAATGATTGCTCGTGGAGACATGGCAACAGAAACAGATTTCACAGAACCTCCTGTTATGCAAAAGAAATTCATCAAATTATCAAATAGAGCAAATAAACCAGCAATTACTGCAACACAAATGCTAGAAACTATGACATATAATCCATTACCAACAAGAGCAGAAGCAAGTGACGTTGCAAATGCAATTTATGATAGAACAAGTGCTGTTATGCTATCAGGAGAATGTGCAATGGGAAAATACCCAGTTGAATGTGTTGAAACTATGGTAAAAATAGCAAATAGAGTAGAAAAAGAAATTGATTATTGGCAAAGATTCCAAGATAATAAAGAAAACATAGATATTAATACACTTGAAAGAAAAATTGCTTATTCAACATCAGTAATGGCTATGCATTTAAATGCAGATGCTATAGTATGTTATACAAATACAGGTGACTCAGCAAGAAGATTTGCAGGATTAGGAGTAGGATGTCCAATTTTAGCAATTACAGACAACAGAAGAACTTATAATCAATTAGCTATTGCATGGAATGTAACACCAATTTATGTAGAAAGCAAAAACACAGTGCAAGAAATGGTAGAAAGTGGAATTGAAAAATTAAAAGAAAAAGAGATTTTAGAAAAAGGAGATATTATTGTTGTTTCAGGAGGAGCTAAATGGTTAGCAACAGCTGAAAATAGCAAAACAATTGGTGGAATCGCAAAAATCTAAAACTAAAACTAAAAAATAGTAATTAAAGAAATACAGCTAAAAGTGCTATGATTTTTAGGCATAATTTAGCTGTATTTTTATGTTGATGGCTAAGTTGGGACAGGCACACTTTAGCCATTATTGTTTTAACTAGCTACAACTCTTGATTTGTAAGGCTGATTATTAAAAATAGCAAAAGGCATTTATATAAAATATTTCTTTAGAATTCTTAGGCTGCCT
>CANPAC010000097.1 GCA_947571975.1 uncultured Clostridium sp. | reverse complement strand
TTTCCATCTTGATTTAAACTACTTGCGTTAATTTGTGGATTTCTTGATGGTATACTTAATTCATTTAGTGAGGTTCCGTTTATTTCAGTTATGTATTTTCTTAATGCTAAGTCAAATTTCTTTTCTTCTGGTACTTCTAAAGATAATCTTTTTGATTCCGTTTTTGCTTGATTTTTTACTTCTAATAATGGTTGTTCTTGATTATTTGTTGTTGAAGCCCATAATAACATATCTTTTTCATTATAATTAATAGTAATATCTACTGTTAGAGATGTACATTGATTTTTAGGAACAGAAATATAGAAATCTTTTCCTACTGGTATACTTGTTTCATTTACTAATTGATAGCTAACAGGTGCTCCATTATTTTTAACTACAAATCCTATTGTATATGGAGTTGGTGTTGCTTGTGTTAAATGGAATGGTCCAACAATACGGTTTTCCCCAGATACTGTACTTCCTATTTCTTCTGTATCTATTCTAACAGGTGTTCCTGATTTTTCTCCTATATTTGCATATTCATGAGCTTTTTCTTTTGCTTGGCTAATTAAATATTTATATAATAATTCTGCTTGGTAAGTTCTAGCTTGACCTGCATCCTCATTTGGATTTAAACCATTTGGTGCATAATTTGCTAATGAGCTATATCCATCTCCTTTTTCTAATTTATAGTTAAGCCAATTATTTTGATTTAATTTATCATATTTTGTTTCATGTTCTGTTAATTCTCTATAATCATCACCTGATACTGTTTCATCAACCTTATAGTAATTTGTAAAATACCAAATAGCAGCTTGTTGAATAGCAGTAATTTCATTATCTGTTAAAGCAAAATTAGTCAAATTGTAGCTAGTTGGGTCACCATCATATATAAAGTCGTTAAAATCTACATTTGCAGGTAAATCAAAAGACTTACCTATCAATCCTACAAACCTATTATATATTGGGTCACTTCCAGCATTTATCATTAGTTGATAAATTAACTCTTTCTTTTCTGCTTCTGTTGATTCTCCTGGCAAATACAACATATCGGCAAGAGCTAATAAAGCATCATATCTATTAAATGTATTATTATCACTATCAGTTGTACTAGTTGGTTCTACCAATGAAGCTAATACTTTATTTTGTTTACTTATATCACTTCTATCTGTTTTCATATTAAAAAAAACATTATAATATGCACTTTTTACTGTTCCTTCTTCTATTCCATTTGAATTTACAAAACCAACAGCTGCTTTTAAGCAATACATATTAACATCATCATAGTCGCGACTTGAAGATGTTTTTGGTTTATACCTTACAATGTTCCACAAAAATGAGGCATTAGGGTCATTTGGAGTATTAATGGCATACCCCATATATGGTGTATTTTTTGTCATTAATTCAACAATTCCATATGTGTGCTTTTCATTTTCTGGTAATATTGTTTTTGTTGCATAAGATTTTGTTTGTAATAGCATACTACTCATAAATGCCATGATTACAACTATGCTAATTAATGTTTTCTTTGCTAACTTCATTTTTCTCTCTCCTTTTGTTTTACACTTTCTTCTATATATTATTTTACTCCATTTTGTTTGTAAGTCAATAGTCCATTTTTTTCCTATTTACAGTTGCTACTTTAAGTGTAATAATTCTTCCTACGGAAATATCTTCTTAGAATTTATGTCTTTTACTATAATATTGCTTTACAATTATATTACATTTTTATTATAAAATCAATACTTTACGTTGATTGATTTAGTTTTTCTTTATTTCCGTAAGCATATATCTATTTCCAATATTATCCTTTATTAAAACACAATATTTAATCATAAAAAAATCCATTTTTCAATATGATTAAACAAGGGGTGGATTATGAAAAAATATTTATTCAAAACAATTATTATCTTTCTTTTTATTATTCAATTAAGCACCATAACCTTAGGTGACGATATAAGTGAAGAAACAGTAGATGTTTCCTCTGAAATAGAAGTTTCTAAAAATGTAAGCGAAACACCTGAAATAAACTCACGCTCTTGTGTTGTTTTAGATAGAAATTCCAAAATGATTTTATATGGAAAAAACGAAAACAATGTAGTAAAAATGGCTTCTACTACAAAGATTATGACAGCTACAATTGTTCTTGAAAAAGCCTCTTTAGACCAAACAGTAGAAGTTTCTAAAAAAGCTGCTGGTACTCGGAGGTTCTCGTCTAGGTCTAAAAGCAGGTGATAAGATTACAATTCGTGATTTATTATATGGTTTAATGCTATGCTCTGGAAATGATGCTGCTGTCTGCTTAGCAGAAACTGTAGCAGGAAGTGTCTCAGAATTTTCTAATTTAATGAATGCAAAAGCATCAGAATTAGGACTTACTAATAGTCATTTTGAATCTCCCCATGGATTAGATTCAGACGGACACCATACAACAGCACACGAATTGGCTCTCCTTTCAGACTATGCTTTAAAAAATCCTACGTTTCTAAATATTGTAGGAACAAAAAATTATACTGTAACAATTAATGGTTCTTCTAAAAGCCTTTCTAATACTAATGAATTACTTGGAAATTTAAATGGTGTTTATGGAATAAAAACTGGTTTTACAAATGGTGCAAATCGATGTTTAGTAACCGCTTGCAAAAGAGGTGATATGGATATTATCTGTGTAGTTTTAGGAGCTGACACGAAAAAAATCCGAACAAAAGACAGTGTAAAATTAATTGAATATACTTTTAAAACTTATGAATATTTCAATTTAAAAGATTTTGTCACAAACTATATTTCTACATGGCAAAATAACAACCCTCATTATTTTTCAATTGAAAAAGGAATATCTAATAATTTACAAATAAAAATAGACCATGAAATTGATAATTATGTTACTATTCCTATCAAAAAAGATTTATTACCTAGTATAGAAGCAACTATTGATATAGAACCAACTCTACATGCTCCTGTATATCAAGGCGACTTTCTTGGTATAGTTCATGTAACTTCTCAAAACACAGATATTGCTAAATTTAATTTATTTTCTAATAACTTAATTAGAAAAAGTACTATTATAGATTACATGCTAAACTTTTTTAAGACCTATCCTAATCAATTAGAAAGTTTCTTATTTTAGAAATATTTAAAGTCAGAAATTTAGAAACGGGGATTAAGGGACAGTCCTTATCTGTAAGTAAATTCATTTACAGCTAAGAACTGTCCCTCAATAATTCTTAATTTAGTTCAAATTTTTTATTTTACATTTTCTTTAATGTAGTCAACTACATCTCCTACTGTTACAACTTTCTCTGCATCACTATCAGGAATTTCTATATCAAATTCTTCTTCTAACGCCATAACTAATTCAACAATATCTAATGAATCAGCTCCTAAATCATCGATGAAAGATGCTTCCATTGTTACTGCTGTATCAGCTACACCTAATTGTTCAACAATAATTCCTTTTACCTTTTCTAATACTTCTTCTGAACTCATTACCAGAGTTCACCTCCTCCCTAAGTTTGTAAATGACTAATTCATATTTCATTTATATTATATGTTTTTCTTTTTGTCAAGTATATTCTAAAAATATTTTTATTTTGTACTGATAAGTCAAAAAACTTCTATTTTTCAAATTCTTCTATCATCTTGTCTACTGCTTTATTTTCAACAAATTTCTCTGCTTGAATTAATGTGTATTCAAATAATAAACTATCACTACTTCCATGTGCCTTTACCACTGGTTTTTTTACACCTAAAAATAAAGCTCCGCCATAAGACTTATAATCCATTGTTTTACTAAATCTTTTTATTGCTGGCAATGCTGGTATTGAAAAAATCTTAGCTAATAAATTTTTAGTAAAACTTTCTGTTAATGACCTTTTAACAAATTTACCTAATCCCTCTGTTGTTTTCAAAAACACATTTCCTGTAAAACCATCAGCTACAATTGCGTGAATATCACCTGAAAAAGCATCTCTTCCTTCTACGTTTCCAACAAAATTAATATTTAATTCTTCTGCTTTCTCTTTTAGCAATTTATAACTTTCACGAACTAACTCATTTCCCTTTGTTTCTTCTGTTCCAATATTTAATAATCCAATTGCAGGGTGTTCAATTCCAAAAGTGTTTCTTAAATAAATGCTAGACATCTGTGCAAATTGCAATAAATTAATTGGTTTGCAGTTCGTATTTGACCCTGCATCAATTAATAATAATTGGCTTTTATATGCTGGTAGAATACCAGCTAATGCTGGTCTATCAATTCCTTTAATTCTTCCAACTAATAAAGTTGCACCTGTAAGTAATGCACCTGAATTTCCAGCAGATATAAAAACATCTCCTTCATCTTCCTTTAGCATTTTAAATCCAACTACCATAGAAGAATCCTTTTTATGCTTAATTGCAACTGTTGGAGTATCCTCCATTTCTATTGTTTCTGTTGCATTCCTAATTTTTAGTCTATCAGATATTTCTTCAATTTCTTTTCCATAAAACTCTTTTACTTTGCTTCGAATAACATCTTCTTTTCCAATTAACACCACTTCTGCTTTTATTTTGTTTATGGCATTTACTGCTCCTTTAATATTTGCATCTGGTGCATTATCTCCTCCCATGGCGTCTAATAGTATCTTCATTTATATTCCTCCTAAGCTTTGGTCTATTTTATTATATTTTCAACATCTATATTTTATTATTCTTTCATAAAAAAAGCAAGTCATTTTTTGATTTACTTTATAAATCTTAATTTTATGTTAATGGCTAAGTTGGGACAGGCACACTTTAGCCATTATATTGGTTTAACCATCTACAACTCTTGATTTGTAAGGCTGATTATTAAAAATAGCAAAAGGCATTTAT
>CANPAC010000096.1 GCA_947571975.1 uncultured Clostridium sp. | reverse complement strand
CTAAAAAATATGTAGATATTTTTTAGGCAAAGGGGTGTGGGGAAAAATAAATTTTTCCCTGCCACACTAACACTTTTAGCGGGTAGCGTTAAAAAAGTGTTGTAGTGTGTTTACTGCACATTTTAGAAAAGTGCCTTTGAGCAAGTTCAAAGAAAAAATTTTATTCGTGTGAATATACACGAGCAAGGAGGTTAAATATGAGTTATGCAATAATAAGAAATGCAAAATACAAAAGAGAAAATTTAATGGCAGTATATCGCCATGATGAAAGAAAGAACAAACATTATTCAAATAAGGATATAGATAGGACAAAATCACATCTAAACTATTCATTAAAAGATCCAGAATTTAATTATGTGAAAGAATTTGATAAAATTTTAAAGAAATATGATTTAAAAGGACAAATAAAAACAGTAAGTAATGTAGCTTGTGAATATATGATTACATCAGATAATGACTTCTTCAAAAGAATAGGTAAAGAAGAAACAAAAAGATATTTTGCTACTGCATATAAATTTGTATGTGAATATAAAGATTTAGGCGAAAAGTATATTTTATCTGCAAAAGTGCATTATGATGAGAAATCTTCTCATATGCACTTACTTTTTTTGCCTGTTGTTCACACAGTAGATAAAAAAGGAAATCCTATTGATAAATTGGCTTGTAGTGAATTTTGGAAAGCAAAAGATAGTTATAGACAACTACAAAATGCTTTTTTTGAATATATGGTGTCAAATGGATTTGACTTGCAAAGAGGATTACCAAAAGAAGAAACAGATAGAGTTCATTATACATTGAAAGAATATAAAAATATAACAAATTATGAACAAACAAAAGAGAAATTACAAAATATGAAATTAGAATTGCCAAATGTTCCAGATATTGCTGATATTAATATAAATAGGCTTTCAAAAAAGAGAGATGAAAAGATACTTGAAGAAATAATCAAACCTAAAGATGACTTAATAAATGAGTTGTATCAAGATAAACTGATATTACAACAAGAATTATTAAGGAAATCAAAAATGTTTGAAAAGGCAGAAAAATATCAAAAGGAACGAGATAATATAATAGCTGATAATGAAAATCTACACAATCAAGTGAAACAAATAAAAAATGAATACAAGCAAAAGGAATTTGATATTGAATGGAAATATAAAAGCAAGATTAAAGGATTAGAAAAAGAGAACCATAGACTAAACAAAATTATAGATAAATTCTATGAAACTATTGATAAATTCATACATTGGATTTGCAAAAGGTTTGATATGGGAGCAGAAGATAAATTAATTAGAGGTTTTCAAGAGGAAACAAATACTTTTTTAGATGCAGAAAAGCAAGTTAAACACGAAGAAAGAGAAAGAGAGTATGAATTTGAAATGTAGTTAAGTAATTATTAAAAAAGTAATAATAATCATATAAATGTCAAGGTCATTTCATAAAATATTACAAAATTATAACATTTATAGAAATATGTTGATTTTTCAATACTTTTAAAATTTGAAAATTATGTCAAATATTTTAATTAAAAGACTTGAATTTTACATAAAAATATTGTATACTTATAAAGTAGCATAAAGTATGCATAATCCTTTTTACTATAGGAAAAATGCACTGTAGATTTTAAAGGAGGGCGATATTATGTCTTTGATTTGTGATGAACGGGTTTTTGGAAGCCTTTTGGAAGACGACAGACCGCAAGTAGTTTTGCCAGAGGAGTTTAAAGAGAAAGTAAAAGAAATGTTTCCTGATTCTCAAATATTATGCAGAGCATTAGAGACAGGCAATATTGACGAGATTTCTTACTGGTTAAAGTCCAAGACTTCTATCCCAAACGAGGAAGTTATAGAAGCTACTTCATTGCAAGAATTGAAGGACAAGGCGATGTTCGAATCTCGAAAAAGAGATTTACAATCAGAATTGTTCAAGATTATAGGGGCATAAGAAAAGGAATGGCACACATAATATATGTGTGCCATATACCTAATAAAAATTATGCAATACTATAAAACTGTAAAATAGAGGTGTAAAATGATAATAATATACGATTTTGATGGTACATTAACTCCATATTCATTGCCACAATACCAAATATTAAAGCAATGTGGATATACAGATAAAATATTAATGAAACGAATTGAAGAAGAAATGATTAGAAATCATACAGGATTTTATGAAACTTATTATAAATGTTATAGAGATATATTGGCTGAAAATGAAATTATAATGTCAAGGAGTAATATTTGTTTAGGAGCAGAACATACTAGATTAAATAATGGGGTTGAAGAATATTTTAAAAGATTTCAGAGTTCAGAAACAGGAATAAAACATTATATTCTTACATCTGGAATAAAGGATTATGTTGATGAAACTGTAATTAGAGATTATGTAGATGGCATTTATGGAGTTACATTTAAACAAGAAAATGGAATATTTCAAGACGTAGATGTTTTGGTAACGGATAAAAAGAAAGTTGATATTATACAAAAAATTCAAAGTGAAAATGCTATGACAAATGAAGTTATATATTTTGGCGACGGATTAACAGATGAATTTGCCTTTAGATATGTACATGGTATAGGCGGAAGAAATGTTTTTGTTGCATCAAATGAACATTCACATACGAATTATCAAAAATTAAATGTAAATGGAATTATTAATAATTTCTTTGATGCTAACTTTGAAGTAAATTCTCAAATAAGCAATTATATTCAAAGGCAAATGGTAGTTGAAAGAGATGAGGAGCGTTAATCTGTAAATGATTATATATTTTAAAATTATCGAGATTTTTGACAAATTTTGATAGAAGTTGTAAAATAAGTTAACTTAATTTGTGGAGATGTATTTATGATACTTGGATTAGTTGATATTACTGGAACAGAAAAGTTTTATTTCAAAGATAAAATTGTTGAGAAACTTGTATTTAGAAAGTCAATTTGATTATTTTATATATAATAGCTTTAACGAAGAAGTTGAACAGAAAATTCTTAATTTAGTACAAAACATATTAGATAAAAATAAAGAATAATACTAAATAAGAAAATGTAAAATTACTACTATTTTCAAAAATGTAATAGTAGTAATTTTTGCTTACTTATTTTTTAAAATCCACTCATAAACTTCATTTTCAGTAAGTTTGCCTTTTTTCATATCATTGATTTTTTCTTTAGCTTTTTTCTTCCAAATTTCAAAATCTTGAGATAGTTTTGGATTATCTTTATTTTTTCTAACTTGCATAAATTTTTGTTGATATGTTCTTCTATATTCTCCCATAGCCTTATTTTGCTTTAATCTTTCGGTATAAGATTGGAAAGCACCTAAATCTCTACAAGTTTTTGAGTTTTCTTTTGGGTAATCGCAATAAATTTCATCTACCTTTGAAGTTGGAATAAAGTACATTCCACAATTTTGACATTTTTTAATTGGATAGTTAGGTGTTTTTGATAGTTCATCAAGTATAGCATAGCAAACACTTGATAAATCGTTACTTTTATGAGTATCACTCATTGAAAGAAACATATTTTTAGTATGTAAAGATTCTAATATGTCATATTCATTTTTATTACTAAATTCTTGATATTTCTTTGAATAACTATCTCTCATAACAAAGTCATTTTTATAATATGTATGTAATTTTCCCATTCTCTTTATTAAATAAACTGCAAATCGTTCTGTATATGCGTATTTTTCTAATTCACTATTGTTATTTAAGTTATAGATATAGGTAACAGCTTTTATTAATTCTTGTTGTAAATCAATTAGATTTTCTTGTAAATCTTCAAATATTTTAGTAGTTGCTTTTAGATAAATTTCATTACTGACATAATTACTACTTAATTCAAATTTATAATCCTTATCTAAATCTCTTAAAATCTCAAAACCATAAGCATAAAAGAAAGTTTTATTAGCCATTTCATAGTTAGACAAGTCAGCATTTAAAAATCTTAATAGCATTAGCCCAAATTTTTCGTGAAATGGAAAGTATAAAGAGGCAGGATGCTTTAAGCCATTATCTGTTTCTTCAGTTTCCTTATAATATACATCTCTTAATTTATTTTCAGTATCTAAATAGAAATCAGCTTTATAAAAATATAAAGGTGTAGCATAATATTCTTTTTTAGTTTCAGTATTAAACCAAAAGTAGAAATCGCTAAAAAAGGTTACTTCTGGTAGTTCCATACAAATTTATCTCCTCTCTAAAAATCAAATTTTATAAAAAACATAAACAATTTAATAAAAATAATAAATTGTTATTGACATTCTATATTTATTATACTATAATACTAATATAATTACAATACTTTCTTCAAAACTAATTGCTAAAAGTTGTAGAATAAAAATTCACTAAATTTTGAGAAAAGTTTGTAATAACAATGTGTTTAAGATTTTAAACAGACTATTAACAACACAGTAAAGTAATTTGATTTGTATATTTTGTTTTTATTTGTAGGTGTGAAATTGTAGTTTGTTAGAATAGAGAATCTAAATAAGAAAGAAGGTGAGAAAAATAAAACACAAATTAGACAGCAGAGGTACAAAAGAGAAAATTATTGAATTATTTTTTACAAAACATTTAAGACCAACAGATATAGCAAAGAAATTAAAAGTTGGTATGCCATATATAACAAAGATAATTCAAAAAGATTCAAGATATATTCGAGAAAAGGAAACTAGAATGCAGAAAAACAAAGAGAAGAACAAAACTCAAAAAAGAATATATGCACAAAACAGAAGAAAAAAGGAAAAAGAGGAAAAGCAAGAATATCAAAAATTATTAGTACAGATAAATAGAGATAATGAATATTTGTCTACTAAAAAGAAAGAAAATGATTTACAATTTGTAAACTGCAATAGAAGTGCTT
>CANPAC010000095.1 GCA_947571975.1 uncultured Clostridium sp. | reverse complement strand
TTAGCAATTGTATAACTAATTGATTCTACAAGATTAACATGTTCATTTCTTGTACAAACATGATCATCCTTTATAGCGAAAAAAACTTGTGTTTTATGTTTCATTCTTCGATATCCCTGTGAATAGACAATACGAGTATAATCTCTACCAAATTCACTTCTTAAATCACGCCTTCTTTTATATAAATCTTTTTTTCTTTGAATAGCTTGTTTATATAAAGGATGTGTTTCACACATTTTTACACTTTCCATTTTCACTTACTATCACCTCTCATCTATGTTATAATAAAAAAGAGGTGAAAGCAATGAATAAAAATCTTTTTATAAAAGAATATCAAGCATTAATTAAAGATGAAACTGATACAATAGCTTTATTATCAAATACAAGTGCTTTTTTAAATAATATTTTAAATAACATCAATTGGGTAGGATTTTATCTTTATAAGAACAAAGAACTTGTTTTAGGACCTTTTCAAGGAAAAGTTGCCTGTACGCATATTCCTCTTGATAAAGGTGTATGTGGAAAAGCCGCAAAAACTTTAGAAACTCAAAGAATTAGTAATGTCCATCAATTTGAAGGACATATTGCATGTGATAGCGTTAGTGAAAGTGAAATTGTTTTACCTATTGTTAAAAACAATCAATTGTTTGGTGTTTTAGATATTGATGCTCCTATTCAAGATAGATTTAGTCTTAATGATCAAAATTTCTTAGAAGAAATTATAAATATACTTAAACAAAGCTTATAAGACTTTGTTTTTTATTGTATTAATATTTCTACATATTCATTATCTTTGTATCTTGTATTCTTATTCCAATTATCTAATAACTTTCTTATATAATATATACTCATTTTTTCAATCCATTCTCCACTTTCTAAATCAATCAAACTATAATTATTATCTTCTCTTTTAATAATTCCTAAATTATAATAATATAAATCAGATAGTAAATCTATATTCATTATATCACTCCTAATTCATCATATGATTAAAGTTATTACTATATTCAGTAAATATCCACTGGCCAGTGGCTTTTCATTTACGGGCATAGCTCTGTCCTTCCAACAGCACGTAAATGTACACATACTCTGCGTCGTGCACTCTGTCGGTGTTTAATTTTCAATTGCTCAGTTACTCAATCTTCCTTCAATAGATTAGCTATATACGCTTATATCTTTTTCGTATTCTTTCCCACTATATCTACATAGTAGCTTCGACACCAAAATTGTCGATTTCTATATCTAAATCTTGCATTGACCCGTCGTTCATAGATCATTTGACTACTCTTTCATTTAAGATAATCCATAAAATGCTGATATCATCTTCAGTGATATCTACTGCTTAGAAGTGTTGAGTTGATACCAACAAAAGAAATATTAGCTGGAACAACATCTATATTTTCATCTCTATGTAAAATAAGTTGCTTTTTATCAAATTGGTATATCTTTAATAAAGGCTACTGACTGTTATCATAATACCCAAAGACTTTTGTTGAATGTCCCTGTGGCAATAGTTATTTACAATATTTTTTCAAAAAATTTAATAACTGTGTCCTTTTTATGCAACATTTTCAACTTTAATTTTCAATGTTTCTTCTACAATAATCTTCTTAATCAATTCTTCATAAGTTAATTTTGCTCCGTTAGATTGAATCAAGTCAACAGTATAGATTGCTTCGTTTATTTCTAACTTAAATTTGCATTCACTATTATTCTTCTGTTCTTTAGACATCTTTTTTACTCCTCCTTCCTGTTTTTTAGCATAAGAAAAGAGAGATACTAATTTCTTAGTATCTCCTTGTTTATTATTTCAATCATCTGCAAAAATTGTAAGTTGTCGAGATGATTTATATAACATCAGTTAGTTTTAAGTCTTTTGTTCCTATATATACATCTCTATTTCCATCCACAGTATGACATTTTATTATTGTATAATTTTCATAGTGATATTCTATACTTCCACCATCTTTATACATATCTGCTTTTATTTTTCCCTCTTTTTCATCTTGATTTGCTTTTGCTATAATTTCTTCCATTGTTATTTTATTTTCTAACAATGCGTCTTTTAGAGAATAGTCTTTACCATCAATTCTAATATTTACACTTCCATCATATCCATAAACATCATAATCATATTTATCTGTTTCATTTTTATCTACTATTTTGTGTACTTTAATATCTGATTGTGGTTGTTTATCATAAAAAAGTATCTCAAAATTTTCTGCTGATTTCAATTCAATTTTCGTTGCTATTATTTGTGCAGGATAACTTTCCATTATAGTACCATCATAAGTTATTTTTACATTAGTTCCAACCATATAAAGTGCATCATTGTATTCACCTAATCCAATAGAAATTTTATCTGCTGACTTTCTTTCTTCTTCATTTTCATTTGGCTCTACTATAATATAACTAGCAGTAGATTCAACTACTTTTCCATAAAAGAATTGTCCTTCTTCACTTTGTTCATTATCCATTTTGTTATAAATAATATTATTGATTTTTTCTAAATCTTCTTTTGAAATTTTTGCCTGTTTATCTCCTTTTTGAATTTCTTGACAACTTTCTTTTAAATAATATATTTCATTATCCATTGTTATTTTGTGAGTATTTATCCCATCACATATTTCATTGTTATATTTTGAGTTTACTAATATGTTTTCAATAGTTTCTATATTTTTTATATCATTTATAGTAATCGTTTGTCCTTCATATTCAATTTTAATAATATCAGCTTTTGGTAATTCATATTTCATAAACCAACTACCCATTTTTACACCAATATTACTTTCATAAGGCTCGTTTGGAGATACTCCAACATAACGAACTACTTTATAACCTAATCCCCAATAAGTTACTTTACTTCCATCATTGCTAACTACCTTTATGCAACACTTTGGCTCGTGTCCTGTTGTTACTCTAGCACTATCTGAATAATTTGTAATAATCCCTGCAATTATAAGTATAATTACCAATATTCCTATACTAATACCTATTTTCTTTTTCATACGATACATCTCCTTACAATAAATTTTAATCCTAACGATAAATTACTATCTTGTGTTTTGATTATAACATAAAAGGCAAGTAATTATCAACTTAATTACCTGCCCTATTTATTGTAATTTTTATTTAAGTTTCACACCTATTAAATATAGTAGATCTGTTGCTTGAAATTGGTCTATTATTGCACCTTTTATATCTTCTATCGAAATTGCAATCCCCTCTATTTTACTACTTGATAAATCAATACCATTTAAACTCGTTTTAAAGAACTTTGACTGTGTTAAGTCGCTATTCTCAAAATAAATATTTTTTATTTTAGTTTCTTGGAAATAACTATTTTTTAATCCTGTATCTTTAAATAAGATATTTTCTATACTAGCCATTGATAAGTTCATATAACTTGCATTTGTTTCTATAAAGGCTACATTATATAATCTGTTTTCTGCAAAATTGCACCCAGAAACTTTACAATTATTAAATTCACACCTAATAAAAGAAGTTTCTACAAATTCTGTATTAGAAAAATTACATTGTTCAAAAATTACATCTCTAAATGTCAGTTTTTCTAATTTTCCTTTTTGCATACAAATATTACTAAATTTGCAATGTTCAAATTCAATTTCATATAAATTTATATCATTACATTCTTCATTTTCAAAATTACAATAATTGATTTTTTCATCTTCACTAATATTGATTAAATACTTATTTTCTAATTCTCGAAAATGGAAGTTTTGTGGTTTTAAAATATTCAACTATTTTCCCCCTATAACTTGTAATTTTTTACTCTAATACTAATGCTCTTTTAGGACAAAAATTTGAACATTTGCCACATTTTATACATTTATCATAATCTATTTTAGGTGCTTCAAAATCTTTCTGACTTAATGCTCCTACTGGACAAACACTTATAGCTGGACATTTATGATTTTGAGGGCAATTCTTTACTATTATTTTTAATTTTCTATCCACAAATTTATCTCCTTTCAAAATTGGAATTTATTTTTCTAATCTCATATATAAAATTGGATACGGGTTTCCTTGTTCATCTAATTCTGTTCTTTTATAAGTTTTAAATCCCATATATTCATAAAATCCTGCAACTTGTTCAATTCTAATTGCATATCCAACACCTATAATAAATGGAATAGCTCCAATGATTATTAGGACTATTCGTAACCAATCTTGCATATTTACGAATGATGCTACAAAAACACAAGCTATAAAAATTATTGATACTAATATTCCAATAAATATTTCTAAATTTAATAATTCTTTATCTGTATTTTTCTTTTCTTGTGCCATCTTTAATAAAAGTTCCTCTGCTTTTTGATTATAAGTTTCCATTTTTATAACCTCCCCACTTAATAATTCATTTACACTGATTTTTAGTTCATTACACAAATCAAGCATTATTGATGAATCAGGCATTGCTTTTCCATTTTCCCATTTAGATATAGCTCTATCAGTTATATTTAATTTTTCTGCAAGTTGCATTTGAGTTAGATTGTTCTTTTTTCTACATTCAGCTATAAATTTTCCACTTTTAATCTGATCCATTTCTCTTTACCTCCTTCAATTTAAGTGTAAATTATTATCATCAAAAAGTACACATACCATTGGTTGAGTGGGGGATTTTTTCATATCAACTAATGGTTGAATAATTATAATTTGCCCTAGAAATTACTATCTTGTGTTTTGATTATATCATAAAGGACAAGTAATTTTCAACTTAATTACATGCCCTACATATTGTAATTTATCTCTTTAGATAGTTTAAAACTTTTTCATTAAAGTCTTTTGCTTCTTCATAAACTGCGTGTCCATAATCTTCATACAAATACAATTCACTATTACTAATTCTATCTGCTATTTCTTTTGCAGAATTTACTCCTACAA
>CANPAC010000094.1 GCA_947571975.1 uncultured Clostridium sp. | reverse complement strand
AGTTTGGAGCAGAGCCGAATACACAAACTTGTCCAATTTGTATGGCTATGCCAGGAACGTTGCCAGTGTTAAATGAAAAAGTAGTAGAATATGCAGTAAAGGCAGGTTTGGCTACTAATTGTGAAATTTCAAGAGATAGTAAAAATGATAGAAAAAATTATTTTTATCCAGATTTACCAAAGGCATATCAAATATCACAATTTGATAAACCACTTTGTGAACATGGTTTTATTGAAATAGAAATGGAAGAGGGTAAGAAAAAAATAGGTTTAACTAGAATTCATATTGAAGAAGATGCTGGAAAATTAAATCATGATGAATTTGGTGGAGGAAGCCTGGTAGATTTAAATAGAGCAGGAGTTCCTTTAATTGAAATCGTTTCAGAACCAGATATTCGTAGTAGCGAAGAAACAGAAAAATACTTGAGGAAATTAAAATCTATTTTAGAATATATTGAAGTTTCAGACTGTAAAATGCAAGAAGGTTCATTAAGAGCTGATGTAAATGTTTCTGTTAGAAAAAAAGGAGATACTAAACTTGGTACTCGTACTGAAATGAAGAATATGAACTCTTTTAGAAGCATTACAAGAGCAATTGAATATGAAGTAGATAGACAAATTGATGTAATTGAAGATGGTGGAAAGATAGAACAAGAAACTTTAAGATGGGATGAAGTATCTGGAAAAACATTTTCTATGAGAGATAAAGAAGATGCTCAGGATTATCGCTATTTTCCAGATCCAGACTTAGTGGCTATTAAATTATCAGAAGATTATATTCAAAATATCAAAGAAACATTGCCAGAATTGCCAGAAAGTAGAAAACAAAGATATTTAGAGGAATATAATTTATCTCAAAAAGATGCTAATTTAATAACTTCATCAAAATATTTGTCAGATTTATTTGAAGAAGCAATTAAAATATGTGATAATCCAAAGGCTGTAAATAATTGGATTATATCAGATATATCAAGGATTTTAAACGAAACTGAAACAGACCCAATAGAAATACCTTTTGACGCTAAACAATTAGGAAAATTAGTTATCTTAATTGATAAAGGAACAATTAGTTCAAGTATTGGCAAAAAAGTACTAGTTGAATTATTCGAAAATCCAAGAGACCCAGAGGATATTATTAAAGAAAAAGGCTGGATTCAAATCTCAGATGAAGGTGCTATTAAAGAGGTTGTCCTAAAAATATTAGAGGCAAATCCACAATCAATTGCAGACTACAAGGCTGGAAAAGATAGAGCTTTAGGCTTTTTAGTGGGGCAAGCTATGAAAGAGACAAAAGGAAAAGCTAATCCTCAAATGCTAAATAAAATGTTTTTAGAAGAATTAAAAAAATAGTATTAGAAAATTTAAGACTCACCTAAAAAAGTGAGTCTTTTTTCTTGACAGAAATTGCAAAATGATGTAAAATTAATAAACATCTATAGCTTTAATTTCAAATATAATTTAATCAATTTATTTTAATTCAACAAATATTCCAATAAGAGATTGAAAAATTAAGACGGAGATGTTATACTAAAGGAGGTGAGAAATTGCCAATTATTTCACAATTTTATGGCATTTTGATTTATATGTATCAAGAATTAGGAGGACATCATAAGGAACCTCATATACATGTAAAATATAATGAATATGAGATATCAATGACTTTAGATGGAAAAGTATTAAATGGACAATTACCATCAAAACAAAAGAAATTAGTAGATGCATGGATAACAATACATGAAGAAGAACTAAAAGCGACGTGGTATGCTTACAATGTAGACGGAGAATTAATAAAAATTAAAGGATTGGAGTGATTTTATGAGGCCAAAAGCTATAGATGTAAAAGTTTTAAATAACTATGAATTAGAAATTACATTTGATAATAATGAAAAAAGAAAATTTGATGTAAAACCATATTTCAAATTTAAACAGTTTGAAAATTTAAAGGATATAAAGCAATTTAAAAAGGTAAAGATAGGGGGATTATCAATTGAATGGCCAAATGGAGTAGATATATGTCCAGATGAATTATATAATAATAGTAAAAAATAAGAATAAAAAGGAAAGGCTGTACTAAAACAAGTGAGCCTTTCCTTTTTTAGTAAGATTAAGACAGACACTACTTAACAATTTTGTTGGTGAATTTTAATTAAATCATTTGTTTTTTTATTCCATCTACAACAAAGCCACAAACAACAAACTCAATAGCAAAAACTAAACTAACTTTAAATAAATTAATTCCTATGTAATACATAAAAGGAGAAGAAAAAGCGAAGCTATATGTAAAAAGAATTAAAACAGATAGTATGCAAACAATAAAGCAAAATTTTAATCCATTATTCATAATTTTATAAGTTAATTTATCTAAATTTTTAAAGTTTTCAAATATTTTTTTAAACATAATTATACTCCTTAAAATAATTATTATCATAATTAATAGTAACATGAAAATACGTTAAAAACAATGGAAATCCATTCCATTCAAGTTTCGAGTTTTTGCAAAAATGAATATATAATATATTATTTTTTTATACCTTGTGCGTCGCAACCTACAAAATAAAAGTTAATTGTCGGTTGCTCCAAATCGCACTCACTTCGTTCGTTTGGTCGCTTACGCGGTATTTCAAAAATAATATATTATACATTCATTTGCAAAAACTTGAAAAATCCATTCTAGAATAAATTCTAACTATAGCAAAAAAAAATCCGTTAGCATCAGTACTAACAAGATTCTTTTATTCATAAAAACTATGCATAATTTTTATAATATTTAATTAAATTTTAGGCTTTTTATATCATTTACGCCATAGCTGCATTTAATTTTTTTGATAAGCTAGATTTTTTTCTAGCAGCTGTGTTTTTAACAATAACACCTTTTGTGCAAGCTTGGTCGATTTTTTTAGTAGCGTCAGAAAAAAGAACTTTAGCTTCTTCTAAATTTCCGTTTTCTATAGCTTCTTCGAATTTTTTAACAGCTGTTTTATACCCAGACTTAATCATATTATTTCTTAAAGTTTTTTTCTCAATAACTTTAACTCTTTTTTTAGCTGATTTAATATTTGGCATTTCTTTTTAGGCACCTCCTCTTAGTCTATATTACACGATAACAATTGATATTTTAACATATTTTTTTATAAAAAGCAAGTAAATTTGAAATAATTATTGTAAAGACAGTGTTTTTATGATATTATTGAAAACGAAAAAGGACAAACAATAAAATAATAAATTGTAATAGAAAGGAAAGTGTAATTATGATAGCAATTGGATGTGACCATGGTGGTTATAAATTAAAAGAGGAAATAAAAAAATATTTAGAAGAAAAACAAATAACTTATAAAGATTTAGGATGTATGAATGAGGAAAGAGTAGACTATCCAAATATAGCAAAAGAAGTTGCAAAACAAGTACAATCTAAAGAATGTGATAAAGGAATTTTAATATGTCGTTCTGGAATTGGAATGAGTATTGTAGCTAATAAATTTAAAGGAATCAGATGTGTACTTTGTCATGATGAATTCACTGCAAAATATTCAAGACTACACAATGATGGAAATATTTTAGCAATAGGAGCAGATGCAGTAACTGAAAATGAAGCTATTTGTATTATAAGAATGTGGCTTGCAACCGAATTTGAAGGTGGAAGACATCAAGATAGAATAAATTTAATAACAGAAATAGAAAAGGAAAACATGAAATAGGAGGCAAAGCTTATGTGGGGAGATATAGCCATTGCTTTTTTGCTAGCTTTTATCATAACCTTTATGGCAACGCCATATACTATTAAGATAGCTAGAAAAGTAGGAGCAGTTGATGTACCAAAAGACCAAAGAAGAATGCACAATAAAGCTATGCCTAAATTTGGAGGACCAGCAGTTATACTAGGATTTTTAGTAGCAGTAGGATATTTGCTTATTGTTATGAGTTTAGAAAATAAAATTGACCTATTTGGACCAGAACAATATGGAATGAAACTGTTAGGAATGTTTTTAGGAATTTTGGTAATATCTATTTTTTGTGTATTTGATGATATTATAACAATAAAACCGATGGTAAAATTACTAGGACAAGTTATTGCTGCTATTGTAGTAGTATCATTTGGTGTGAGAATTGATGAAATAACACCAGAATTTTTACCAACAGAGGAATTGAAAGAAGCATTTTCAATTATTTTAACAATTGGATGGGTTGTAGGAGTAACAAATGCTATTAACTTAATTGATGGACTAGATGGACTATCAACAGGTATTTCTGTTATATCAGCAGTATCATTATTAATAATATTTGTATTAAATGGTTCACCACTTATTTCTATTTTATTAATAACAGCAATAGCAGGAGCTTTAGTAGGATTTTTACCATTTAATTTTGCGCCGGCAAAAACTTTTATAGGTGATACAGGTTCTAATTTCTTAGGATTTTCTTTGTCAATTATTTCTATATTAGGAGTAGCGAAAACCTATACAGCAGCAGTT
This sequence comes from uncultured Clostridium sp., assembly GCA_947571975.1. GTDB lineage: Bacteria > Bacillota > Clostridia > TANB77 > CAG-508 > CAG-269. The sequence goes on along the minus strand of CANPAC010000094.1, from coordinate 673 downwards.
ATTGTATTACCACTATTAGCACTAGGATTGCCGATATTTGATACGGTTTGGGCTATTGTTAGAAGACTGATTAAAGGAAAATCAATTAAAGCAATCTTTAAAGCAGATAAAGGTCATCTTCATCACTTAATTGTTGCAAGAGGATTTAGTCAAAAGCAGGCAGTATTGATATTATATGGAATTGCAGCTACTTTTGGAATATTTGCTATTATCATGTTAGAAAGTGGTATTTGGAAAGCATTATCTTTTGTACTTATGGTAATGGTTGCATTAGGACTAGGCTATAAAAACTTTCAAACAGAAAAGTTTGAATCACAAAGATATGAATGTGTAGAATGTAAATATATTTATAATCCAAAATCAGGTAATGAAAAGGCTGGAATAAAGCCAGGAACGGAGTTTGAAGATTTACCAGAGACCTGGGTTTGTCCTGTTTGTGGAGAAGGTAAGGACATGTTTGAAATTCATAGATAGGAAAAAATAGGGATTAAGGGGCGATATACGTTCCTTAAATCTCTGTTAAAGTAACTTTTTTTATTTTGTGTTGTATAAATAAGGGGAATTTATTAAAAAATTAAACTTTGAAAAATCACAATGAATGTAAACAAATACTTGGGGCTTATTACCCGACAGTTTTTTGAGAAAGCAGAAAATTGCAAAAAAACACCAACTT
>CANPAC010000093.1 GCA_947571975.1 uncultured Clostridium sp. | reverse complement strand
ATATAAATTCATTTGTCTATTTTTTAATAATCAGCCATACAAATCAAGAGTTGTAAGGATTAAATCATACTGTATTTTAAGTGAACTGTAGCTTTAGCCATATGGAATTATAATTTTTTCTGGCTTGCTTTATTTTTCTGAATATAGTATGATAAAGAAAAATAGAAAAGAAAGAAGGGTAAAAATGAAAATTTTAGCAGTAGGAGACTTAATTGGTTCAAGTGGAATAAAAGAGCTAAAAAAAAGAATAACTAGTATAAAACAAAAAGAAGAAATAGATTTTGTTATAGTAAATGGAGAGAATTCAGCAGAAGGAATGGGAATAACAACACAAAATTTCAATGATATATTAGCATTAAATGTAGATGTTATTACAATGGGAAATCATACATGGGGGAAAAAAGATATTTTCAAGTTTATTGACCATCCTCAATTAATAAGACCTGCAAATTATCCAAAAGGTGTAGTAGGAAAGGGATATAACATTTATGAATGTCAAAACAAAAAAATAGCAGTTATCAATTTGATTGGAAGGGTAGATATTAATATACTTACAGAAAATCCATTCTTAAAAGCCAAGGAAATAATAGAAGAAATACATAATAAAGTTGATATGATTTTTGTGGATTTTCATGCAGAGGCAACAGCTGAAAAAATAGCAATGGGATATTATTTAGATGGAACTGTAACTGCTGTATTTGGAACACATACACATGTACAAACAGCTGATGAAAAAATATTACCAAAAGGAACAGGATATATAACAGATATTGGAATGACAGGGCCAAAACATTCTGTAATAGGAATGGATATAGAGGCTTCATTAAAAAGATTTGAAACAACTTTACCAGAAAGATATAAAATTGCAACAGGTGAATGTATTTTTAATGGTGTTGTATTTAATGTTGATGATACGAATAATAAAGTAAAAAGTATAAAAAGGTTATACTTATAAAATGGGTGTCGATAGCTGTCGAAAAGGTAAAAAAATTGCGATGAAATCTCCTAAAAAATTCCAGAAAAGACTTTACATTTATTTCCATATAATGTAAAATAACAATCGTAAAAGTTGCAACAAAAATAAAAATTATAGGAGGCAAAAGAAAAATGGAAGTTTTAAAAATTTCATCAAAATCAAATCCTAATTCAGTAGCAGGAGCAATTGCTGGATTAGTAAAAGAATCAAGTAAAGCAGAAATGCAAGCAATTGGAGCAGGAGCACTAAACCAAGCAGTAAAGGCAGTGGCAATCGCAAGAGGATTTGTTGCACCAGCAGGGGTAGACCTAGTTTGTATACCAGCATTTGCGGAAGTTGAAGTAGAAGGAGAAGACAGAACTGGTATCAAGTTAATAGTTGAATCAAGAGTATAATTTTAAGAGATTATATTTTAATACTTAAGAAAGGGAAGCTAAGATTTATTATCAAATGCGAAGTTTGAAAAAATCTTAGTTTCTTTTTAGGTTTTTAAATAAAATGTTTAAAATTACTTGAAAAATACTTCAAATTAAGGTATGATAGCAAAAGAATAGAGGTGGAATATGAAATCAAATTGGATTAAATATGTTTTTATTATTTTTATTGTTGCTATTTTAATTTTTGCTATTTTTAAAATTAGAGAAGAAGAGGAAGTAAAGCAACAAGAATTAGCATATGAGACAAGAGAACAAGAAAAAAATACAGAAATAACTTTAGGAATTGCACGGCTTAGATAGTATGAATCCAATTCTTAGTAATAATAAAAATGTACAAGATATTTCAAAATTGATTTATGAACCATTAGTTACTTTAACAGCCGAATACAAGGCAGAGCCAGCATTAGCAACCGAATGGGCAAAACAAAGTGATAATTCTTATTTAATAAAGTTAAGAGAAAATGTAAAATGGACACAAGGTCAAAGATTTACTGCTGAAGATGTTAGATTTACAATTGACCGTCTAAAAGAAATATCTTCTATTTATTCTTATAATGTGCAATATGTAACAAGTGTTGATATTGTAGATGACTATACAGTAAAAATCAATTTAGATAGAGAGATACCTTTTTATGAATATCAATTAACTTTTCCTATTATGTCAAAGGATTATTATGAAAATGAAGATTTTACAAATTCAGAAAAGAATAAATCACCAGTAGGAACAGGAAGATATAAGATTTCACAAGTAGAGCCTTCTTATATTATACTAGAAAAAAATTCTGGATGGTGGAACAAGAAAACAAATTTAACTATCGAAAAAATTACAGTTAATTTATATTCTTCTGTTGGTGAATTATACAATAGTTTTAAGATAGGAAATGTTGACTTGATTTCAACAACAAATGACAATTTGCAAGAATATATAGGAACAATTGGATATAGTTCAAAAGAAATGAAAGGAAGAGAACATACCTTTTTATCATTTAATATGAAAAATTCATTTTTATCTAGGCAAGAAGTAAGAAAAGCTATAGCATATTCAATTGATAAGGAAAATATAGTTTCAAGTGTATTTAACAATAAATGCTTTACAAGTAACTTTCCATTAGATTATGGCAGTTGGTTATGGCAAAATCAAGATGGGAGTAATAGTTATAATTTAGAACAGGCAAAACAGGTTTTGACAGACAATGGATGGTTTTTTCGTTCAAATAGTTGGCAAAAAACAGAAAACTATAAAACACAAAGATTAGCGTTAAATTTATTAGTAAGAGCTAATGATAGCTCAAAGTTAGCTGTTGCTGAAAATATTAAACAACAATTGCAGGCACAAGGAATTGCAATTAATATTGTACAAGCTTCAAATGATCAGTATAATAATAGTATAAATAGTAGAAACTATGATATTGCTTTATGTAGTATGACACTTTCTCCATCACCTAATCTTTCTACCTATTTTGGAGATATTAATATTGCTAATTATGAAAATGATGAAGTTAAAGCAATTATGAATGAGGTTAAAAATACAACAGAAGAAAATGTTTTAAAAGAAAAATACAATAAATTAGATGAAATTTATAAAACAGATATACCTTATATTAGTTTGTATAATAATAAATATACAGTAGCTTACAACTCAGGTTTAGTAGGCGAAATTAATCCAAACTGGTTCTATCAATTCTATGGAATAGAGGGATGGTATAAATAAATTTTAATAGTAAAATATTGAAATATTAATATTTTTTGATAAAAACATATCACAGGTCTACCTATAGGTCTTTATCTTCAAAATATTAATATTTCAACATAAAAATAAATATATAATAAAATTTAAGTTAGATTATGACAATAAAATGAAAAAATTTGAGAAAAAGTATTGACAAAACATATTTTTGGTATATAATAAAAATACCAAACAAAAGTTTAAAATAATAAGGAGGAAAAACAAATGGGAGAAAATACAGAAAAAAGAAAAGCACTAGAAATGGCAATGAGTCAAATAGAAAAACAATTTGGTAAAGGATCAGTTATGAAACTTCGGAGAATTTAAGGCAATGGAAATAGAAGCAATACCAACAGGAGCATTAAGTCTTGACATTGCACTAGGTATAGGAGGAGTTCCACGAGGCAGAATTATAGAAGTTTATGGACCAGAATCTTCTGGTAAAACTACTTTAGCATTACATGTAGTAGCAGAAGCACAAAAAATGGGAGGAGAAGCAGCGTTTATAGATGCAGAACATGCTTTAGACCCAGTTTATGCTAAAAAATTAGGTGTTGATATAGATAATTTAATAGTATCACAACCAGATACAGGTGAACAAGCACTAGAAATTACAGAAAGTTTAGTAAGAAGTGGAGCTTTAGATGTTATTGTTGTTGACTCTGTAGCAGCATTAGTTCCAAAAGCTGAAATTGATGGAGATATGGGCGATTCTCATATGGGACTTCAAGCAAGATTAATGTCACAAGCTTTAAGAAAATTAGCGGGAGCATTAAACAAAACAAAAACAGTTTTAATTTTCATAAACCAATTAAGAGAAAAAATAGGAGTTATGTTTGGAAATCCAGAAACAACAACAGGAGGTAGAGCTTTAAAATTCTATGCATCTGTCAGAATGGATATTAGAAAAATAGAAAACATTAAACAAGATGGTGAATTTAAAGGTAATCGTGTACGTGTTAAAGTTGTAAAAAACAAAGTAGCACCACCTTTCAGAGAAGCTGAATTTGATGTAGTTTATGGAGAAGGTATTTCAAAAGCTGGTAATATTTTAGATATGGCTGTTAACTTAGACATTATAGAAAAGGCTGGCTCATGGTTTAGTTATAATGGAGAAAGAATTGGTCAAGGTAGAGAAAACGTTAAGAAATATTTAAAAGATAATCCAGATATATTAGAAGAAGTTGAAGCAAAAGTAAGAGAAGATTTTGCGAAAGCTTTTGAACAAAGCCTTGGTGAAGAATTACCAAGTAGCGAAGATGACGAGGACGAAGAAGAATAAAATAATAAAATTTATTTAGAACGGGGCTAAATAAATGATATGGAAGCTATTTCATGTTGTTTATTTAGCTTTTTTTATAAAAAACTTGACACGTATAAAAAATACGTGTAAAATAATAAGGAGGCAACTAATAAATATGAAAAAATATAAAGCAAAAAGCATTATAAAAATTTTACTAAAAGAAGGATGGACTGAAAAAAGGATAAGAGGTAGTCATCATATATATACAAAGGAAGGAGAAGAAAAAATTGTAGTTATTTCAACAAGTAAAAAAACTATACCAGTAGAAACATTAAAAAATATTGAGAAACAATCAGGGTTAAAATTTTAAAGGAGGAAACTGTTGTGAAGAAAAGAGAAAGTTATGAATTTGTAGCTATTTTTGATTATGAAAGTGATGGTATAAATATACGATTTCCAGATTTAGAAGAAGCCATTTCTTGTGCAAATACTACAGAAGAAGCAATTAAAAATGCAAAAGAAGTTTTAGAATTAGTTTTATATAATAGAGAAGAAGAAGGAATTGAAATACCTAAAAGTACACCGTTAGAAAAAATAAAATGTTCTGAAAATGAAAAGACAGTGAATGTGAGTGTATGGATGCCTTTAGTAAGAAATGAAATGGAAGAACAGGCAGTAAAAAAAACATTAACTATTCCGCAATGGCTAAACAAGTTAGCAGAAGCACAAGATGTTAATTTTTCAAAAGTATTACAATCAGCGTTAAAAGAATATTTGAAAATAAAGAGGGTTTTATAAAATAAGATTATTACAATTTACTTAATAATCTTAGCATTTATAACTCTTGATTTGTAAGTGAGGTATATCTTAATAAATAGCAAATGATTTATATAA
>CANPAC010000092.1 GCA_947571975.1 uncultured Clostridium sp. | reverse complement strand
ATTTATAAATTTATTTTTTATAATTATCCACTGTAAAATATTTATTAAAATAATACTTATTATAATAATTATCATTTTTTGGTTTAATTTATTTTTTTGATTTTTCAAATTTTTTTCTTTTTCAAAAGTGCCTTTATTTTCTTCATATATTTTACTTATTCTATTTTTTATATTATCTATTTTTTCATTATTTTCTTGTTGTAAATTTATTTTTATATTTACTTTTTCTCTTTCTAATCTTGTATTTTCTTGATGTAGTTTTCTTTCCTGTAACATTCTTTTTTGCCTTTGCAATTCATTTATTTCTTCATTTATGTAATTTGAGTTTTTCTCAATTTCATACTTTGTATTCACATTTTCTTGTAACTCATTTTTGCATTTTTCTAGCATTTCAATTTCTCTAGTAATTATATTAATTGGCTTTTCTCTAGACTTTTCGGTTCCTATTTCTTCTAATATACGTCTATTAATTCTATCAATTGCTTTTTTGTAAGATACTTTATCTTCCCCTGTCCCTACTAAATTTGCTATTTTTTGTATTAATACATTTTGTTTTTGTTTTTCTAATTCAACTTCTTGTTGATTTACTACTATAGTTGATAAAAATAATTCTTTTTCTACTTTCGTTTGCTCATAAAAAAATTGATTTCCTTCATTTTTATCTATATTAAATTCTTTAGAAATATCTTCTAATTTTTCATTAAATATTTTTGGATTTTTCTTTTTAAAATCTCTAAATATTTCAAACTTTTCTTTATTATCTAATTCATATTTTAATTTTCCCGAAAATTCTTCTCCTATCCATGGTGTATATTTTTCAAAGTCTGATATTTCTTTTCCATCTTTATTTCTTGAAATACCATAAAGAGAATTCACAATAAAACTTAGTAATGTAGACTTTCCAGATTCGTTTTTTCCTTGTACAATATTAATATAGTTGTCAAATTCTATTTCCTTTTCTTTTAACTTTCCATATCCATTTATTTTTAATTGATTAATTTTCAAAACATTTTCCTCCACTTATGATAATGCTTCTAATCCTATTTCAATTGCTTTTTCTATAATTATTTTCCCTTCTTCTGTTTCTTCATATTCAAGCTTTTCTGCCATTTCCCTAGCAAATAGACCTTTTAATGTATTCTCATTTACTATTTGATTTATATTATATGCTATTTTGGTTTGGTCTTTTATCTTTATAATTCTTTCATTCTCTATATATTTTAATAAGTCATATTTATTAATCTCAAAATTACGATTTCCTACTAAAATCACTTTAATATATTCATTGTTTGCAATTGATTGTTGATTTATCTTTTCTATTAAATCTTCTTTTGATAAAATATTTGTTACATCAATTTCTTGCTCTTTAAATTTTTCTTCATCTAATGAAATAAACTGTACATTTAAATTATGATTTTCAATATTTCCTACTATCATCCCATGTTCCCCTAGTTCATCAAATCCTAGTGAAATTGTTGAACCTGGATACACTATATTTGTACTATAATCAGGCTTATGAATATGACCACAAGCAATATAATCAAATTGCTTTTCTTTTAGGGTTTTTCTTGACATAGAATTGTATTGTTTTTCCTCAATAGAAGCTCCATCTACTGTTCCATGAATAACAAATATGTTAATTTTATTTCTATTAATTATTTGCAAATTTTCTATTCCGCAATCTGTACAATAAAATTCATCAAATCCATATCCATAAATATCTACATCATGATTTTCTATTCTTTTTATTTTAGAATTAAATATAGTTACATTTTCGCTCCAATTAAATTGATTGTAATATGAACTTTTTATGTATGGGTCATGGTTCCCTGGTGCTATAAATATTTGTGTGCTTAAAATTTCTTTGAATAAATTGTTAATATATTCAATAGTAGATTGTTTTATATATTTATGTTCATATAAATCTCCTGAAATAAATAAATATTCTATATTTTCTTGTTTAATGTATTCAATTACTTTTTTGAATACTTTTCTTTGTTGCAACCTTCGCATATTTCCTAATATATCTTTATCTGATAGATTAACAAAAGGGCTATCAAAGTGCATATCTGCTATGTGCACAAATTTCATTTTTTCACCTTCTTTTTCTTGAAGTTTATTCTACTATATTTTTTTCTTTTAATCAACTAAGTGATTTATTTAAGTTTTAACTTTTTTAAGATGAAGGTATAATATATAATTTTCGAAACACTGCGTAAGCGATTAAACGATCAGAGCAATAGCGATTGGAGCAATCTACGAATAGAACATTAATTTTGTAGATTGCGACACACAAAGTGTGAAAAAATTATATATTATACCTTCATCTTAAAAAAGTTAAAATTTAAAAGTAATTTAGGCCTTTTGTTTAAAATTCATAAAAGAAAATTTTAAGGGACGTCCTAAATCACTTCGGGCATCCCTATCTTCTAATCTTCATCAATTGGTCCAAATAATTCATCAAACTTAGCTTCTAATTCTTTTTGTAAATCATAAATATCTTCATCTACATCATCTTGTGGTAGCATTGGCGCTGTGTCCTCAAAGTCATTTAAGTCTAGTGTTGGTGCTGATGCTTGCTTTGTTAATACTGGTTCTTTTTTTTCTTCTAATGCTTCTATTTTTACTTCTTCTGGCTTGACTGCCTTTAATGCTGACATTTCTATTTTTTCTTTTTCTATATCTTCTTTTTTTATTGGTTGTGGTTCATCATTAAATAAATCATCTAAAGATTCTATATTCAAATCTTCTACCGCTTTATTGTCTTTTTCTTCAACATATGGATTGTATGGATTATATTTTCTCCATGTACCTCTATCCTTTTCTCCAATATCATTATGACTAATCTCAAATGGTGCCATTTTCTTTGCCATAGGATGTTTGAAATAATAGAATTTTTGAGCTTTCACAGGCTTAATTCCTTTTTCGTAAATAATACATTGGTCATTATCCATTCTACGTAATTCGTCAGGTGTCATTAATGCTCTTGCCATAACTTGGTCTGATACAGACTTTCCAGTCTTCCAGTTTTGCCTATCTCTATTAATAGATACACTGTCTCTTTCTATTGTCTTTTCTCCTAAAGCTTTTGAAAAATACTCTACTGTTTTATAAGAGTTACTTCCTAAAAATACATGTGTATCGCAGTTACCCATAATAGTTTCATAAGATTTTTCATAAACTGCTTCTAATTGATCTATATTTTGTAGAATAACACTAAATGATATTTTTCTACTTCTTGATGTTGATATTTTCTTGTCAAAGTCTGGTATTTTTCCGATATTTGCGAACTCGTCTAAGATAAAGAAAGTTTGCTCTTTTAATGCTCCTCCATTTTGGTCTGCATAATCATATAATTGTTGAATCATTTGTGAAAAGAATATCGTTAACAAGAAGTCATATGCTGTGTGTGTATCAGATGATATAACATATACAGCTGTTTTTTTGTTTCCAATTTCTTCAAAATCTATTGTGTCTGTTGATGTTAATTCTGCTATTTCTTTTGAGTCAAATTTTCCAAGTTTTGATTGTAATGAACTTAGGATTGAACCATAAGTTTTTTCTGGTGCAATTTCAATAGATTTATAATACATTCTTGCTGGATGATCATATGGCAATTGGCTAATTAATTCAGTTAATAAGTTACTTCCACCTTTGTTATTAGCAGCTCTTACTAATTCCGCACAACTTGCTAAGTTTTGTTCTTCTTCTGGTCTAGTAGCAATCAAATAATAAATTAACGATTTTAGTAACATTTCCGCCATGTCATCCCAGTAAGGATCATTTGATCCACCTTCTGATTTTTGTCCTTTTACTACAGTATTTGCAATAACGTCAACATCTAATTCTGATGATATATGCATTAATGGATTATATCCATCACTATATTGCGGTCTTACTAAGTTTAATACTTTTATTTCATAACCTTGTTCCTTTAAGTACCCCGCTGTTCTGTCATATAGTTCTCCTTTTGGGTCTGTAAAAATATAAGAACCTAAACATTGATAAGCATTTGGTATTGAATAAGATGCTGATTTACCAGATCCTGAACCGTCCTACTACTAGTACATTGACATTTCCTCGTTTGTCAACTGGTAAATAATTATCTTCTGCTAGTATAATTCCTTTATTTCTATCTAATATTTGATATTGTTCTCCTCGTTGGCTCCAATCACTAGATCCATGTTCTATGTCTGAATATTCGTTTTTTGGTGCACTTCTTACAAATCCAATAAAGAAAAATACTGCATAAAATATAGTTACTACTAATAATGTAGAAAAATATGTTCCAGCTGCTCCTTCTGCAAATACCTTTCCTAGTGTTCCAAATGGATTTCCTATTGATTCTCCAAATGTTACGAAAAATACTTCTAAATTCATTTTACCATCTATTCCTGCTAAGTACGAACTATAGGCAAATGGCGAAACAAATACTATGGCTATAAATATCCATAGTATTGCAAATATTATAAAATTCTTTCTATTTCTTCGGATTGCTCCTTCTATTTTGTAATTCATCAAAATCACCTACTCTTTTGTGTTACTTATCTGTCCATATCCTCATTTTTGTTTCTGTCATTTTTTGCTTTGTTAGTTTCATCATAGAATATTTCTAATTCGTAATCTTCCTTTCTTTTTGAAAGTGCACGTTTAAAACTTCTTTCTGTTGGAAATTCTAACTTCATTTCTACTCCTCCTTAATTAATCTGTAATTCTAGGTGTTCCACCTACCAAATTAACTTCACCATTTTCCTCTCTTATTTCAAATACAAAATAAGATTTGTATGGTTGCAATTTACATTTTCCTTTTACTTCATTTGTATTTTCGTCAAAATAGAGTGTTGGTTTGACTTCCTCTGCGGTTTCTGAGTCTATAATTGAAATTGGTCTTTTCAAATTAGGTGTATAATTTACATCTTTGTATTCTTCCTTTTTTTCTGAGTATAATGTTTGAAACTTGTAAGGTAATGGCTTTTTAGTAACTCTTAATCTGTCCTCATCTAAAAGACCATTATTGATAATTACTTTATCTGTTCCAAATGACAAAATAACTAATTGATTCCCTTCTTTTTTTGGCGTGTCCACATAGAAAGTCTTTTTGTTTAATTTTCCAACCAATTCTTCAGTATATTCTAATCTTTCAACTGTGAACTTAGGTGAATCTTTTTCAAATTCTTTTTCTGTTTTGTTTATTTGATATATTACTGTTTTTACTCCTTCTGGATCTGTTATACTAAAGTGTTTGCCCTGTATAGTATCCATCTATTTCTCCCCCATTTCTATGTTTCTTAATCCATAGCTTTTCTTATGTTACAACACTATAACTAATTATAGCAAAAAATAGACATTTTGTCAATAATTTATGTAACATTTATAAAAAAACACGTTACAATTTATTGAAAAATATATTATTGTTTTATTCTCCACAACTCTTGATTTGTAAGTAAGGTATATCTTAATAAATAGCAAATGATTTATAT
>CANPAC010000091.1 GCA_947571975.1 uncultured Clostridium sp. | reverse complement strand
AAATTCAAATTTTAGTAAATATCATTTACTAATAAATATGACCATTATTTTATATAAACAACCTAGAAGTAATGAAACAACTAACAGATGGAGCAAAAGAATTAGCAAAAAAATATAAAGCAATAGTATTAAGAATAGAACCAGACATAGTAAGTGATGACCAAGAATTTAGAAATGTAGTAACAAATTTAGGATATAGAATTAAAGATGATGCAAAAGATTTCAAAGACGAAATTCAGCCAAGATACGTATTTAGACTAGACATCAAAGACAAAACAGAAGAAGAAATATTAGCAGGATTTAAACAAAAATGGAGATATAATATTCGTCTAGCAACTAAAAAAGGTGTAACTATAAAAGATGGAAACAAAGAAGACTTAAAAGACTTCCATAAAATTATGATAGAAACAGGAGCAAGAGATGGATTTATAATAAGACCATTAGAATATTTTGAAAAAATGTATGATTGTTTAGGACCAGAACACATGAAAGTTTTAATGGCTTATTATGAAGGAAAACCAATATCAGGAGTAATACCAATATTCTATGGAAACAAGACATGGTACTTATATGGAGCAAGCAGTAACGAACACCGTAACTTAATGCCAAACTATTTGTTACAATGGGAAATGATAAAAATGGCAATCCAGAGAAAAGACGAAATATACGACTTTAGAGGAGTATCAGGAGTAGTAGACGAAAACCATCCACAATATGGATTATATCGATTTAAACAAGGATTTGGAGCTACATTTACAGAATTTATTGGAGAGGTGTACATGCCATTTAAGCCTATAACATACAAACTATATCGTTTTTCAGAAAAAGCATTTAGAACACTTAGACAAATAAAAATGAAACTAAAATAAATACACAAAATGGAGGAAAAAGTTTTTGAGTACTTTAGTAATAGAAAAAGAAGATTTAAGGCATAATATAGAACAAATAAAGAAATTTGCTAATCAAACAGGAAAGGATGACAATGGGAATCCTGTAAAAATAATAGCAGTAGTAAAAGCAAACGGTTATGGATTAGGAATTGTAGAATATACTAAATTTTTAATAGATAATGGAATTTCATTTTTTGCAGTAGCAACAATAGAAGAAGCCTTAAAATTAAGAAAATCAGGAATAAAAGAACAAATTTTGATGTTATCATCCACAGCAATTAAACAAGATGTGGAAACTTTAGTTGAAAATAACATTATAATAACAATTGGCTCAAAAGAAGATATAGAAATAGCAGATAAAATAGGAGAAGAAAAAAATAAAAAAATAAAAGTACATTTGAAAATTGATACAGGTTTTGGAAGATATGGTTTTATTTATAGCAACAGAGACGAAATGATAGAAACTTTAAAAAACATGAAAAACATTGAAATAGAAGGAACTTTTTCACATTTTTCAACAAGCTTTTATGATGATAAATACACAAAAAAGCAATTCGAAAGATTTATTAACTGTATTGAAGTTTTAAAAATGAACGAAATTCAAACAGGAATGTTACACATTTGCAATTCATCAGCCTTTTTAAAATTTCCAAACATGCACTTAAATGCAGTTAGAATTGGTTCAGCATTTTTAGGCAGAATATCATCAACAAATACCATAGGTTTAAAAAAGATTGCACATCTAGAATCAGAAGTTACTGAAATAAAAGAACTTCCAAAAGGATTTAATATAGGGTATTCTAACATTTATACAACTCCTAAAGTAATGAAAGTAGCAATCATTCCATGTGGTTATATGGATAGCGTAAATGTTAAAAATGATAAGGACATGTTTAGAACAATTGATAAAATGAGATATTTAGCAGAAAGCATAAAATCATTTTTCAAAAAACAAGACAAATATGTAAACATTAAAGGTAGTAATTGCAAAATTTTAGGAAGGATAGGAACTTATCACGTAATATGTGATATTGATAAAAAGGAAATTAAGATAGGAGATAAAGCAATTTTTAAAGTAAACACAAAATTTGTAGATTCAGGAATAAGAAGGGAGTACAGGTAATGAATGAGGAAAAAGTAAAAGCAGGTTTTTTTCGAAAAGTATGGCAATCAATTACTAAAATTGAAAAATATCCAGATTTAGCAGCAGAAGGATTTATAACAGCATTTGGATATATCTGTAAAATAGTAGCAATATTTGCCATTGTTCTTTGTTTAGGAATGATGTACCAAGCTTATCAAATTGTACAAGAAGGAATTGAATATTTAAAAAATGAATTTCCAGAATTTTCTTATCAAGATGGAATATTAGATGTAACCTCTGAAAATAGACTAACAATATCAGAAGACGATTCTTATGTAGGAAGAGTAGTTATTGATACAAAAACAGAAGAAGAACAACAAATAAACCAATACATTAATGAAATTAACCAAGCAGGAAATGGAATGATTGTTTTAAAAGACAAGGTTATTTTAAAAACTGGAGGCATAGCTGGGACGATAAATTACAACTATAAAGAATTATTAGAACCTATGGGAGTCTATGAATTTGATAAAGAAGTAGTAATAAATTTTGCAAATAGTTCACAAATAATAACACTATATGTTAGCATATTTATAACATTATTTATTTACAGCTTTATAATGTATTTATTATCAACAATATCGAATGCTCTACTATTGAGTCTATTTGGATATTTAACAACATGGGTAGCACGAATTAGAATGAGATACTTAGCAGTATTTAATATGTCAATATATGCGTTAACCTTATCTATTTTCTTAAATATGTTGTATATGATTGTAAATATATTTACATATTTTAAAATGGAATATTTTGAAGTAATGTATACAGCAGTAGCAGCAATTTATTTAGTAGCAGCAATATTCTTATTAAAAACAGAATTTGTAAAACAACAAATAGAATTAACTAAAATTGCTGAAGCACAAGAAATAGTAAGAAAAGAAATGCAAGAAAAAGAAGAAAAAGAAAAAAGGGAACAAGAGAAAAAAGAACAACAAAAAAAGGAAAAACAAGATAAAGAAAAAAAAGAAGAAAAAGATTCTGAAAATGGAGAAGAACCACAAGGTTCAAACGCTTAAAAAAGAAAGGTAGTGTAAGAAATTGAGTAAAAAGAAAGATACTAACAAGAAAAAAGATAAAAAATTTTGGATATCTTTAGCAAGTTTAATTATATTAGTAATTTTGCTAACAGGAATGACAATTTTTCTTGTAAAAGACAAGGAAAAAGAAGAAGAAAAAACATTAGCATATACAGACTTAATCAAAGAATTATCTTATGGAAATATAGAAAAAATTGAAATGACAGTAGGAAGTACTACAGTTAAAGTAAAACAAAAAAATGTAGAAGAAGAAAAAACGTCTATTGTTCCTAATACAGAAAGCTTTATAGGATTAGTACAACAAAAAGTAGCAGAAGGAAATGAAATTGAATTGACACAAAAACCTAAAAGTGTATTAGCACAAATACCAGCATTTGTAATATCATTTTTACCAACATTAATCATGCTTGCTTTATTTATTATGATTTTTAAAATGCAAGGCTTAGGAGAAAAAGGAAAAGTATATGATGACACAGAAAGAAAAACAAAGATAAAATTTGACGATGTAGCAGGATTAGACGAGGAAAAAGAAGAACTAGTAGAAATTGTAGAATTTTTAAAGAAACCAGAAAAATTTACTCAAATGGGAGCTAAAATTCCTAAAGGTGTGTTATTATATGGGAAACCAGGAACAGGTAAAACATTAATAGCTAAAGCAATTGCGGGAGAAGCGGATGTACCATTTATTTCTATGAGTGGATCTGAATTTATAGAAATGTTCGCAGGATTAGGAGCATCTCGTGTTAGAAAATTATTCGAAAAAGCAAGAAAACTATCACCTTGTATCGTATTTATAGATGAAATAGACGCAATTGGTTCAAGAAGAACCTCAAATAGTGGAGCAGAAACAGAAAACAATCAAACATTAAACCAATTATTAGTTGAAATGGATGGATTTAGTTCAGAAGAAACAATTATTGTGTTAGCTGCAACTAATAGACCAGAAATGCTAGACAAAGCTTTACTAAGACCAGGAAGATTTGACAGACAAATAACTATTCCAACACCTGATTTAAAAGGAAGAATTGAAATATTAAAAATACATTCTAAAGACAAACAATTAGCAAATAATGTAGACTTAGAAAGTATAGCAGAAGACACAGCAGGATTTACAGGAGCAGAGTTAGCAAATATTTTAAACGAAGCAGCAATCATAGCAACTAAAAACAATCATGAAGCAATTAAGAATGAAGACATTGAAGAAGCTGTAAAAAAAGTAACAGTAGGAATAGAAAAACGTACAAGAGTATATTCAGAAAAAGACAAAAAATTAACAGCATACCATGAAGCAGGACATGCCGTAGTTAGTAGATATTTACCAACACAAACTGATGTTAAAGAAGTATCTATTATTCCAAGAGGAGTTGCTGGTGGATATACAATGTATAAATCAGATGAAGATAAATATTATATATCAAAAACAGAAATGCAAGAAAAATTGATTGGATTACTAGGGGGAAGAGCAGCAGAAAAATTAGTATTAGATGATATATCAACAGGGGCAAGCAATGATATTGAAGTAGCAACAAAAATAGCTAGAGATATGGTAACAAAATATGGTATGAGTGATACATTAGGACCTATTGATTTCCAAGGAAAAGAACCATACGAAATGCAAATGTTTGGAGAAAATATAGGAGATAAAATAGGACAAGAGGTAAAAACATTAATAGATACAGCTTACAATGATGCACAAATTTTATTAAATCAACATAGAGATAAACTAGACCAAATAGCGCAAACACTATTGCAAAAAGAAAAAATTAATGAAAAAGACTTTAAAAAATTTTTTGAAGAATAAATGAATTTAAAAATAGGGATTTTAAGGAACATGTCTAAATCCCACAAAAAGGGAGACTATTTAAAATATCAAAATAGTCTCCCACTTTGTTAAGTCGATTTTAGATATTCCTAGTTACGTTGATAGGCCGTAAACCTAATTGAGTGCTGATATACAGCTCTGAAAAATGAATGACATCATCTTCGATAACATTTTCGTTAGCACTTTCACCAACGTTTTCTTTTTTTACAATATTAAGTTTGAATTTGCCATTTTTTCGTATTCCCAGGTATCCGATTTTTTCACTTGAGTACATTATACGATAAACCGTATAATTGTCGTCCGAAACAGAAGAATAATCCTGTAACGTTAATTTGCTTGTTTCAAAATAAGCTGAAACGGTTTCACTTTCTTTTTGTTGCTGCAAAAGCTGCTTTTTAAAAGCTTTTTTTTGCCTCCGAGTTAGTTTTTGCCGTTTGCTCCCCATTTCAAAAACCCCTTTCTATTTAGAATTTTGTCTATAGTATATAATCAAAAGATACAAAAGTCAATACACATATTAATTTCAAGTTTCGAGTTTTTGCAAATGAATGTATAATATATTATTTTTTTATTCTCCACAACTCTTGATTTTATGTTGATGGCTAAGTTGGGACAGGCACA
>CANPAC010000090.1 GCA_947571975.1 uncultured Clostridium sp. | reverse complement strand
TAAATCATTTGCTATTTATTAAGATATACCTTACTTACAAATCAAGAGTTGTAGAGATAATATCATTTATATTAATGGTCAAGTTGTACCTGTCCCAACTTATCCATTAACATAAAATAGAAATTTCCATTCCATCTTTCGTGTCTTTTACTATATAACCTTTACTTTGAATAACATCTCTTAATTCATCAGACTTAGCCCAGTCCTTATTATTTCTTGCTTGCTTTCTTTGTTCTACTAAATCTAATATACTTTTAGGTAATTCCTCTTTCAATTTTTCTAAAGGTTCTTTCATTTTCAATCCTAAAACAGTATCAAATTTAGCTAGCAAATTAGCGAATTTAGCAGATTTTTTTTCTTGTCTTACTACTTCCCAAACAACTCCCATCGCAAGTGGCATATTTAAATCATCATTAATTGCTTGATGGAATCTTTTTTCGAATTCTTGTATTACATTGTCTTCTATTTCTTCTTTACCTTTTAAATGTGTTTGATATCCATTTTTTAATCTTTCTAATGATTTAGCTGCTGCTTCAATTCCTTCCCAAGTAAAGTTTAATTTATTTTTATAATGGCTAGAATAGCTAAATAATCTATATACCAATGGGTCATATCCTTTTTCAATAATATCTTTTAATAAATAGACATTTCCTAAACTTTTTGACATTTTTCCACCATCAATTAGTAAATATTCTCCATGCATCCAATAATTTGCTGGAATTTTTCCACATTTTCCTTTACTTTGAGCAATTTCATTTTCATGATGAGTAGGAATTAAGTCAATTCCACCTGTATGAATATCAAATTGTTCTCCTAAATATTTTTGCCCCATACTAGAACATTCAATATGCCAACCTGGATAACTTGGTCCCCAAGGGCTATCCCATTTCATCAAATGGTTTTCGGGTGCTTTTATCCATAATGCAAAATCATAAGGATTTCTTTTTTCTAAGTCTACTTCTACTCTTGCTCCTGCCTTTTGTTCTTCTATGTTAACATTAGATAAAATAGGATATTGGTCTAGTTTTGATATGTCAAAATATATAGCAGTTGATGTTTCATAAGCATATCCATTTTCTATCAATTTTTTTACATATTCTAACATTTCTTTAATATGGTCTGTAGCTTTACAAACAATTTCTGGTGTTTCTATATTTAACGCTTCTAAATCTTGAAAAAATAATTTTGTGTAGTGCTCTGCAATTTCTTTTGGTGTTTTCTTTTCTTCTCTTGCTGATTTTAACATCTTGTCTTCTCCTTCATCTCCATCAGAAACCAAATGTCCTACATCTGTAATATTCATAGCATGTTTTATTGTATATCCATTATAACGTAAAACTCTTCTTAAAACATCTTGAAATAAATTTGTTCTCATATTTCCAATAGTTGCATCTTTATATACTGTTGGTCCACAAGAATAAATTTTTACTTCTTTTTCTTTCAATGGTTTAAAAATTTCCTTTTTCCTTGTTAGTGTATTGTAAAAATAAATATCCACTATTTCTGCCTTCTTTCTTTTTATTTGAATAGGAGATGTGAGTATTTTCCTCACATCTCTCTTTATATTATGGGGTTATTACATTTCCTCCAGTTTCGTTGGTGTCTGGAGTAGGTGTTGGTGGCGTGACATTCTCTCCTCCTGCCGAATTTTTATCTTTGTCGTCTTTTGGTGGTTCAACTGTTGTATTATTAGTTGTATTGGTATTTGTATTAGTATTATTATTGTTTTCAACTGGTTTTGGTTTTTCTACTTCTTTTGGTTTTGTATGGATATTACAAACCTCATCTATTTTTCCTGCTGTTGATGTGTTTGACCCACCAATTGTTTTCCATAATTGTAATCTTTCTTTGGGTACAGTTGCTCCATAGTTACTACTCTTTGTTTCTACATATTGTGAACAGTATTCTGTTGCAATTTTTCCTGATTCTGAACATATAGTTTGTGAACCATGTCCTTCACATTTTTCTGGTAAGTTATCAGATGTAAATATCTCTTTGTATGTATCTCTACATCCTGTTGTTGCTATACAACCTGTCATTTTACAAACTGTTTCTTCCACAATGCCACTTGGTTTTGTAAATGTTGCACCTGGTAATCCTTTATGAATAGATGTCATTACTTCATCCCATATTTGACCTGCTGGATTGGTTCCAAATCCTTTTACTTCTTCTGGTTGGTCATAACCAAACCAACAAGATGCGGCATAATATGGTGTAAATCCACAAAGCCATCTATCTTTACTTCCATCTGTTGTTCCTGTTTTAGCACCCACATCAATTCCTGATATTGCACAATAGGTTGCAGTCCCTCTTTTTACAGATTCTTGTAAAATTGTTTGTAATATATATGCATTTTGTTCTGATATAACTCTTCTTTTTTCTTGGTTTGGTGTTAATACTGTATTTCCTTCTGAATCTACTACTTTTGTGTAGAATGTTGGTTCAATATATTCTCCATTATTAGCAATTGTTGCATATGCTGTTGCCATTTCTAGTGGGCTTATTCCTTGTGTAATTCCTCCAATTGCAAGTGATAAATGTTCATCATGTTCTTTTCCCTTTTCTACATCTGATTCTTTATATAAAGTCGTTATACCAAAGTTTCTTAAATAATCAATTGATTTTGTTGGTGTTACTTCTTTCATAATTTTTACAGATGGTATATTTTGTGAATATGCAATAATATCACGAATGTTTAACAATCTATTTTGATATTGTTCTGTTTCATTTTTTGGTGGATATCCGTTAAAATCTGTTGGTACATTATTGTATACTGTAGCAGCAGTAATAATTTTTTCTTGTAATCCTGGTGCTACATTAGCAATTGGTTTAATTGATGATCCTGGTTGTCTTAAACTTTGAGTTGCTCTATTTAAGTTAGCCCCTGTTTTTTCTCCTAATCCTCCTGAAACACCTAATACATTTCCTGTTTTATGGTCTATTATAACCATTGCTGCTTGTGTATGGTCATTTTTTAAAGAACCATCTTTATTCTTTTCTCTACCACCTTTTATGTATTTATCTTTTAATGTTTCTTCTTCTACTTTTGCTTGTATCTCTGTATTTACTGTTGAATAAATTTTAAGTCCACTACTATATACATAGTTTTGTGCTAATTCTCTTGAAATATTTTTTTCTTCCATAACTTGTGTAATTACTTGTTCAATTGCTGCATCTGTATGGTAAGAATATCCTGAAGATGTTGCTGTTTTTCCTTTTTTAAATGGTAGCCCTTCATCTACTTTTGCTACTGCTGTATCATATTCTTCTTGATTTTCAATATATCCAAGTTCTTTCATTTTTGCTAATACTGTTTTGGTTTTGTTTTTAATTTTTTCCGCATTATCTTTTGTTTCATCAAATGGATCATAAGAGTTTGGTGAACTGTTAATACCTGCCATAAAAGCACATTCTGCTAAATCTAGTTCTTTAGCACTTTTATCAAAGTAATATTCTGCTCCTAATTCTACTCCATGTAAATTGCTTGATCCTACAAATAGAATATTTAAATATAATTCTAGTATTTGTTCTTTTGATATCATTCTTTCTACTTGGAATGCTTTAGCCCATTCTTTTATTTTTCTAAAGATTCCTTCTATTCCTGATGTTTCATCATCTTTAGTTATATTTTTTACTAATTGTTGTGTAATTGTACTTCCCCCATAATTGCCTTTTCCAAATACCTTATTTACAATAGCTCCTGCTGTTCTTTTAAAGTCTACACCACTATGTTTATAAAATCTTTCGTCTTCAATTGCTACATAAGCTTTTGGTAAATAATCTGCCATTTCTTCTAATGTTATAATTTTTCTTTTTTCATCTCCACTTAAATTTGCAACTACTTGTTCATTTTGGTCTACTACAACAGAATTTGCCGCTGCAATTTTTAGGTCTGCTTGATTTATTTCAAAGTCGTCTCCAAACAATCCAAAAAAGATTCCTGCAATAATTCCTGCTCCAACTACACACAATAGTAGAAATAAAACAATCATAATTTTTATTGTCATCATTAATTTGGGGTGCCTATTAGAAAATTTATTTTTGTTTCCTTTTTTCTTTTTGCTCATTCCTGGTCGTTTTGTAGTATTTGTTGGTCTTTGACTATTTGGTCTTGTATTAGGTCTTTTTTTACTATTAGCACTAGCACTGCTGCTAGGACCTGGCCTTTTTTTAGCTACACTTTCACTAGTTGATGGTCTTTTTTTTGTAACACTACTTCCTCCTGCCCCTGTTGGTCTTTTCTTCTTGGCTGGTACTCTTTTTTTATTTCCTTGTATTCTATTCGGGTCATATGGATTATATGACCTTCTTTGTCTATCTTCGTAATTGCTTCTTCCTTTACTGTTTGGCATTTTATTACCCCCTTGCCAATTTCTTATAATTTGACAAATACATTATATTATATTTGTACCAAAAAGAAAAGGTTTTTTAGAAATTTTTAAGAATTTACAGCTTTATACCCATAGTAAGAAAGAAAAAAGGGATTTAGGTACACTCCTTATCTCCTTTCTTCCTTAAGTTTAAATTGTCATGTTGTTTCCTACTAATTTCATAATTTTTACTTTATCTTTTTCAATCTGCTTGATAATTTCGTGATAAGGTTGCTTTCTTATTATCTGTGCTTCATAAATCTGATATGCTTTATATTTAGTTTGTTTATCATAATCTAGTCCTTCTAGTCCTTCAAAACATATTTCATAATCATTTATACTTAGTCCATTAAATCTTTTTTTATTTATTTTGACATTTCCTCTTAAATTTATAATTATAGCATTTTCACAAATATTATATTGGTTAACTAATTCAGAAGGAAAATCAACATTTAAAACAACTTCTGCTTTAGAAAGTCCTTTTTTCTTATTATTTCCAACAGTTATCATAATTCCATCTTGTTCTAAAATTTGTGATTCTAATTTTTTAAATTTTTCTCTATGATTTGTTATAATACTAATTGCCTTATATTCTTTTGCTAAAATCCTTATAATAGCTAATATAGTTTCTGATAAGTCATTTACTAATATAGTAATTTTAGTTTCTTGTTTCTTTTTTTTCTTTTTTTCAAGTATGTATTCTATTGCTTTATTAGATAAAGTTTCAAACAACCAATATCCTTTTATAAATCCTAAGTTATATGTGTATAAAAGATTTATATATTCTTCTTGTTCTAGTATTTTTTTACTTATTACAACTTTCTTACTTTTTGTTTTTTCAAATATTTTCTTAGTTTTTTTAGCTAGTTTTCGTGCTTTTTTACTTTCTATTTTTTTATTACCATCAATTGGTAATATTATCTTATCTCCTTCTAATTGTATAATATTAAATAGTCTAAATAACAGTTTAGGCTTGTCAGCCTCTTGAATATAATACAAAAAATCACCTTCATTCCTTTTTATTTTAAGTATATGAAAGTGATTTTATTTTTATAACTATATAACAATTCACTGTGGCTAAGTTGGGACAGGCACACTTTAGCCATTGCTTTAATCATCTACAACTCTTGATTTGTAAGTGAGGTATATCTTAATAAATAGAAAATGATTT
>CANPAC010000089.1 GCA_947571975.1 uncultured Clostridium sp. | reverse complement strand
ACAAATAATAAATATGTAATAGATGGAAGTAATGGAAAAATAGATGGAGATGGAACAGGAGTTGGAACTATATCTGTAGAAGTCGGAAAAAAAGTGGAAACAACTGAAAAAAATAATTATACAGATAATGATGGAGATACAGCAACAGTGCCAAAAGATTTTGCAATTGTGCCAGGATGTGAGGATATATCAGAAGGTTTAGTAATTTCAGATGTAGAAAATGATACAGAAAATACAGGAAATCAGTTTGTTTGGGTGCCAGTAGACCCTAATAAATTTGAAAGAATATCAGGATATTATAATAAGGCTGTACAAACATTAACAACAGACTATACAGAGCCATACGCAAGTGGTTATAAAAATGAAGCAAGTGAATACCAAGAAATGTATAACCATGTAACTAGTTATAAGGGATTTTATATAGGAAGATATGAAGCAGGAAAAGAAGGAAACAATGTTGTAGTAAAAAAAGAAGCGAATGTATATAATTATGTACCTTGGGGAAATGCAATGAATGATATAGAAGGAACAAGTAATACTAGTGGAAGAGTAGGAGCGGTAAAATTATCAAAAGATTTTGCAGAGTCTAAAGGATATACAGATGTAACAAGTACTTTATGTTATGGAGTACAATGGGATGCAGTAATGCAGTTTATGGATAGTAATTATAGTAATGGAGTATATGATGCAAATTCTTATGTAAAAGACAGTTCAAATAAAGGATGGTATGAAAATAATTTTGATTCAAGAACAAAGGGAAACACAGTAACTAATCCTAATCATAAAACAGGAATAGATTTAATTTATAGTAGTAGCCCAACAGTAATTGCAAATAAACAAAAAAACATTTATGATATGGGAGGAAACGTAGGGGAATGGACGATGGAAGCTGGCAATACCGACTTTCGAATTCATCGAGGAGGTAGTTATACCCACGTTCATTCTGACTGCCCGGCATCTGGCCGTGTCTGCAAGTATACGACTACTAGCTATGACATCATAGGTTTCCGTTTGGCTTTATACTTGTAAAACTGTATGCTGTAAAAATCAAAAAAATTAGCTAAATAAAGTCATAAAACCTTTTCTTAGGTCATATCATTAAGGGAATGATAAAACAAAGGAAGAGGTGTTTTTTATGGAAAGAGTAATGAGTGTAGAAGAAAAAATAAGACGAGCTGAGGAAATTTATCAAAAAAGAAGGCAAGGAGAGACAAGACCAATTGCAAAAGTAGCAGTAAATGAGAAAAAAGATATGAAATTGTTGAGGAAAATGATAATACAAATACTAGTTTGTGTAGGTATTTATTTAGGTGTATATGCAATACAACATAATCAATACATATTTTCAGAAGATTTTATTAATAAGGCAAATGAAATACTTTCTTATGATACTAACTTTACGGAATTGTATGAAATGGTAAAAAATAGTGTAGTAAATTGGATGAATGAGGGGGAAAAACAAGAGGAGCAGTCAGAACAACCAGAAGCAATACCAGAAAATGAGCAAAATGCAGAGGGAAGTAATGTAGCAATAGGAGGAGCAGAAGAACAACAGCAAGAAAATATAGAAAATTTATCTCAAGAAGAACAAGAAATTCAGAAAATAAAAAGTACATCAACTTTTATAAAACCAGTAATAGGTACTATTAGTTCTAAATATGGACATAGAGAAAGCAGTACTGCAAGTGTTCCTAAAAATCATACTGGAACAGATATAGCATGTAATTTAGGAACAAAGATAGTATCGGCAACAGATGGAGAGGTGGTTTTAGCTTCTGAAGAAGGTGATTACGGGAAGCATTTAAAAATTCAAATTGGTGAAGTAAGTGTCATATATGCACATTGTAATAGTTTATATGTAAAACAAGGAGATAAAATTACACAAGGACAAGAAATTGCAGAAGTTGGTTCAACACGGCAATTCTACTGGTCCTCATCTACATTTTGAAATTAGAATTTCTGAAAAAACGGTGGATCCACAAAGTATTTTAGAATTGTAGAGGAGGTAAATATAATGCGATTTAGGATTGATTTAAAAATATTTCTCTTTATAGTATTGTTCTATTTTACTAAGCAAATAGAAGTGTATAGTATGACAATGTTTTTTGCTATTGTTCATGAATTAGGACATTTATTAGCTGGATTGTTATTAGGAATGAAACCTCAAAAATTAGAAATTATGCCTTATGGAGTATCTATTTCTTTTAAATTAACACCAAAAGATTATAATAAAAAAATAAAAATGCGGAAATCGATTAGAAATAAAAAAGATATTAGTAGCTTTAGCAGGACCATTAACAAATATAATAATTATTATAATGGCTATACAATTAAATATAAATGTTTTTAGAGGGGTTATGGTAATATATTCAAATTTATTATTAGTTATATTTAATTTATTACCAATCTATCCTTTAGATGGTGGGAGAATTGTTAAGGGGATTTTACATTTGTTTTTTGGAAAAATAAAAGCTGAAAAATATACTAATCGAATTTCTTTTATTACTTTAATTTTACTTACTTTTGTAGCAAGTATTGCGATATACCAAGCAGAGAATATCGCTATATTTCTAATTGTGCTAGTTTTATGGGGGATTTTTATTAAGGAAGATAGAATTTATGAAAAAAAGAACAAAATATATACTTTGCTAGAAAAAAATTAAGTTTAGATATTTTTTAAAATGTAATATGGAAAAAGTCTTGAAATTAAATGAAATAAATAGTAAACTAATACTAAAGATAAAATTGAAAAGGAGAACAGACAAATGATAAAAGGCAAGATTAAAAATGCAAAAGGTATTTCTTTAGTTTCATTAGCTATAGCAGTAATAGTATTAGTAATACTAACAAATATTATTATATATAATGCAAGAGACAATTTAAAAGTTGGAAATTTGAAAGAGATGCAGAATGATATTATGAATTTAAGGGATAAAGTTTCTTCTTATTATGCACAAAATGGTAAAATTCCAGCTAGCTTACGTTATACTAATATTGAAGCTATAAAACATGCTAATCTTATTAGTGATAATGTAGATGAAGGTGAGTTTTTTGTAATTGATTTATCTGCTCTTGATAATTTAACATTAAATTATGGTAAAGATTTTGAAAAAGTTAAGGGTAAAAATAGTTTGACAGAGGAAGAAGAAAAGAATTTTACAGATTTATATATTATAAATGAGACAAGTCATAATATTTTTTATGTAGAAGGTATTAAATTAGATAATGAGATTTTCTATACAGATTATACGTCCGAAGATGTTGATTTAGCAACAGTTGATTTAAGGTATGTTGATAATGTAAAAATACCAGAAGGTTTTTACTATGTAGGCGAAACTAAGGATACTGGTATTGTCATTTCAGATGTAAAAGGTGATGATTTAGAAAATACAAAACAAGGAAATCAATTTGTGTGGGTACCAGTAGAGCCTAAAAATTTTAAGAGAATAGCTGGATATTATAATAAATCACCACAACAACTAACAGCTGACTATAAAGAACCATTTGAGAATGGATATGATACAGAAGTACTAGAATATGAAGCAATGAAAAAGAGTGTAGAGGCAAATCGCGGATTTTATATTGGAAGATTTGAAACTGGAAAAGATTCTTCAGGAAATGCTATTGTTAAAAAAGACGTAGATGTGTATAATAATGTACCTTGGGGAAAAAACACGACAGATATATCTACAGGAGCTGTAAAAATATCAAAGGATTTTGCTAATGAAAAAGGATATAGAGATGTAACAAGTACATTATGTCATAGTATACAATGGGATGCGGCAATGCAGTTTATAGATAGTAATTATGGAGACGGAAATTATGATGAAAATTCTTATGTAAAGAATAGTGCTAATAAAGGCTGGTATAGTGATAATTATAATTCAACAGCAAAAGGTAACACACGGAACTAATCCTGAGCACAAAACAGGAGTTGATTTAATTTACGAAAGCGATATTAATATAGTTGCAAATAGACAAAAAAATATATACGATTTAGCAGGAAATGTAGCTGAATGGACAATGGAGGCTTATGGGAATTCTAGAATTGCTAGAGGTGGTAGTTTTTTTACAAGTGGATCTCAAAATCCAGCTGCTGACAGATATGACCATCCAACCGATGGAATTTATGATCGAATAGGTTTCCGTATTGCTCTTTATCTAAACGAAGAAGAAAGTTGGTCATCTACTTATGATACGGAAGGAACTTATCAAGATAAAAATGGTGATGAAGCCTATATTCCAAAAGGATTTCAAGTATCTAGAAAGCCAGGAGAAACTACAATTGATGAAGGTTTAGTTATTAAAAATGAGCAAACAAATGACGAATATGTATGGATAGAAGTTCCAAAATCAGTGTATGTAACAGTTGAAAATAGTGAAGATTATACTAATATAGAAAGTGATTTAAGAAATTACACAAAAATATTTAGAAATGATGATACATATTTAGATACTTGGTATTCACAAGAGCAACATGGATTGACAGAACAAAAGTATAATGAATTAAAAAATAAAATGTATAAAAGTATTTATGAAAAAGGTGGATTTTATATTGGTAGATATGAAACAGGAATAGAAACAGCAAGAAATGAAAATGTTGATACATTGCCACAGGCTGTTATACAAAAAGATATGTACCCTTATAACAATGTTACATGTAAACAAGCACAAACTTTAGCAGAAGGATTTACAACAGAAGACAAAACAAGTAGTTTAATGTTTGGAATTCAATGGGATTTGGTATTAAAACATATAACGGAAAAAGAAAGTAAATTAGGATTAACAAGACAAGAAAGACAGGAGAAAATAAGGTCTAATTCAACAGATTGGGGAAATTATATGAATTCTAAATTTACTATTGCAAGAGGTAAATATTCTATTTTAAATTCTAGCGAAGGTACATTAGGTGATTGGAATGATACTAATTATATAGAAAAATCAGAAAATACAAGTGTTATATTATCAACAGGTGCGACAGATAGAAATAGTGTATTAAATATTTATGATTTAGCAGGAAATGTATGGGAGTATACATTAGAAAATACAGGTGATTCTAGTAATCTATGTGGTAGAAGAGGTGGAAATTATAATAGTAATGGCAATTCCCTTCAAGCCTCTTGTCGCGAAGGAGTTTCTACATCAGATAGTAATAGTTTTATGGGATTTCGTGTAACTATATATTAGTAAAAAAATTATTCTTTTTGTGAGACTATCGTAAAAGTTGTGTAAATCGGATTTCCTTCCGATTGATAACTTGAAAAAAATTAATATTTTAAAACTAATTTTATTTTAACTATATTTTTCTAAAAAATCAATCTTTTAGAAAAAGTTGTGTGAATTTAATAGAGCTTAAGAAATTCTTTCTTAAGCCTATTTTTTAGGCTTAAAACTATATTATGCCTTCATACATAATCCTAAATTGCGATAAACACAAATCCCATTTACTTATCATTCTTGACCATTTTTTCTCTGCTTTTAATGTCGATAAATATAGAACTTTTAATAGTGACATATCTGTTGGAAATACATTTCTGTTACGATTAATCCTCTTATATGTACTATTTAAGCTTTCTATTGCATTCGTTGTATACATGATTTTTCTTATCTCTTCTGAAAATTTAAAAAATACGCTTAATACATCCCAATTGTCTATCCTAATTTAGTTTCCATTTCTGCGTCTAATAATTGTTGAAAAGCAGGGGCAAAGAAATCT
>CANPAC010000088.1 GCA_947571975.1 uncultured Clostridium sp. | reverse complement strand
TTTATCTTACTTACAAATCAAGAGTTGTATATGATTAAAACAATGGCTAAAGTGTACCTGTCCCAACTTAGCCATTAACATAAAATCAAGAGTTATAAAGTATAATCTTCAGTTTTAAAAAAAATCAAAAATAAATTTTTTTAACATTTTCTTCTCTTTTTTCATAATCTATAGTAAAATACTATTAGAAATATTTTAACTAAGATATTCTTTATGATTAATACCTTTTAAGGAGGTAACTATTTTGAAAAAATATAAACTTGCCATTGTTGGCGCAACCGGACTAGTTGGTAGAGCCGTTATGCAAATTTTAGAAGAAAGGAAATTACCAATCGAAAGCTATGGGCTATTTGCCTCTAAAAAATCAGCAGGAAGCTCTTTTACTATTTTAGGAAAAGATTATATAGTAGAAGAATTAACAGAAAACTCTTTTGATAAAGGATATGATTTTGCTATCTTTTCTGCTGGAGGAGAAGTTTCAAAAAAATATGCTCCAATTGCAGCAAAAAAAGGATGTATTGTAGTAGATAACAGCAGTTATTTTCGTATGCATGATGATGTTCCTTTAGTCGTACCAGAGGTTAATATAGAAGATGCTTTTACTCATAAAGGAATAATAGCAAACCCAAATTGTTCTACAATTCAAGCAATGCTTCCACTAAAAGCATTAGATGACAAATATCAAATCAAAAGAATAGTTTATTCTACTTATCAAGCTGTATCAGGTGCTGGAAAGAATGCTTTATGTGATTTAGAAAATATTGATAACTCTGTTCCCTTAAAAAAATTCCCACACCCTATTTATAACAACTGTTTACCACATATTGATGTATTTACTGAAAATGGTTATTCAAAAGAAGAAATGAAAATGATAAATGAAACTAGAAAAATTTTACATAGACCCAACTTAAAAGTAACAGCAACAACAGTTAGAGTGCCTGTTCGTAATTCTCATTCTGAATCAATTAATGTTGAATTTGAAAAGGATTTCACAATGCCAGATTTAGTTTCTACTCTAAAAAGATTTCCTAATCTAATTGTACAAGACAATCTTTCTTCTAATTTATATCCTATGGCAATTACTGCTAATGGCCATGATGAGGTTTTTGTTGGAAGAATTCGTCGTGATGGAAGTGTAGATTTTGGTGTTAACCTTTGGGTTGTTGCTGATAATATTAGAAAAGGCGCAGCTACAAATGCTGTTCAAATTGTAGAAGAATTATTAAAAAGCTATTAATAAGATATGTCCCAAATTTCACAAAAATGTTGCTATGGGGACGTTTCCGTTTTCACAAAAATGTGAAAACGGAAACGTCCCCAAAATTACGTCCTAAAAATTAGCTTATTATGAATTTCTTCTACTACGCTATTTTCTATCTTCTTTACTAAAATCTCAATTTTAGATTGGCTCAAATTAATATCCATTATTTCAATATTATAATTGTTTAAAATATCCACTACTTCACTTAATACTTCATTATCTTGTGTTATACCATATCCAATAATGCTTAACTTATCAATTTCCTTTAATTTTATTTGACATTCCGCATATTTATTATCTAGCAAATCTATCACTTTGTTTTGTTCGCTTTTCTTAATTCTAAATTGTAAGCTATCTGATTTCTTTTTAAAAGCTTCTACAAAAACATGACTTTGCAGCAAGTTCTGATAAACATTATATGTTTCTTTACTATTTATTTCAATTTCTATTAGATTTTCATTTTTTACAATACTTTTTACTTCTGATGATTCAATTTTTTGACAGATTTTTGTTCCGCCTATTTTTGAAAATGTTGATTTCGCTACAATGTCACAATCAAACTTTTTTCCCATCTGTATACATCTATCATGTAATACCTTTGCTCCACTATCTGCTATTTCTTGCATTTCATCAAAAGATATTTCATCTAATCTTTTCGCCATAGTAATCATATTAGGGTCTGCAGAATAAATACCATCAACATCTGAAAAAATATAGCATTTATCTGCTTCTAATGCTACTTGCAATGCTACCGCTGTAGTATCAGAACCTCCCCTTCCTAAAGTTGTAATATCCTGTTCTTCATTTAATCCTTGAAAGCCTGCTACTATAACAATTTTGCCTTGTTCAAGTTCTCTTTGTAGTCTATCTGTACAAATTTGCTCGATTTTTGCACTTGTATAAATAGAATTTGTTTTTATTCCTGCTTGCCATCCTGTTAAAGAAATAGCGGGGTATCCCTTTCTATTTAATAAAATACTTAATTTAGATGCTGTTATTTGTTCTCCTGTAGATAATAGCATATCCATTTCTCTTTCGTCTGGAATTGCTGATAATTCTTGTGCTTCTTTTATTAATTGGTTAGTTGTCTTCCCTTGTGCTGAAACCACTACAACTACATTTTTTACTTCCTTTTTTAGACTAATTACTTTTTCTGCAACAACATTTAACTTAATGTTATCTGCTACAGATGTTCCTCCAAATTTTAATATGACTGTGTTCATTTTTGTCACACCTTTATTTTTCACAAAACTTTATCTAATTTTAAACAAAGTTATTCTTATATGTTGTTATTATATTATAGTTTTTATTTCGTTTCAAGTTATTACTTGTATTTTTAAGTAAAAATCTCCTAAACACAAACATGCTTAAGAGATTTTAAGTAGCAGATTTCTTCCTGCCCATTTTTTTTTTACTATCTTTTAACTCCTCGTAGTATTTAGCAATTAGTTCGTCTAATTCTACGCTTAGCTCATATGTAACGCTATAATCATCGCCTCTCTCGATGCTTTCGTTTAATTTATCTCTTAATTTACAAATTTCATCATTTAACATATTTTTCTTACCTTCCTTTCTACTTTTCCTTCGTATAATTATAAATTAACACAATATAATCTTTAAGTCAAGCATTTTCAAGGCTTTTTGCCAACTTTCGTACGCGTTTTTTATGGTTTTTCGACAGTATTCGACAGTATTAAACGGCATTCATATTTTTTAAATACAAATGCCGTTTTTATTACATTTTTTTATTTTTCATTTTTTAGTTTTTTACGATAGAAATAACCATCTTTTCTTCTTTAAAGACATCTTTTAATATTTGCTCTAAATATTCTACAGTAATCCCCTTCATTTCTTCTAAATAGTCAAAACTATTAATTCCTTTAAAATGGTCTGCTAGAAACATTCTAGCTATATCAGAAACATCATTATATTCTTTAACATAACCACCATATATCATCTTTTTCATTCTTTTAGCATCTTCATCATTAATTCCTTCTGATTTTAATCTGTTTACCTCTCTTTTAAATTTTTGGTAAACCTTTTCTGGCTCATTTGATTGTCCGATAATCAAAACATGTGCATATATATTTGTAAACTCATATTCTAAACTTGGTTGAGAATAAATAATTCCTTCATTATATAATTCTTTATATAAGTTTGAACTTCTGCCAATTATCAAGTTTAGCAAAATTTCAATAGCAATATGTTTTTTCACATCACATTTACTACTACTATCTTTAATTCCAATTGTATACAATGGTTGACTAACCTCTAGCTTTTGTTCAATCTTTTCTTGTACAATTTCCTCTGGTTCTTCTGGATATTGTCTTTTAATTTCCCCACTTGCCTTTGTATCTATCAATCTTTTCTTTACTTCCTCTATCATCTTTTCTGGTTCAAAATCACCACATAACACCATTGTCATATTAGATGGATTATAAAATGTGTTATAGCATTTATATAAAATTTCTTTGTCGATTTTGCTGATAGTTTCAATAGTTCCTACAATATCAATTTTTACAGGATTATTATGATACATTGCTTGCATAGTATTTAAATATACTCGCCATTCTGGATAATCGTCATACATCATAATTTCTTGGCCTATAATTCCTTTTTCTTTTTCTACATTTTCATCTGTAAAATAAGGATGCTGTACATAGTCCATTAACTCATCCATCGCTTCATAGAAATTATCTGTACATTCAAATAAATATGCTGTGTGGTCATTTGTTGTATACGCATTTGCCTCTACTCCTAATGCTGTTAAAACATCTAAACTATTTGTTCCATTTTCCTGTTCAAATAATTTATGTTCTAAAAAGTGTGCTACTCCATTAGGAACAGTTGTAACTTCATTTTCTCCTGGCACAACAAAACTACTTTCATTAGATCCATAATTGGTTCCCCATATCATATACTTTTTTTGTATTCCCTTTTTAGGAATTATCATTACTGTCAAGCCATTTTCTAACTTTTCTATATATACTTTTTCTTTTACTTTTAAATTCTCAGTAACTTGCATTTTTCTCCTCCTTAATCCTTTAAAAAATAAACTGTATGAATACCTACATTTTGAGCTATGCTAATTACGTCATCTTTAGTAACATTCTCTATCTTGTTTTTATATTCATCTATCGAAATATTATCACCTGATAGTTCTTGTCCAAAATAATACGTAATTCCAGTATCTTGCTCATCATCAATTGTCTGAATAGCTGCAATAATTCCCTTTTTAGCATTTTTTATATCTTCTTCTGTAAAATCACCATTTTTCATATCTTCTATTTGCTTTTTAATTAATTCTAATGCCTTTTCATAATTTCCTATTTCAATCCCACAATTTACAAAAATATTATTTTTAAATCTAACATAACTAGAACTTGCTACATATGCTAAGTGTGCTTTTTCCCTAACATTTTGAAACATTTTAGAATTAGCACTTCCACCTAAAATACTGTTGTAAATTAAAGTATCATATCTTAAATGTTCTTCTCTTAAACGTACATTTAAACCTAATATCAATTTTCCTTGTGTTACTTCCATTGACTCTGTTACAACATTTTCTTTTTCTAGTAGTTCTTTATTCAATTCCTTAGGAACTACATAATTAGGTTCTCTTTCTTTTAATTTTTCAATATTTTCGTTTTGTTCAACTATGTGGTTTATCTCGTTTGGAATTATTCCAGATATAAAAATGTCTATTTTACAAGAATCAACTAATTCTTTATAATACTCATATAAATTTTTACCATCCATCTTCTCTAAATCTTCTATATACCCAAATTTATATAGTCCAAATGGTTCATTTTTATACATTTCTTCAATACAACGATCCATACTATATCTTGCTTTATTATCTATTTTTCCCTCAATTCTTTGCTTAATATTATTTTTCTCCTGTTCAACATATTCTGATTTAAAACTATCATTTTCAATATATGGATTTAATACAATCTCTAACAAATTTTCAAGAGATTTTTTTAACATTCCTTCACCTTTTTGTGGAAGAAAATTATCATTTATTCCTTCTAAATAAAATTTTAATACTTGATTATCACCAGTTTTGTCTAATCCACAGTCAAAACTAGCACCATACATTTCTTCTAGTTCTTTACTAATTTCTTCTTGTGATGGCATTGTCTTTGACCCTCTTCTTAAAAGAGCTGATATAACAGCATTTTTGGTTACATTTTCTCTAGTTAGTTTTGTAGTCATAAAAACTGCTATTAAATTTGTTTTAAATTTATCTGTATTTATTGTATGAAGTTTAACTCCTTTTTTCAATTCTTTTTGGTTGTATTCCATCTCTTCTCCTCCTTCTAATTTAGTATACTCATTTTTTATTGTTTTAAGCATTATTCTTTATATATATTATCATTTTATATTTAGAATATCAATGTTTTTCTATATAATGTTAGTTTGCTACAGTTCACTGAAAAATATATTATGGTTTTAGTCCTCACAACTCTTGATTTGTAAGTGAGGTAAATTTGATAAATAGCAAATGATTTATATAAA
>CANPAC010000087.1 GCA_947571975.1 uncultured Clostridium sp. | reverse complement strand
TATATCAAATTTGCACTACTTTTCATACATTTTTTCTTAAGTTGACAGCATTGCATATACACTTTAGGCTACCGAAGTCAATTTGCCTTCGACATATAGCGCACCAAATACCGATTCATATTATACCATTAATTTACATAACTGTCAACATTTCTATGTCTTTTAACAAATAAGTCTTATTAAAACTTGAACTAACTAAAAAAATGTAGTACAATATTTACGTAACTTAGTATATAGTCAAAGCTTTATTTGGCACATGATTAAAAGTCATAAAGGAGGAAATAAAAATGACAAATGCCATTATTTCATCAACAGATTCAAAAGAAAAGGAGATGTTTCAACGGTTAAATTTTCTAAAACAAATTTTAACAAATATAGCCGAAGTTAATATTATTGGTCATGATAATATTGACGTTGATGCTGTTTTATCTGGAGTATTGCTTGCAAAATTATTACAGTTCTTGAACATTAATGCTAAATTCATAATTTTACAACCTATTAAAAAAGATGACACATATGAAATTTTAAGTAACTTGACTAATATTAATATGTACAATTATGAAGAAACATATGAAAATGACTTACGTAATCTTTTTCTAGTTGACCATTATGAAACCATACACAAAGGTAAAATTATAGGATGTATTGATCATCATATAACTGAAAAAGAAAACTCTTATAGCTTTTCATATGTACGTAATAGTTCAGCATCAGCTTATTTAATTTATGAGTTGATGAAAGTAGCAAATTATCCTTTAACTGCTGAAGAAGCAAAACTTATTATTATTTCAATGATGGTAGATACAACAGCTTTTAGAAGTAGTAAAACAATACCAGAAGAAGTTGCAGTTGCAAGGATTCTTGCAAAAAAATTTAATATTAATTATAATTTTTTAGAAGAGTCTTGCCTTTGCTTAACTCCTATTGAAAAAATGAACATTGATGAAATAACATCAAATGGACAAAAAAAATATGATTATAATGGTCATAAAATAGAATCTGCTTATCTACAACTTAATACTATTCCTGATGACGCCACACTAAACAAATGGATTGCTTATTTAAGTAGCAAATTTGCTAGTCATCTCCACAATATTGATATGATGGTATTTATTATCTTTGATATGAATTCAAATATTACTTATGAATATCAAATAATGCAATACTATATAAAAAAGATTATTCATAAAGGAATATTATCAAGAGGAAAAGATATCATGCCAGAAATCGAAAAAAGGTATTTAAATGAAAATAGCCAAGAAAAGCAGATTGAAGCTATCATAAAAAGATTTTCTGAATCAGGATGTACTATTGCTACCATGGAAAGTTGCACTGGAGGTAGTTTAGCAGGTGCCATAACAAATGTTTCAGGTGCATCAGATATTTTACATGAATCATATGTAACTTACTGCAATGATGCAAAAATAAAATTTGGTGTGCCAGAGGAAATTATTGAAGAATACACTGTATATTCATTAGAAACTGCAAAAGCTATGGCAACTGCTGTAAAAAACGTAGCTAATTCATATGTAGGAATAGGAATAACTGGCCAACTTGGAAGAATTGATCCTAGAAATATAGGTGTTGAAAACAACAAAGCCTGGTATAGTATAATAGGTCCAGAAAATGAAGTTTCAGTAGAAATTATTTTAAACATAGGAGACTATCCAAGAGCAAAGAAAAAAGAAATAATTATTAAAGAAATCGTTGAAGATTTATATCGTTGGTAACAAAAAATAATACAAAAAACTAAGCAGGAGATATTGGCTTAGTTTTTTGTATTTTTCATATATAATTCATACTTTTCACTTTTCCTAAATATATTATACTATACTACTTTCAAGAAAGAGGTCTATATTATGATAGCAAAACCAGGAATTTACGTCATAAAACTAAAAAGAAACTTACTCCCACTAATATTCTTAGGTTTCACCTTTTGCTTACTAATCTTTTCAAAAAGTAATCTTCCTGCAGTAAAATCAGGATTAGCACTTTGGGCAAACTCTGTAGTGCCATCACTTTTTCCATTTTTTGTTGCAACCGAATTACTAATGCACACCAACATTATAAACATTTTTGGTAATATTTTAAATCCACTTATGAAACCTTTTTTTAACATTCGTGGAGAAGGTGCTTTTGCGTTTATTATGGGAATAATTAGTGGTTATCCGGTTGGAGCTAAAATTGCTAGTAGCCTAAGACAAAACAACATTTGTAGTAAAGAAGAATGTGAAAGATTACTTAGCTTTACTAATAATTCTGGTCCATTATTTATTATAGGAACCGTTGGTATTCTAATGTTTAAAAACACAATGATAGGTCTTTTACTATTTATTACTCACTTATTAGGATGTGTTACTGTTGGATTTATTTTTCGTTACTGGAAGAAAAACAAAAATACCTTTTCTAATAATCCCTCTATAAGTTATAAACAACCTAAAAAATCAGCTTCTTTTTCTAACTTAGGTGAAATCCTCTCTGAAAGCATTACTAGCAGTATCTCAACAATTCTTTTGATTGGTGGTTTTGTAGTAATTTTTTCTAGTATCATATCAATTCTTAATGCAAGTGGTTTCTTTAGTAGTCTTACTATTTTATTTAGCCCACTTTTTGATTTTCTACATATTGATAATAGCTTTATACAAGGAATTTTAACAGGATTGTTAGAACTTACAAATGGCATACAAATTATTTCTTCTATTGCATGTAAAAAAATTTCTTTTAATATTATTTTTACTGCATTTTTACTTGGTTTTGGCGGAATTTCTATTTTTCTTCAAGTTTGGAGTATTACCTCTAAAACAGATTTATCAATAAAACCTTATTTAATAGGTAAACTGCTTCATGGTACATTAGCTGCTTTTTATACTTATTTATTTATGAATATTTTTCCATTTCTAAATTTTGATTTGTGATAAGGAGTTGATTAATATAAATGGAACGAGATTTTAATAATGGCTTTATACCACCTTTTATGGATTATAACATACCACCTCCTAATATGGATGTGAATGAAATGATGATGCAATATGAGCAAGCTTGTAGTTATTATCGATATTTGTGTTTACAGATGGATTATAAAATTAAATGCAAAGAATATGAAAAATTGTGTGGAACTGCGAATGAAAGAGCCCACAGAAAAGTAGAATAGGTATGATTAAAAAAGTCATACCTATTATTTATAATATAAATATATAATTTTTAATGTACTAAACCGAAGTAGGCAAATAGTAATACTACAATTCCTAAGGCAATTCTATAATATCCAAAAGGTTTAAAGTTATGCTTTTTAATATAGTTCATTAGGAATTTAATTACTAACACAGAAACTAAGAAAGACACTACCATTCCTACTAATAAAATAATAAGTTCTGTACTAGTAAATGCAAAACCAAACTTAACTAATTTTAATAAACTTGCTCCTAGCATTGTTGGAATTGCCAAATAAAAAGTAAATTCTGCAGCATTAGGTCTAGATAAACCAATTAGTAATCCTCCTATAATTGTTGCTCCTGAACGTGATGTTCCTGGAAAAATAGCAGCTAATAATTGGAAAATACCAATAATTATAGCATCTTTATAAGTAATTTGAGAATTATTTTCTTTTAGGTTTTTATGTTTTCTTTTTATATTTTCTACGATTATAAAAGCAATACCAAAAACAATTAAAGCAATTGCAATACACACTGGATTATAAAATAGTTTTTCAAATAACTCATCAAAAAATACTCCAATAATTGCAGCTGGTACACATGCTACTAAAATTTTAGACCATAATATCATGATGTTTTTATTAAAATATGATAATACTCCTGTTGTTTTAATTGTTTCTTTTTTATTTGTTGTTATCGGCCATATTTTTTTCCAATATAATAATACTACTGCTAATATAGCCCCAAACTGGATAACTACCTGAAACATATCCCAAAATTCTGGTGATACTTCTTGAAATTTCACAAATTGTTCTACTAATATCAAATGCCCTGTACTACTAATAGGTAACCATTCTGTTATTCCTTCTACTACACCAAATAAAATACTTTTTAAAATATCTATAAACATTTCTTCATTTCCTTCCTTCTTTACTTAATTTAACATTTAAATTGTAAATTATATATAGTCGCTTACATGTTAAGAAAAACAATATATATTATTTCACACTAAAACATTAAAAATTGTATCTTTTATAAATTCTGCTGTTGTAGTCGGTGCCACTTTTCCAGGTAAAGCTAGCGCCCAAACAAACTTTAAATTTTTTCTTCTAATCTCTTCTTCATCCATTCCGCCTGGTTTAGAGGCCAAATCCATTAGCAAGCAATCTTTATTTACAAATTGCAATCTAGTTTTATCTAATATCAAATTAGGCACTGTGTTAACAATACTATCATATTTAGATAAGTTTTCTCCTAATGTATTAATGTCAATTGCTTTATATCCATATGCTTTAATCCATGCCATATCTTCTTTTTTTCTAACAGCACAAGTAACTTCAACTGATAAATCATCTAATTTTTTAGCAAATATCTTTCCAACCCTTCCAAAGCCTAAAATTAATACCTTACTTCCCTGCAAAATAGTATCTGTATTTGAAATCATTTGCTCAATTGCACCTTCTGCTGTTGCAATTGTATTTAATACAGCTAATTCTTCTTTTTCCATTATATCTATTACTTTAACATTTTGCTTTATCGCTTTTTTTAGTATATCTTCCTTTATACTCCCTGCTATAAGAGTTTTTTTCTTAATATTTTCTAACAATTCTGCAATAGTTATTGTTTTTTTTCCGAAACGGGTGATAAATTTCTTTCTGGTCTTTAGAAAATGGTATAGGACCTAATACAACATCTGTATCTTTTGTTGCTTTTTTTAAATTGTCACACAAGATAATATTTTTTATCCCTTGCAATTCTTCTGATTCTTCTAACCCATATGTATAGATTGTATGTCCTTCTTGTGCTAGCATTTTTGCTAATTTAATAAATCGTAAATCGCCACCAATTATGGCAAAATTTCTGCTCATAAAATTCCTCCTTTTGTAAATTTTATGAGCAAAGCATTTCTATTATTCTATTACATTTTAGAGAGTTTATATCAATCTTTTCTATTTCTTCAACCAAAGCTATATCATTATTCTTGTCTTTCTTTTTGATAATCTTGTTCTAAATCTTGCCTTAAATTACTTCTTCCGCGATTCGAAATGTTTTTCTTTAACAATTTAATATCATTATAACTTAAGTTTCTCGTAATTTCACTCATTTCTTCAAGATGTTCTTTTGCTTTTCTTTCTTTTTCCTTTAATTTTGGTGTTTTTTCTATTTCTTCTTCTGGCTCTTCTAAATTAAATGGGATTGAAATTCTTGCCATAATAGGAATAAAAATTGGGTCTTTTTTTACTTTTTCTACAATTCTTTTAGGATTGCTGTCTATTGCTGTGTTAACATATTTTATAGCAGTGTCTTTATCTCCTTTAATTAAATAAATTTTTGCTAATTCATAATAACCATCTGCTGATAATTCCTCTTCTTCAATAGCTTCTAAGAATCTTCTTTCTGCTTCTTCTATGTCTTTATAAATTAAAGCAATTTCTGCTAATGAATATTTAGCATTATATAGTAAAGTGTTGATTTCAGCAGCTTTTTCATAACATATTTTTGCATTCTGGAAGTCGTTCAACATTGTATAAGCAATTCCTAAATTATAATTTAATTCGTAACTAACTGGATTATATCTTAATGCATCTTGATAAATATTTACAGCTTCTTTGTATCTTTCTTGGTCTATTAAGATTTCTCCTAATAATTCTGTTGCTTGACACATGTCTGGCTTTTTATTTAATAAATTCATTAACATTTCTGAAGCTTCTTGCTTCTTATCTAATTGATTTAGCAATTTAGCTACTTTATAGTAAGAGTCATAATCTTTTTTATTTAAGTCAATAGCTTGTACATATTCATCAATAGCTTTTCTCATGCCACCTTCTAATTCATAAATTTCAGCTAATAATCTATGTGCTTTATATGAC
The DNA here is from genome assembly GCA_947571975.1 of uncultured Clostridium sp. Lineage (GTDB taxonomy): Bacteria > Bacillota > Clostridia > TANB77 > CAG-508 > CAG-269. The sequence goes on along the minus strand of CANPAC010000087.1, from coordinate 164 downwards.
CTTGGCTTTTTCTCAATTAAATCCATTAATGCTTGTTTAGCTCTTCTATTATCTCCTAATAATAGAAATAACTTTGCTTTTTGAATATAAACTATCTCAAATAAAGCTACATGTTTATTTTCTAACATAACAATTCTACTCCACCCACGATAACCTTCACCCCC
>CANPAC010000086.1 GCA_947571975.1 uncultured Clostridium sp. | reverse complement strand
AATTTTATAGAAAGAACATTATATTATTGGTCAGGAAATTATTATAATAATTTAATGTCAGGAGAAAATTATAGAGAAGTAAAAAAGACAATGGCAATAAATATTTTAGATTATGAACAATTTAGAGAAGGGCCATATCACGAAATAGTAAGATTAAGAAGAGACTATGAAAATGAAATTATGACAGATAAAATGGAAATACATTTTATACAAATACCAAAGTTTGTAAAAGAAAAAAGAGGAGTAGAAACTAAGCTAGAGCAATGGCTGCAATTTATAAGTCAAGTAAATTCGAAGGGGGTAGAATTAGCTATGGAAAAAAACAAAGAAATAAAAAAGGCTAATGATGAATACGAATACTTAACAGGAGAAGAAGCAGAAAGAAGAATTGCATTTTTAAGAGATAAAGCAATAAGAGATGAAAAAAGTATGAGGCAAGGTGCAAGAGATGAGGGGAGGCAAGAAGGAGAAAGAACAAAACAGTTAGAAATAGCTAAAAAACTTATAAATAGAAACATGACAACTAAAGAAATAATGGAAATTACAGAATTAACAGAAAAAGAAATAGAAGAATTAATAAAAAAAGAACAAAATTAGAATATCACAATTGTGGTATCTATTTTTTGTTAAAAAGTCTTGAAATTTTCTGGTTTATGTAGTACAATAAGGTTTGTTAAAAATAGAGATAAGGGAGAGATTTTTTATGGTAATTATCATGTTAGGAGCGCAAGGAACAGGGAAAGGTACAATTGCAGGATTAATAAGTGAACAAACAGGATTTCCACAAATATCAACAGGAGACATTTTTAGAAAAAATATAAGTGAAAAAACAGAACTAGGAATTGAAGCAGACAAATATATTTCAAAAGGGGACTTAGTACCAGACGAAATAACAGTACCAATGGTAGTAAATAGACTAAATCAAGAAGATGCACAAAATGGAGCTATTTTAGATGGCTTCCCAAGAACAACAGCACAAGCAGAAAAGTTAGATGAAATTTTAACAAATCTAGGAAAAAAAGTAGATTTAGTTATAAATTTAGTAACACCTAAAGAAGAACTAATTGATAGAATGTTAACAAGAAGAGTATGTAGTAATCAGGAATGTAAAACTACATATAATATCAAGTTAAATCCACCAAAAGTAGAAGGTATTTGTGATAAATGTGGAGCAACTTTAAAACAAAGAGAAGATGATTCTAATCCAGAAGCAATTAATAGAAGACTAGAAATCTATGAAGAACAAACTAGTCCATTAGTAGAATATTATAACAAAAAAGGTGTATTAAGAACAGAAACAGTAAGTACAGCTATCAACAGAATGGGAAAAGATGTTGCAGAAGATATTATAAAAGACATAAAAAAAGATTAGGAGACACTACTTAAGTTATATAAAGTGCAAATTAATAGCCTTTAGGTAGGTTACTTCTTCAAAAGGAGACGAATTAAATTGGTTACTATTAAATCAAAAAAAGAAATAGAGTTAATGAAAGAAGTATGTAAAATAGTTGCAGCTGTCTATCAAGAATTAGAACAAAGAATAAAACCAGGAATGTCAACATGGGAATTAGACCAAATAGCAGAAAATAAAATGAAAAGTTTAGGAGCAATTCCTGCAGAAAAGGGGTATGATATCGGAATACGAGGAGTACCACCTTTTCCTGCTTCTATTTGTGTATCAATTAATGATGAAGTAATACATGGAATTCCATCAAAAAATAGGCTTATAAAAGAAGGAGATATTGTTAGTATTGATACAGTTGCTTTAAAAAACGGCTTTAATGGGGATGCAGCAAGAACATTTATTATAGGAAAAGCTTCGAAAGAAGCTGAAAGATTAGTAAATGTGACAAAACAAGCATTTTTTGAAGGAATAAAATATGCTAAAGTAGGAAATCGAATTGGAGATGTATGTCATGCTATTGGCGAATATGTACATTCACAAGGATATTCTGTTATTAGGGAGTTCCAAGGACACGGAATAGGCAGAGAAATGCACGAAGATCCAGGAATTCCAAATTATGGCAAGGCAGGAAGAGGAATTAGATTAGAACCAGGTATGACGTTAGCTATAGAACCTATGGTAATAGCGGGAAAGCCTAACATTTTAGAATTAGATGATGGTTGGACAATTGTGACAGAAGATGGAAGTTTAGCATCTCATTATGAAAATACAATTTTAATTACAGAAAAAGAGCCAGAAATCTTGACAATACTTTAAAAATAGTGTATAATACAGAAGTTAAAAGGCAAAATAGCGGTATTTTGCCCTAAAATCAACACTTAAAAGCTCTTTAAGGAGGGAGAAAAATTGGCAAAAGAAGATGTGATTGAAGTAGAAGGAACGGTTGTAGAAGCCTTACCAAATACAAATTTCAAGGTAGAACTTGAAAATGGACATCAAATATTAGCTCACATATCTGGAAAATTAAGAATGAACTATATTAAAATTTTACCAGGAGACAAGGTGAAAGTAGAATTATCACCTTATGATTTAACTAGAGGAAGAATTACTTGGAGAGCAAAATAAAAATCATTATAAAAAAGTTAAAAATTAACCCAAATAAATACATGCTATTTGAAAGAGAGGTGCAAAAAATGAAAGTAAGACCATCAGTAAAAAAAATATGTGACAAATGTAAAATTATAAAAAGAAAAGGTGTAATTAGAGTTATTTGTGAAAACCCTAAACACAAGCAAAGACAAGGTTAATCCTTAAATTGTTAATAACACAAATTAGGTAGCGGCTGTTATCTCTAAAATTAGGAGATTACATATCAAATTTGTGTTTATATATATGTTTTAAAACTTTAAAGAGACTTAGGGTAAACACTAAGTACATTTCACCTTTAAAGCTTTTAGGACAAACAAAATGAGTTATACGTTTTTATAAAATTAATAACGAATAACTTATATAATAAATAAAAAACTTATAATCATTAAAAAAATTTGGAGGTGCAAAAAATATGGCTCGTATAGCTGGAGTGGATTTACCAAAAGAAAAAAGAGTAGAAATAGGACTTACATATATATATGGTATAGGAGTATCAAGTTCTAGAAAAATTCTTACAAAAGCTGGTATTAATCCAGATACTAGAATTAAAGACTTAACAGATGACCAAGTAAATGATATTAGAAAAGTAATGGACGAATCTTATACTGTTGAAGGTGACTTAAGAAGAGAAGTTGCTCTTAACATAAAAAGACTTACTGAAATTGGCTGCTATAGAGGTTTAAGACATAGAAGAGGTCTTCCTGTTAGAGGTCAAAGAACTAAAACAAATGCTAGAACTAGAAAGGGTCCTAGGAAGCTTGTTAGTAAGAGCAAAAAATAATCTGAAATTGATTACAATCAGCATCTTGCACAATATACTAATTCTAATCAATTTCAATAAAATTATGAATTCAGAATAAAATTTTGAATAAGGAGGAAAAAGCGAAATGGCTAAAAATGCAACAACAACAAAAAAAGTAGCTAGAAGAAATAGAAAAAACATCGAAAAAGGTGAAGCACATATTCATTCTAGTTTTAATAATACAATAGTTACAATTACAGATACACAAGGTAATAGCATAGCTTGGGGAAGCGCTGGAGAATTAGGCTTTAAAGGATCTAGAAAAAGTACTCCATATGCAGCAGGTCAAGTTGCAGAAACAGCTGCAAAAGCTGCAATGGAACATGGATTAAAAGCAGTAGAAGTATTTGTAAAAGGACCAGGTGCTGGTAGAGAAGCTGCTATTCGTGCACTTCAAACAGCAGGACTTGAATTAAGTAGTATTAAAGATGTAACACCAATACCACATAATGGTTGTAGACCACCAAAAAGAAGAAGAGTATAGAAATGTCTTAAAAGTTAAGAAAGGAGTAAAAAATAATGGCAAGATATAAAGACGAACAATGTCGTAGATGCCGTAGAGAAGGACAAAAGTTGTTCTTAAAAGGTGAAAGATGTTATACAGATAAATGTAGTATTTCTAGAAGAAACTATGCACCAGGACAACATGGACAAAAAAGAGCTAAACTTTCTGAATACGGTACCCAATTAAGAGAAAAACAAAAAACAAAAGCATATTACGGAGTAGGAGAAAAACAATTCAGAAAATACTTTGAAATGGCTTCTAATAAAAAAGGAGTAACAGGTGAAAACTTATTACAAATTTTAGAAAGTAGATTAGATAATGTTGTTTATAGATTAGGATTTGGAACATCTAGAGCACAAGCAAGACAATTTGTAAACCATGCGCAATTCGAAGTAAATGGTAAAAAAGTTGATATTCCATCTTATTTAGTAAAAGCAGGAGATGTTATTACAGTAAGAGAAAGCAAAAAAGGAAATGCTACTATCAAAATAAATGTAGAAGAATCAAGTAAAAGACCAATACCAGCATGGTTAGAAAAAGATACTGAAAAAGTATCAGGTAAAGTTATCAGATTAGCCGCTAGAGAAGATATTGATATTCCAATCGAAGAACATTTAATAGTAGAGCTTTACTCAAAATAATAATTTTTTTAAATTTTAGGAGGTAAAAATGATAGAATTTGAAAAGCCAAATATTGAATGTCTAGAGGTAGATGATACAAATAATTATGCAAAATTTGTGTGTGAACCATTAGAAAGAGGTTATGGAGTAACAATAGGAAACTCTTTAAGAAGAATTTTACTTTCATCACTTCCTGGATGTAGTATAACTAGTGCGAAAATTGACGGAGTATTACATGAATTTTCTACTATACCAAATGTAGTAGAAGATGTGCCTGAAATTATTGTTAACTTAAAAAATGTAAGATTAAAATTTGATGAAAACGAAGAAAAAGTTTTAAGAATTGATGTTAAGGGTGAAGGAGAAGTTACAGCAGCAGATATTATTACAGATGGAACAGTCGAAATATTAAACCCTGACTTACATATAGCTACCATTTCTGAAGGTGGAAGCTTAAAAATAGAAATGACAGCAGATAAAGGAAGAGGATATAATTCAGCTGAAAAAAATAAGAAACCAAACCAAGATATATCAGTTCTTCCAATTGATTCTATCTATACACCAGTAAAAAAAGTTAACTATCAAGTAGAAAATACTAGAGTAGGACAAATGGTAGATTATGATAAATTAGTAATCGAAGTATGGACAGATGGAAGCTTAAAAGCATATGAAGCATTAAGCTTAGCAGCAAAAGTAATGACAGGACACTTAGAATTATTTATTGACTTGTCAGAAGCAACTAAAAATACACAAGTAATGATTGAAAAAGAAGAATCTAAGAAAGAGAAAGTCTTAGAAATGTCAATCGAAGAATTAGAATTATCAGTAAGATCATTTAACTGTTTAAAAAGAGCAGGAATTGCAACAGTAGAAGACTTAACAAATAAATCTGAAACAGAAATGATGAAAGTACGTAATTTAGGTAAAAAATCATTTGATGAAGTAACAGCAAAACTACGTTCATTAGGATTAGACTTTGCAACAGAAGATGATTAATTAGAAATTTTAAATAGTGAGTATGTTTCGGAAAGTAGACATATTCTATGACATACAATTAAAAGGAAGGTGAAAAAATTGGCTACAAATAGAAAATTAGGAAGAACAACAGATATAAGAATGGCAATGTTAAAAACATTGACAACAGATTTAATAATGCATGGAAAAGTAGAAACAACATTAGCTAGAGCAAAAGAAGTTAAATCTATTGCAGATAGTATTATATCACTTGCCATCAAAGAAAAAGATAACTTTGAAACAGTAGAAGTTAAAGTTGTTAAAGCTAAATTAGATTCTAAAGGAAATAAAGAAACTGAATTAGTAAAAAGCAAAAATGGCAATGAATATTTAAAGGTAGTAAAAGAAGAAACTACTGAAAAAAGGCAAAAAGACATGCCAAGTAGATTAAATGCAAGAAAAAGAATTATGAAAAAAATAAATAAAGTAAAAGACAGCAAAGGAAATAATATTGATTTACCATCAAAATTATTTAATGAAATAGCTCCTAAATATGCTGATAAAAACGTAGGTGGATATACACGTATTATCAAAGCAGGACCAAGACGTGGAGATGGAGCAGAAGTAGCAATATTACAACTTATTTAGTTTATAAAATAAAATGGCTAATTTGAACAGTTACAAACTAGCCGTTCTTTTTGTACTAGAGAATTATGGCGAGCCTTAGATTTTCTTAAGATTTACATTTGTTAGA
>CANPAC010000085.1 GCA_947571975.1 uncultured Clostridium sp. | reverse complement strand
ATGGCTAAAGTGTGCCTGTCCCAACTTAGCCATCAACATAAAATCAAGATTTGTAAAGTAAATAGTAGTATGATATAATAGCAACAAATAAAAGAGAGCAAAGAAGGTGAAAATATGACAATAAGAGAAGCTATTCAAAAAGCAACAATACAATTAAAAACGAAAAATGTAGAAGCACCAAAATTAAAAGCTAGACTATTAATTCAATTTGTGTTAAAAAAGGACAGACAATATATAATGGTATATGATGAGCAGAAATTAACTAAAGAACAAGAAGAGCAGTATTTTAAAAAAATAGAAAAATTGATAAAAGGAATACCATTACAACATATTACGCACCAACAAGAATTTATGAGAATGAATTTCTATGTAAATGAAGATGTATTAATTCCAAGACCAGATACAGAATGTTTAGTAGAAGAAGTTATACGGAATTGCAAAAAGAATAAATGCAAAAAAGATATTAGATTTATGCACAGGTAGTGGAGCAATTGCCATATCCCTTGCAAAATACATAGAAAACAGTCAGATTACAGCAACTGATATTAGTCAAAAAGCTTTAGAAATAGCAGAAATAAATGCAAAATATAATGGAGTAGATAATAAGATTGCATTTTTGTATTCAGACTTATTAAAAGATATCCCAAAGGAAAAATATGATATTATAGTATCTAATCCACCATATATAAAAAGAGAAATAATAAAAACACTAAATAAAGAGGTTCAAAAAGAGCCGATTATTGCTTTAGATGGTGGCTGGGATGGATTAGATTTTTATCGAAAGATAATTCATCAAGCAGATGAGTTTTTAAAGTATGGTGGATATTTATGTTTAGAAATAGGTTATGACCAAAAGGAAGATGTTATAGATATTATTGAACATGAACAAAAATATGTAGATACATATTGTAAAAAAGATTTATATGATAACGATAGAGTTATTGCAACGAAAATTATGTAACTTGATGACTTTAGAAAAATTAGGATAAATCATTATTCATCTTAAAACACAAAACAGAAAGGAGAAACAATATGTCATTTTCTTCTGATATAAAACAAGAATTAAATAAAAGTAGTAATTTAAGTAATAAAGAAATTGTAAGAAATGAATTAAAAGGGTATTTAATATCAGGAAATACAAATGTAATAAATAGAAAAGAAATAAAATTTTCAACTGAGAGTGATTACAATATCAATCGATTTTCAAAATTATTATCAAACTTAGATATTAACCATAAAATAGATATATTACGGAAAAATATTTATAATTACTGTAAAAATAAAAGATATTATTAATGTAATTAATATACAAGATGAACAAATTTATCTACAAATATTAGAAAGGGAAAAAGACGAAAATTTAAAAGCGATTATAAGAGGTGCATTTTTAGGGGCTGGTTCTATTAATAATCCAGAAAAAGAATATCATTTAGAAATAGATTTAGGAAATCAGCAAAATTTAGAAAAGTTAGTAAAAATATTGAATCAATTAGGAATTCAGGTAAAAATTTTTAAACAAGCAATTTATTTAAAAGAAGGAGAAGAAATTTCTAAATTTTTAGCATTAATTGGAGCAAATAAAGCGGTAATGCAATTTGAAGACATTAGAATTCAAAAAGAAATGAGAGGAAAAGTAAATCGATTAGTGAATTGCAAAACAGCTAATTTAAATAAAACAATTAATGCTTCTGTTGAGCAAATTTCGGCAATAAAGAAATTACAAGAAACAGGAAAGTTTAAAAAGTTAGAAGATAATTTAAAAGAACTTGCAATGTTACGTTTAAAAAATCCAGAAATGCCTTTAATTGAGCTAGGAAAGTTATTAACAGAGCCAGTAGGAAAATCAGGAGTTAATTATAGATTAAAAAAGATAATGGAGATAGCAAATGAAAAATAATGAATTAGGAATTTATATTCATATACCATTTTGTAAAAGTAAATGTTATTATTGTGACTTTACCTCTTATACAGATAAACAATGTAAAATAGAAGAATATATAGAAAATGTAATAAAAGAAATGGCAGAATATAATTTTAATTTCTACAATATCACTACTATCTATATTGGAGGAGGAACACCATCATATATTGAAGAAAAATACATTGTAAAATTACTAAAGGAATTGAAAAAAAGATTATTACAAAATAAAACAAAATGGGAAGAAATTGAAATCACAATTGAAATTAATCCAGGAACTGTTACAAAAGATAAACTAGAGAAATATAAAAATGAGGGTATTAATCGTATCAGTTTAGGATTACAAAGTGCAAAAAATAATTTATTGCAGCAAATAGGTAGAATTCATACATATGAACAGTTTTTAGAAGCATATCAATTAATTGTACAAACTGGGTTTCAAAATATTAATGTAGATTTAATGATAGGATTACCTAATCAAACAATTGAAGATATTAAATTTACTTTAGAAGAAATATTAAAATTGGAATTTTCTCACATAAGTGTCTATTCTTTAATTGTGGAAGAAGATACAAAAATGGGAGAATTTATAAATGAAGGAAAGTATCAATTACCAGATGAAGAGTTAGAAAGACAGATGTATTGGTATGTAAAAAATAAATTAGAGCTTAATGGATATAAACATTATGAAATATCAAATTTTGCTAAAAAAGGAAAAGAATCAAAACATAATATGAATTGTTGGGAACAAAAAGAATATATTGGATTAGGAGCGACAGCACATTCTTACTTAAATGGGGTTCGTTATTCAAATGCACCATTTCTTGATACAGGAAATTGGATTTTCGAAGATAAAAAAATAGAAGAAGAACAGACTTTAGAAGATAAAACAAAAGAGCATATGCTATTAGGATTAAGAAAAATACAAGGTGTTAGTATTCAAAAATTTAAAGAAAAATATGGTGAAAATCCTATTTTTTTATTTAGAGAAGAAATAGCAAATCTAGTAGAAGAGGGACTTTTGGAGGTAGATGGAGATTGGATTCGATTAACAAATAAAGGTCTGGACTTGGCAAATATAGTTTGGGAAAAATTCGTGTAGATTTTAATCAAAAAAATAAAAGAAAAAATGTTCGTAAAAAGTATTGACAATTTTAAAAATTGGAGATACAATAAAGGCGAACATTTTTTTAGTGCAAAATTTAGTAAAAAAGAGGAGGAAAAATAATGATAACAACACTACATATAAAAAATATTGGGATTATAGAAGATATAACAATAGACTTTAATAAAGGATTAAATGTATTAACAGGAGAAACAGGAGCAGGGAAGACACTTATTATAGACTCATTGCAAATTATATCTGGGGGAAGATTTTCAAAAGAAATGATAAGAAAAGGAGAAAATCAATCTTTTGTAGAATTATGCATGTATGAGCCAGAGAATGAAAAAGCAATAGATGGAAATATCATTATTTCGAGAGAAATTAATAGTAATGGAAAAAATATGTGTAAAATTAATGGAAGAATGGTAACAGTTAATGAATTAAGGGAATTTATGAGGAATTTTATTGAAATACATGGGCAAAATGACAATCAAAATTTATTAGAAAATAAAATGCACTTAAGTTATTTAGACGGATTTATAGGACAAGAAGTCTTAGAAAAAAAGAAAAATTATATAGAGCTATATGAGCAATACAATGAAATAAAACAACAATTAAAAGCTAATTTTGGTGATGAAAAAGAAAGAGAAAGAAAATTAGACTTGTTACAATATCAAATTAAAGAAATCGAAGAAGCAGACTTGAAATTGAAAGAAGATGACACTTTAGAAGAAAAAAGAAAGATGATTTTAAATGCAGAAAAGATAACAGAGAATTTACAAGAAGCAGATACATTGATAACAGAAAATGGAATTGAAAGCATTAGTTTAGCAATAAGAGCTTTAGAAAAAATTGAATCTATTGATAGCAAATATGAAAAAGTGTCAAATGAATTAAAAAGTGTTTATTATGAATTACAAGAATTAGCAAGAGATGTAAATAGTTATAGAAATGACGTAGACTTTGACCAAGAAGAAAGAGAATATATAGAAGAAAGATTAGATTTAATATATTCTTTAAAAAGAAAATATGGAAATACAATACAAGAAATTTTAAACTATAAAGAGAATATCAAAGAAGAAGTAGAACATATAGAAAATTTAGAAGAATATAATATGAAACTAAGAAATAAACAAGAAAAGATAGAAGAACAGATGCAACAGCTAGCAGAACAAATGAATAAAATAAGAACTAAAAAAGCAGGAGAGTTAAGTAATAAAATCAATCAAGAATTAGAAGAGTTAGAGATGAAAAATGCTAAAATAAATGTTAAAGTTACTTATTTAGAAGATGAATATTTAAGAACAGGAAAAGACAATGTTACTTTTTATATTGTAACTAATGTAGGAGAAGAAGAAAAAGAACTATCAAAAATAGCATCAGGAGGAGAAATGTCAAGGACTATGCTTGCTATAAAAAAGGTATTAGCAGATAGTGATAAAATGCCAGTACTTATATTTGATGAAATTGATACAGGAATTAGTGGAAAGGCAGCAAACTCTGTGGCTAATAAATTAAAAAGCATTGCTAAAACTCATCAAGTTATGTGTATTTCACATTTACCTAATATAGCAGCTATGGCAGATTATAATTATTTTATTAGCAAAAGTATTTACGAGGATAGAACTAAAACTCAGATTAAATTGTTGAAAGAAAAAGAAGTTATTGAAGAAATTGCAAGGATTTCATCTGGTGAAGTCAATAAAGTTAGCTTGCAATATGCAAGTGAACTAAGAAATAAAAAGGCTTCTTAAAATAAAAATTATCCCACCTAAACTTTCCTAAATAAAACCAAAAAGAATGTCAGCAAATGACATTCTTTTTGGCTTTGTGAAATGTAATTGCTCTAGTATAGAGTTTTGCATAAAATAGAAAAAAATGGATAAAATAAAAATAAGAGAGGAGAGATTATAAAATGAAAGATTTTTTAGAAATAGTAGATGTTAAGGCACTAGAGATTCTAGATTCAAGGGGAAATCCAACAATCCAAGTTGAAGTGGTATTAGAAGGCGGATTTAGAGGTATTGCATCTGTGCCATCAGGAGCATCAACAGGTAGTTTTGAAGCAGTAGAATTACGAGATGGAGATAAAAGTAGATATTTTGGAAAAGGTGTTCAAAAAGCAGTAGAAAATGTAAATAAAAAAATATCAAAAAAGATAATAGGAATGAATGTATATAATCAAAGAAAAATAGATCAAGAATTAGTAAAATTAGATGACACTCCAAATAAATCTAATTTAGGTGCAAATAGTTTATTAGGAGTATCTTTAGCAGTAGCAAAAGCAGCAGCAGAATCACTAAATATGGAATTATATCAATATCTTGGAGGAATACAGGCAAAAGAATTACCAGTACCTATGATGAATATTTTAAATGGAGGCAAACATTCTGAAAATAATATAAGCATTCAAGAATTTATGATTATGCCAATAGGAGAAATAACTTTTCAAGAAAGATTGAAAAGAGGGGTAGAAGTATATCATACATTAAAGAAAGTATTGAAAGAAAAAGGATATGCAGTAGGAGTAGGAGATGAAGGAGGATTTGCACCTAACTTAGAAAATGAAGAACAAGCTTTAGACCTTATTATAGAGGCAATAAAAACAGCTGGATATGAACCAGGAAAAGATATTGTATTAGCTTTAGATATTGCAAGTACAGAGATGTATGATGAAGCGAAAAAAATAGGAAAAGATGGATATTATTTCTGGAAAACAAAACAAATGAAAACAAAGCAAGAAATGGTTCAATATGTTGTAGACTTATGTGATAAATATCCAATCGTTTCTGTAGAGGATGGCTTAGCAGAAGAAGACTGGGAAAGTTGGAAAGAACTAACAGAGAAAATAGGAGATAGAATACAATTAGTTGGAGATGATTTATTTGTAACAAATCCAAAGAGATTAAGAAATGGAATTGAAAAAAATATTGCAAATGCTATTTTGATTAAGCCAAATCAAATAGGAACATTGACAGAGACATTAGATACTATTTATATGGCAAAAAGTAATGGATATAAAACAGTTATTTCACATCGTTCTGGTGAGACAGATGATACAACAATAGCTGATATTGCAGTAGCGGTAAATGGAGGTCAAATTAAAACAGGAGCTCCTTGTAGAATTGATAGAGTAGCTAAGTATAATAGACTTTTGAAAATTGAAACAGAGATTGATTAATCTCTACAATTCTTAATTTTATGTTAATGGCTAAATTGGGACAGGTACACTTTAGCCATTGTTTTAATCACTTACAACTCTTGATTTGTAAGGCTGATTATTAAAAAATAGCAAAAGGCATTTATA
>CANPAC010000084.1 GCA_947571975.1 uncultured Clostridium sp. | reverse complement strand
GGTCAAATTGGGACAGGCACAGCTTAACCATTTTTGGTCAAATTGGGACAGGCACTACTTAACCATTAAAATTCAAAAACAGCTTGTTAATTTTTACAATTTGTGTTATACTGTATTATGTAATTTAACATGGAATTTCCCATAGACTTAGTACATCGAGGAGGTATCAAAATGAAAAAAGTCGTAGTTGTTTTTATAACTTTCATAGTCGTAAGTATTATTTTTCGTCAATATACTTACTCTAAGAAGGTTCAGCGGGATTTATATTCTAGATTTGCAGGTTTCAGCATCGTGTCTAAGATAAACTGAAGAAGAAGAAAATTTTTCTTCTAAAGCATCCCAAAAACGGAAGATTTGTTTCTTAAATCTTCCGTTTTTTCTATCAATTTGATTAATTCATGTTAATTTCTAAATTATCCCAGTTTAGCCACATAATGGTTATATTGTACCTGTCCCAAATTAGCCAAAAATGGTCAAGTTGTACCTGTCCCAATTTGACCATCAGCAAGAATTTTTTCGGCCAATTCCTTGCTTATACCTTTTACTTCCATTAGCTCTTCAATATTTGCTTGTTTTATTTTTTCTACACTTCCAAAGTGTTTTAATAATGCTTTTTTCTTAGCTTCTCCTATTCCTTTTATCTCGTCTAATTCTGATTTTGTAATTTGCTTGTCTCTTAGTTTTCTATGGTATGTGATTGCTGTATCATGTACAGTGTCTTGAAAATTTGTAATTATGTTCATTAAGTTTTGTGATATTTTTAGTTCATTTCTTTGGTCGTCCATTAAAGCTCTTGTTTGGTGCTTATCGTTTTTTACCATTCCAAAGACAGGAATATTATTACAGTTTACTTTTTTTATTGCATTTTGCACTGCTCGTATTTGTGTTATTCCTCCGTCTGCAAAAATGACGTCTGGTAATTCACCAAATCCTCCTTTAGGATTTTCAATTGAATGTTTTAACCTTCTTATTATTACTTCTTCCATACATCTTGGGTCATCTTGTCCCCATACTGTTTTTATTTTAAATCTTCTTGATAGATTCTTTTTGATAACTCCATCTTGCATTACACACATACCTGCTACTGTATATTCTCCAGATAAGTTAGATATATCATAAGTTTCAATTTTCCTTGGCAGTTTATCTAATTTTAAAACTTCTTTTAATTCCATCATAATTTCACTTTTGTCTTTTTCTTTATTTTCTAATGTGACTTTTGCGTTATTTTCTGCCATTTCCACAAAACGAAGTTTTTCACCTTTTTTAGGAGCCTTTATTTCCACTTTTTTACCAAGAATTGTCGATAACCATTTTTCTATTGCTTCTTTATCTTCGATTTCGTTTTTTATCATGATTTTATTTGGAATATTAGGATTGTCTAAATAATATTGCTTGATAAATCCTTCTAAAATTTCTTTGTCTTCCATGTCTTTTAAATCTGCATAAAAATAGTGTTCTCTTCCTATCATCTTGCTACCTCTGACAAAAAATATTTCAATACAGATTTCTAATTCTGATTTTGCAATTCCTATAACATCTATATTATTTTCTGATATATTTGATACCTTTTGTTTTGCTGATACTCTTTCTATTGCTTGTATTTTATCTCTTATATATGCTGCTTTTTCAAAGTCTAACTTGTTAGATGCTTCTTCCATTTGTTTTTCTAGCTCTTTCGTTAATTTATCTGTTTTTCCCTCTAATAAGTCAATAATTTCATCTATTTGCTTACGATATTCTTCTTTTGTTACATATCCCATACATGGTGCTAAACATTTATTAATATGATAGTTTAGACATGCTCTTGGTCTTTCTTTTAAGGTTTTACATTGACGAATTTTATATTTTTCTTTGATAAAATTGACCATTTCTTTTGCCGCACCTGGATTAGCATATGGTCCAAAATATTTAGAACCATCATTTACAATTCTTCTAGTTATAAATACTCCTGGATAATCTGATGCTAAATCAATTTTTATATATGGATATGTTTTGTCATCTTTTAATAAGACATTAAATTTTGGTCTGTTTTTCTTAATCAAATTACATTCCAAAATTAATGCCTCTGCTTCATTATCTACTACAATATATTCAAAATGGTCAATAAGACTTACCATTTTCTCAATTCTTGCTGTTTTATCTGTTTTTCTAAAATACTGCCTAACTCTATTTTTTAGTGATATTGCCTTTCCTACATAAATTATATTGTCTTCTTTATCTCTCATGACATATACGCCTGGTCTATTAGGCAATTTTTTTAGTTCTTCTTCAATATTGAACATAATAACTCCTAATTTTCTATTCTATATATCCGATGTATGGTAAATTTCTATATTTTTCATTATAGTCTAATCCATATCCTACTACAAATTTATCTTCTATTGCAAATCCTATATATTCTACTTCTAATTCCATAATTCTTCTAGAAGGTTTTGATAGCATTGTTGCTATTTTTATACTGTTTGGATTTTTTTGTTTTAAATAATCTCTTACATATGTTAATGTTCTTCCTGTATCAATAATATCTTCTACAATTATAACTTCTTTTCCTTCAATAGAGTCTCTTATATCTTTATTAATTGTTACTTTTCCTGTGCTTTCTGTTCCTTCATAGCTTGATACATCCATAAAATCAATTGCTACATTTGCTTTTACGTTTTTAGCAAGTTCTGACATAAATATAACAGAACCTTTTAAAATACCTATAAATACTAGTTCTTTTCCTTCGTAGTCTTTTTGTATTTGCTTAGCCATTTCTTCAATTCTTTTTTCAAGTTTAGCTTTATTGATTAGTACATTAACTTCTCCCATTTTATTTCCTCTTTTCTCTACTTTTTTAATATTATACTAGATGCTATGAATTTTTTCAACATTTTTTATAAAGATTTATCTTGTGTTTGTACTTTGTATTTATAGGATTTTCAAAACCTTTTCTTTCCATAAAAAATAACTGCTTTAATTCAAAAATTATTTTCCTGAATTTATACAGTTATATTTTTCAGCACTTAATTTGACAAAATATTTACAGTCTCATCAAATTTTTACTACATATACATAGTAATACGAAAACCTATTGTATTAGTATAAATAATTACATTATTATTTATACGACGTGAAGCTGGACGTTCTAATCCATCTTTATCATAACTTCCTCCTCGATAAACTCTGTTACTAGTATCGTAAGCTTCCATTGTCCATTCTATCATATTTCCCGCCATATCGTAAATATTTTTTTGCTTATTTGCAATAACTGTTGGACTAGCGCTATAAATTAAATCTATCCCTGTTTTATAATTAGGATTAGTTACTGTGTTTCCATTTGTTGTTGAATTATAATTATCTTCATACCATCCTTTATTTGTGCTATCTTTTACATAGGAATCTTCATTATATACTCCATTACTATAGTTACTATCCATAAAATTCATTACTGCATCCCACTGAATTCCATAGCATAATGTACTTGTCACATCTGTATATCCATTAGATTCTGCAAAATTTTTTGATAATTTCACAGCTCCTACTTTCCCACTAGTATTACTTGTTCCTGTTATATCATTCATTGCATTTCCCCATGGTACATTATTATATACATCTGCTCCTTTTTTTACTATAACATTTCTACTACTGTCTTTTCCTGCTTCATATCTTCCTATATAAAATCCTTCATATTCTGTTACATGATTATACATTTCTTGATATTCACTTGCTTCATTTTCATAACCACTTGCATATGGCTCTGAGCATTTTTTTAACATAGTTTGCACAGATTTATTATTAAAGCCTTCTATTCTTTGAAATTTACTAGGGTCAACTGGCACCCATACAAATTGATTTCCAGTATTTTCTGTATCATTTTCTACATCTGAAATAACTAGACCTTCTGATATATCATCACATCCTGGTACAATTGCAAAATCTTTTGGCACTGTTGCTGTATCTCCGTCATTGTCTTTATAATTATCTTTTTTAGTAGTTTCTACTTTTTTTCCGACTTCTACTTTTTCCTCAACTGGTGGAGTTGGAGGTTTTTCAATTTCTACACTACTTTTACCATCTTCATCTATTTTTCCATTACTTCTATCTAAGATATATTTATTATTAGTTTTAGTAAAAGTTACTTCTATTTTATTTACTTCTCCTGCTTTCTCTTTAGCTGTTGCTTCTACTTCTTGTCTTGTTAATTCTGTTTGTAATTCGTCTGCTATAATGGCTTCTGTATTTCCTTTAGACATTTTTTCAGTTCTTGCAGCATTATATGATAATCTAATTTGTTCTTTTTCTTCACCTGTGATTGTATCTGTTTTTGCTGTGTTTGCTTTTGTTAAAATCCCATTATCTCCTGTTAATGTTACTATACTTATTCCTGCTAATATTAATAAAACAATAATCGTCCTAATATTCCGTTATGACTATTTTTAAAAATTTAGCCAACATTTTTTAATTTATTTTCATTTTCCATATTTAAAATATTGAATTTATAATATATAGTTATTTCTTTATTTTCCGATATTTCTATCTTTTCTACTAAAGATACAAGCATTGTTCTTGTTATTTCTTCCATATTTACAAAATCTCTAACAAGTTTATTTATATCTATCGAACTATCTTCTTTCTCTTCTAGTTCTTGTAACTGCTTTATTCTTTCTTCTGCTTGTTTTCTGTTTTCTATCTGCTTTGAATAAAGTCTTGTAAAATCTTCATCTTGAAATAATCCATTGTATTTATCTTCATATAACTTGTCTATTCTCTTGTTTATATCTTTAACTTTCTTTTCTAAAATAAGAATTTCATTTTTTACATTAAACCTATCTTTGATTATCTTGTCTTTTGATGTATTTGCTATTTTAGTGTATTTTTCTTCATTCAAGAACTCTCTACATCTTTTCTTGATTTGTTCAATTACAAAGTCTGTTACTTTTTCTAGGTTATTGCTATGTGGTGTGCATAATCCCAATTGTGTATTACTCGCATAGGTATTACACCTTAAATAAAATGTTGTTTTGTTTGGATGTTTTTGTGGTACTAGACTTAATTTTTTACCGCATTCTTTGCAACATACTAATCCTTTTAGTAGCCAATCATAAGACTTTGTTCTTACTCCTGTTCTGCTTTTTATCATATCTTGTACTATATTAAAAGTTTCTTCATCTATTATTGGTGTGTGCATACCTTTTACAATTATTCTATCTTCTTTTGGCATTATCATTGTTTTCTTGCTTTTATAGTTTATCTTTTTTGTGTTTCCATTTGATACCCAACCCAAGTAAGTTACATTTTGCAATATTCTTTTTACTGTGTTTCTGTTCCAACCTCGCTTTATTCCATCTTTTCTTGTATGCCCGTTTCCAACTATTTCTGATGGCACTAAAGTTCTTTCATCTGTTAATATTTTTCCTATTTCTGTTGGTGTCATTCCATTTCTTGCTAGCATAAATATTCTTCTAACAATTGGTGCTATATCTTGGTCTATTACATAATGATTATAGTCTAGTGGATCTTTTTTATAGCCATAAGTTGGATATGTTGTCATTACTTTTCCTTCTTTTGCTCTTGTTTTCTTTCCATTTCTTACTTTTCTTGATGTATCTCGTAAAAACCATTCGTTGAAAAATGCCTTAAATTGTACCATTTCTTCTGATGTTTCAATATGCCCTGTGTCTATGTCATCTGTTACTGCTATAAATCTTACACCTTTTTCAATAAAAAATTCTTCTAAATAGTACGATATTTTACTTGATAATCTTCCAAATCTTGATAAGTCTTTTACTATTATTAAATTAATTTTCTTATTTTCAATGTCCTTTATCATTCTATTAAAGTCTGGTCTGTCGAATGTTGCTCCAGAAACTCCGTCATCTGTATAGTCATCATATACTTGTATGTTGTTGTCTTTACAAAAGTTTCTTAAAAATAGTTTTTGTGTGCTGATACTTCCACTTTCTTGCTCATCTTCATTTGTTACTATTACTTCGCCATTACCAACTTCAATATTTTCATTGGATAATCTTTCATATAATCCTGCAATATATTTTTCAGGATTTGCTATTGTTATCATAAAAACCTCTCTTTCCAATAACAATAGGTTTCCTCCTATCCAACTTACAACTGAATTATACAATTTATATAAAATTTTTTCAACTGACATTTAAAAATTTAGACTAGTTCATATATGCAAAACATATATAAACTAGCCTTTTTAGCTATTTATTTATTTTTTCAATTAAAAAACTTATAAATATATCTTTCAATTTTTCTTCTAATGGCTTTGACTTTTCATCAAATACTTCTTTTATTTTATATTCTTGTTTCATATAAATACTTATTCCTTTCCTGTGAATAGCTATTTATGGTTATCAATTCAGTTACTTTTGTTTATTAACCTATTGCTATTCAACATATTTTCCAAAATTCTTGATTAATAAAATC
>CANPAC010000083.1 GCA_947571975.1 uncultured Clostridium sp. | reverse complement strand
CAAACAACAAGTTTACAAAGTCAAACAACAAAGTTACAAGAGCAAACAACAAGTTTACAAAGTCAAACAACAAAGTTACAAGAACAAACAATGGAAATAAAAGCAGAGAACAGAAGTATAAGCAGAAGTGTAGCAATTATAGAACATGAATATGGTGACAAGTTAAAAGCATTATTTGATGCATTTGCTGTAAACACAGAAAAAGCACAAGAACAAGACCAAAAAATGAATTTTCTAGAAAATAAAATAGAAAAATGCAATGACGATATTTATTGTATAAATGCTAAAGTTCAAGGAATATAAAAGCCTATTAGAACTTAGAAATAGAATAAAGTCCTAATAGGCAAAATAAATATAATTATTTCACTACAATATTATAAATCCTATTTTTAACATAAATTTCTTTAACAATTGTTTTACCATCTAATTTACAATCAATAGTCTCATGAACCTTTTGTTTTACAATATCTTCATCTTCATCAGGAACAATTTGAATAGTAGCTTTTAATTTTCCATTAAATTGAATTGGCAAAGTGATTTCATCTGATATTGTTTTTTGTTCATCATATTCAGGCCATTTTTCATAAGCAATGGTATCATTATGACCTAATATGCTCCATAATTCTTCTGTGATATGTGGAGCAACAGGATTTAGCAATTTTAGGAATCCCTCAGCGAAACTAAGAGTAAAAACCTCTTCTTTATTAGCCTGGTTAATAAAAATCATCATTTGAGAAATGGCAGTGTTAAAGTTCATAGTTTCATAATCATTTGTAACTTTTTTAACAGTATAATGATAAATCTTCTCAAGATTTGAATTTGTTTCATCTTTGATTTTACCAGACTCTGTATACAATCTCCAAACTCTATCTAGAAATTTCTTAGAACCATCAATTCCATTTGGGTCCCAAGGTTTAGATGCTTCGATTGGTCCCATAAACATTTCATAAACTCTTAAACTATCAGCACCATATTGATTTACCATATCATCAGGATTAATAACATTACCTTTAGATTTACTCATTTTTTCGCCATTAGTTCCTAAAATCATACCTTGATGACGAAGTTTAGCAAATGGTTCTTTAACAGGAACAACATTCTTTTTATATAAATATTGGTTCCAAAATCTTGAATATAATAAGTGACCAACTGCATGCTCAGGTCCACCGACATATAAATCAACAGGTAGCCAATATTCTAATAATTTTTTATTAGCTAATTCACTTTGATTTTTAGGGTCAATATATCTTAAAAAATACCAACTTGAACCAGCAGCACCTGGCATTGTACTTGTTTCACGTTTTGCAGGTTTACCATTAAATTCAGTATTTACCCAATCGAAGGCTTTATCTAAAGGAGAAGCGCCTTCTTTAGATGGAGCATAATCTTCTAGCTCTGGTAAAACCAAAGGTAACTCATTATCTGATAAAGATTTCATCTCATTATCAACAAATACAATTGGAATAGGTTCACCCCAATAACGTTGCCTTGCAAAAATCCACTCACGGAGTTTATAATTTACTTTCTTTTTACCAATTTTATTTTCTTCTAGCCATGTAATTATTTTAGAGATAGCATCTTCTTTATTCAAGCCATTTAGGAAGTCTGAATTAATGTGTAATCCATCACCAACAAAGGCTTCTTTTGAGATATCACCACCTTCTAAAACAGGAATAATATCAATTCCAAATTTAGTAGCAAACTCAAAATCTCTTTGGTCATGAGCAGGAACAGCCATAATACAACCTGTTCCATAAGTTGATAAAACGTAATCTGAAATCCAGATAGGAATTTCTTTACCATTAACAGGATTAATTGCATAAGAACCAGTAAATACACCTGTTTTATCTTTATTTAGTTCAGTTCTTTCTAAGTCAGACTTACTAGCTGCCAATTTCTTATAATCTTCAACAGATTGTCTACATTCAGAAGTAGTAATTTGATTTACTAACTCTAATTCTGGAGCTAATACACAGTAAGTTGCTCCAAATAAAGTATCAGGTCTGGTTGTAAATACGGTGAACTCTAAACCATTATGATTAGCAACTTTAAAGATTACTTCAGCACCTTCACTGCGACCAATCCAATTCTTTTGAATTTCTTTTGTAGATTCTGGCCAATCAATATTATCTAATCCATCTAATAAACTATCAGCATATTTAGGAATATCTAAAACCCATTGTTTCATATTTTTACGAACAACAGGGAAACCTCCCCTTTCGCTTTTTCCATTAATAACCTCATCATTTGATAGAACACATCCTAATTCTTCACACCAATTAACAGGCATGTCTACTAATTTTGCAAGACCATCTTCATATAATTGCTTAAAAATCCATTGAGTCCATTTATAATAATCTGGGTCACATGTAGAAAGTTCTTTATCCCAATCGAAAGAAAGCCCAAGCATTTTTAATTGTTTTTTAAAGGTTTCAATGTTATTAGCTGTAAAACCAGCTGGATGATTTCCTGTTTTAATAGCATATTGTTCAGCAGGAAGACCAAAAGCATCCCACCCCATAGGGTGTAATACATTATATCCTTGCATTCTTTTCATTCTAGACATAATATCAGTTGCGGTATATCCTTCAGGGTGTCCTACATGTAGCCCCTGTCCAGATGGATAAGGAAACATGTCTAATGCATAAAATTTAGGCTTTGAAAAATCCCATACATCAGTAAAAAAGGTTTTGTTTTCATCCCAATATTTTTGCCATTTTTTTTCGATTTCGTTAAACTTATATTCCATAATAAACCCCTTTCGCTTTTCTATTTTTCATATTATACAACAAAAACATCGGTGTTTCAAGAAGTTTTGTTAAAAACTGTAATATATTTGTTACAATTAAAAACCTTGAATAAAAAATACAAAAATGATAAAATGCAAAATGGAGGTTATAAAAATGATAGAAATACAAAAAGCAAAACAAGAGCTAAAAAAATATGTAAGTAAATATGACATAAATAACAATAGAATTAAAGTAAAAATAGCACATATAGAAAGAGTAGCAACAATAGCAAAAAAAATAGCACAAAACCTAGAATTATCTAAAGAAGACATACAATTAGCAGAATTAATAGGATTATTACATGACATAGGAAGATTTGAACAAGTAAGGATATACAACACTTTTATTGATGAAAAAAGTATTAATCATGGAGAATTAGCAGTAAAAATATTATTTGAAGAAGGATTAATTCGAAATTTTATAGAAGACACTAAATATGATGAAATAATAAGAAAATCTATCTTAAACCACAATAGAAATAAAAATCAAATACAAGTAGATAATGATATAGAATTACTACACACTAAAATTATTAGAGATGCTGATAAAACAGATATTATATACAATATGACATTTGAAGAAAAAGAAACTGCATGGGGAAGTGCTAATATTGAAAAAGAAACAATAACAGATGAAATATATCGAGAATTTGTAGAAGATAAAGACATTAATTATAAAAATAGAAAAACAGCAGTAGATATGCTAGTTAGCCACTTTGCTTATGTATTTGATTTTAATTATAAACAAGCATTACAAATAGTTAAAGAAAAAGAGTACTATAAAAAATTATATCAAAGATTTAAGTTCGAAGATAAAGAAACACAACAGAAAATAAATAACATATATAAAATAGTAGAAGAATATTTAGAAAAGAAATAAGGGTTGAAAAGTGATAGATATAGAAAAGGCGAAAAAAGAATTGATAAATTATGTAGAAAAACAGCAAATAAACAATTCTCATTCTAGTAATAAGTTAGAACATATTATGAGGGTTTCTAATATTAGTAGAAATTTAGCTAAAACGCTAGATTTTACAGAGGAACAGATAAAATTAGCAGAACTAATAGGATTACTTCATGATATAGGAAGGTTTGAGCAATATAAAATAATAGATAAAACAATAAAATTTAATCATGGAGAAGCTGGTGTAGGAATCTTAAAAAAAGATAATTACATTAGAAAATTTATACGAGAAGAACAATATGATGATATTATATTAACAGCAGTATATGAACATAATCGCTATGAATTAAGCCAAGGACTAACTAAAGAACAAGAACTATTTTCTAAAATTATCAAAGATGCTGATAAAATAGATTTACTTTATGAAGGAGCAGAAATTTATTGGCAAAAATCAGAAGAAATACATGAGATTGAAGCAGGAAAATTATCTAAAAAAATGTTAGAAAATTTTTATCAATACAAATTAGCGGATAGTAGAAATAGTATAAGCAAAACAGACCAAATTTTAAGATTTGCTTCTTATGTGTTTGATATTAACTTTTCTTACAGTTTTAAGGTATTAAAGGAAAATAATAATGCAATCAAGATGATTAATCGTTTTTGTTATAAAGACATAGAAACAAAACAAGAAATGAAGAAAGTAAAAAAAATCATAAATCAATATATATTGAATAAAACCAATGTTTAAATAGAATAATTAAAAAGTATAGAAAGGAAACAAAGAAAAAATTGGGCAAAAAATTATTAATAACAGAAAAACCATCAGTAGCAATGGAATTTGCAAAAGCATTGAAAATAACAACAAACAGGAAAAATGGGTATTTAGAGTCTAATGAGTGGATTATTACTTGGTGTGTAGGTCATTTAGTAACTATGAGTTATCCAGAAAAGTATGATGAGAAACTAAAACTATGGAGATTAGAAACTTTGCCTTTTATACCAGAAGAATGGAAATATGAAATTATTCCAGCAGTTGCAAATCAGTTTAATATTGTAAAAGAATTAATGAGAAGAGAAGATATTGAGGAAATTTATAATGCGGGTGACTCTGGACGTGAAGGAGAATACATACAAAGACTTGTGTTTATGATGGCAAAACCAAATCCAAAAGCAAAAATGAAAAGAGTATGGATTGACTCGCAGACAGAAGAAGAAATAAACAGAGGAATTCGAGAAGCTAAAGATTTATCAGAATATGATAGTTTATCTGATAGCGCTTATTTAAGAGCTAAGGAAGATTATCTAATAGGTATTAATTTTTCAAGGTTATTATCTATTATTTATGGAAGAAGACTAGCTCAAAGTATCCAAGAAGATAAAGCTTCTATATCTGTTGGAAGAGTTATGACATGTGTGTTAGGAATGATAGTACAAAGAGAAAGAGAAATTAGAAACTTTGTAAAAACAAAATATTATAAAATTTTAGCAGAATTAGGAGATGAAAAAGCATCATTTAAAGCAGAATGGAAAGTAAATGAGAAATCAATTATGTTTGAATCAACTAAATTATATAATGAAGCAGGTTTTAAAAAAGAACAGGATGCTAAAGAATTTATTACTAGCCTAGCAGGGAAGGCAGCAACTATAACAGAACTAAAAAAATCAAAACAAAAAGAAAATGCACCATTATTGTTCAACTTAGCAGAAATTCAAAATGAATGTACAAAAAGATTTAAGATTAAACCAGATACTACACTAGAAGTTATTCAAAATTTATATGAAAAAAAACTAGTAACATATCCTAGAACAGATGCTAGAGTGCTTTCAACAGCAGTAGCAAAAGAAATAACTAAAAACTTAAATGGGATTACAAGAGGATTTAAAGACGAAGAAGTACAAGGCTATATCAAAAAAATGGTAGATGAAAAATACTCTACTAATTTAATAAAAACTAAATATGTTAATGATAGTAAAATTACAGACCATTATGCTATTATTCCAACAGGTCAGGGATATGAGAATTACAATCAACTGCCAGATTTACAAAAACAAATTTATAAAGTTATTGTTAAAAGATTTTTAGCTGTTTTTTATCCTCCAGCAGAATATAATAAAGTACAAGTAACAGTAAATATTGAAAATGAAACATTTTATTGTAGTGGGAAAGTGTGTGTAAAGCAGGGATTTTTAGAAATTTTAAAACCAAAATCCACAGAAAAAGAAAAGAATGTGGAAAACCAACAAGAAAAAGAAGATAATACAAAAAAAGATGAACAAGAAGACACTAATTTAGATATATTAAAAACACTAAAAAAAGGCCAAACTGTAACAGTTAAAAACTTTGAAATAAAAGATGCTGAAACTTCTCCTCCTAGTAGATACAATTCTGGTTCTATCATTCTAGCAATGGAAAATGCAGGAAAACTAATCGAAGAAGAAGAATTAAGAGAACAAATTAAAGGGGCAGGAATTGGAACAAGTGCAACAAGAGCAGAAATTATGAAAAAACTAGAAAAAATAAAATATATTGAAATAAATAGTAAAACACAAATTATTACTCCTACTAATAAAGGTGAGAGAATTTATGATATTGTGTATGCTTCAATGCCAGATATGTTAAATCCAAAACTTACAGCTAGTTGGGAGAAAGGATTAGATATGGTAGCAAAAAAAGAGATAAAACCAGAAGAATTTATGAGAAAATTAAAAAGCTATATTAATTCTAAATTTAATAAATTAGTAGTTAAAATGTAAGGATACTTAAGTTATGGTTTAATGAAATATGCTTCTTGAATTACATATAGCTCTTGATTTTATGTTAATGGCTAAGTTGGGACAGGTACACTTTAGCCATTATTG
>CANPAC010000082.1 GCA_947571975.1 uncultured Clostridium sp. | reverse complement strand
AATTTTTAAGAAATATTTTATATAAATTCATTTGTCTATTTTTTAATAATCAGCCATACAAATCAAGAGTTGTCGAGAATACAGCCATGATTATTTTTAAGTAGACAGCTACTTTAGTTAATAATTATAAAGAAGCACAAGTTGACAAACCACAAAACATAATATAAAATTTATATTAGAGTAAAAAGAAAGAAAAAGAAATCTAATTAATCAAAAGAAAGAGGAAAGAAAAAATGATACAGCCAACAACAGTAAATTTAGAAGAAATATTTTCTACACAAAATATATTATTATATTTATTAGCTATTAATCTTTTTGGTTTTTTTATCATGTGGTTAGACAAAAGAAAAGCTAAAAAAGGTTCATGGAGAATTCCAGAAAAAACGTTATTTATCATTACTACTTTAGGTGGAGGAATAGGAACCATAGCAGGAATGTATATTTTTAGGCACAAGACACAAAAACTAAATTTTGTAATTGGGTTTCCATTTATTACAATATTAGAATTAATAGGAATTATTTGGTATTTTATAGAAAAATATAATTAAACAACACTAAAAATATTATGTTATATAAGAAATATAAAAAAATCCAGAAATGTTTAAAAATCAACAAATCTGGATTTTTTATTTTTTATAAAAAAATAAAAATATAGTACACATAAAAAGTATCAAACATAAAAAATAAGTTAAGACATTATAGCAACTAAAACAAAATGTGAACAACTTATGAACAAAAAATGAGTAAATTAAGTTATTCACAAAGTTATCCACAGTTTCCACACGAAAAAATAAAAAGTGGAAAACAATAAAAAAATAAAAAGAAGAATACATAAAACGGAAAAGAATACATAATTGTAACGAGTTTGAAATATTTCTGTAACAAAGCTGCAAGAAAAGTGAGGAAAATACAAGAAAAAAGGCGATTACGACAAAAAATGATAAAACGAAGAACTACAAACTGCAATAAAATTGTAATTGTTTTGTAAAAAAACAAATGAATAAATTGTAAAAAATAAATAAATAAGCTGTGGAAAAACAATGTGGATAATAAAAAAACAAATAAAAAAATAACGAAAATTGTAGAAATACATATAATAAAAAAGGAAGATTTAGTTTGAAAGAAATCAAAATCTTTCATTACTATGTGTGCCTTATGAAACAAAGCAAGAAAGGAATAAATTTTAAAATGAGAAATAGATTAAGATGTTTTAGAAATAGATGTTATGGTTTAATGGAAATTAATAAAGAACAGTTAGATAAAAAAGTAGAGCTAGGAGCTGTTTTAATAGATGTTAGAAGTCCACAAGAATTTCAAGAAGGACACTTGAAAAATGCCATCTTATTACCAGAATATGAAATAAAAGAAAATGTAAGCGAGATTTTACCAGATAAATCACAAACTATTATTGTTTATTGTAGTACTGGACACAGAGGAATAAAGGCTCAAAGATTGTTGCAAAAGATGGGTTATCAGCAAGTATATAATTTATATAATGGTTTAGAAAACTATGAATAAGCTATTGTGATTTTCCATTTTGTATGTTAGAATAGCAATATAAGTTAGAAAAGGAGACTTTATATGAATCATAGACAAGAACACATACGAAATTTTAGCATTATTGCACATATAGACCATGGAAAATCAACATTAGCAGATAGATTAATTGAGATGACAGGTGTATTATCAAAACGAGAAATGGAAAGTCAAGTTTTAGATAACATGGAAATAGAAAAAGAAAGAGGAATAACAATAAAATCACAAGCAGTTAGAATGATATATAAGGCAAAAGATGGACAAGAATATACTTTAAATTTAATTGATACACCAGGTCATGTTGACTTTAATTATGAAGTATCAAGAAGTTTAGCAGCTTGTGATGGAGCTATTTTAGTAGTTGACTCAAGTCAAGGAGTAGAAGCGCAAACATTAGCTAATGTGTACTTAGCAATAGATAACAACTTAGAAATATTACCAGTTTTAAATAAAATAGATTTACCAAATGCAAGAATACAAGAAGTGAAGAAAGAAATCGAGGATATAATTGGAATTCCGGCAGAAGAAGCTCCTTGTATTTCTGCTAAATCGGGACTAAATATAGAAGAAGTATTAGAAAAAATTGTAACAGATTTACCAGCACCTAGAGGAGATGAAACAGAAAAACTAAAATGTCTAATTTTTGATTCTTACTACGACAACTATAAAGGAGCAGTAGCCTATGTAAGAGTAGTAGATGGAACTGTAAAGGTAGGGGACGAGATTAAGTTAATGGCAACAAACAAAGTATTTACAGTAGCAGAAGTGGGGTATTTTATTCCTGGTTCTTATATGCCAACAAATGAAATAAAGGCGGGAGAAGTTGGATATATAGCAGCAAGTATTAAAAATTTGTCAGATATTCATGTAGGAGATACAATCACATTAAAAGACAATCCAGCAGAAGAACCTTTAAAAGGATATAAAAAAGTTACACCAATGGTATATTGTGGACTATATCCTATTGATGGTAGTCAATATGAAGAATTAAAAGAAGCATTAGAAAAATTAAAATTAAATGATGCAGCATTAGAATATGAGGCAGAAACATCAGCAGCATTAGGGTTTGGATTTAGATGTGGATTTTTAGGATTACTTCATTTAGAAATTATAGAAGAAAGATTAGATAGAGAATTTGATTTAGGACTAATCACTACAGCACCATCTGTTATTTACAAAGTTTATAAAACTGATGGGGAAATAATTGAACTATACAATCCAGAGGATTTACCAAAGCCACAAGAAATATCTTATATAGAAGAACCTTTTGTAACAGCAAATATCTTAACGCCAAAAGATTATGTAGGAAATATTATGGAACTATGTCAAAGAAAACGTGGAGTTTATATAGACATGAAATACTTAGATGAAAATAGAGTAACTTTAGTGTATGAAATGCCACTAAATGAAATTATTTATGACTTTTTTGACAATCTAAAATCAAAAACAAAAGGGTATGCATCTTTAGATTATGAATTCAAGGAATATAGAAAATCTAATCTAGTAAAACTAGATATTCACATAAATGGAGAACCAGTAGATGCTTTAAGCTTTATTGTACATAAAGAAAGCGCTTATGATAGAGGAAAGAAAATGGTAGAAAAACTGAAAACAGTTATACCAAGAAAGTTATTTAAAATACCAATCCAGGCGGCTATTGGGGGCCAAATTATTGCAAGAGAAACTATATCAGCCATGAGAAAAGATGTATTAGCTAAATGCTATGGTGGAGATATTACTAGAAAAAAGAAATTGTTAGAAAAGCAAAAAAGAGGGAAAAAGAAAATGCGTGAAATTGGCAATGTGGAGATTCCACAAGAGGCATTTTTATCAGTATTGAAATTGGATGATGAATAAAGGAGAAAGTATATTAAATGAATGAAACTTATCAAGACCAAGTAGAAGGAAGAAATGCTGTAATCGAGTTATTAGAAAGTGGAAAAGACATCAACAAAATATTTATAACAAAAGGAGAAAGACATGGTTCTATTAACAAAATTATTAGCTTAGCAAAAGAAAACAAAGTAGTTATAGTAGAAAAAGAAAAAAGAAAAATGGAAGAAATGGCACAAACGGAAAATTATCAAGGTGTCATTGCTATGGTGCCACCATATGAATATTGTGAAGTAGAAGATATTTTGAATAAAGCTAAAGAAAGAAAAGAAGAACCATTTATTCTAATTCTAGATGGTATTGAAGACCCACATAATTTAGGATCTATTATAAGAACTGCTGAAACAGCAGGAGTTCATGGAATTATAATACCTAAAAGAAGAGCAGCAACAGTAAATAGTACAGTTAATAAAGTATCAGCAGGTGCCGTACAACACATGAAAATAGCGAGAGTAACAAATATATCTGACACGATAGAAATGTTAAAAAAACAAGGATTGTGGATTTGCGGAACAGATATTAATACAAAAACCTATTATTATGACCAAGATTTAACAGGTGCAATCGGCATTGTAATTGGAAATGAGGGAAATGGAATAAGTCAAAAGGTAAAAAAGAACTGTGATTTTTTAGTGAAGATTCCAATGAAAGGAAAAGTAACTTCGTTAAATGCTTCTGTTTCAACAGGCATAGTTATTTATGAGGCGGTAAAGCAAAGAATAAAATAATCTTAAGAAGAATTAAAAAATCGGTTGACTTTTTTATAATTATAACTATATAATAGTGACAATAGAAAAAGGGGAGGAAAAAACAAATGATGCCAAGAAAAAAAAGAAATACTATAATAATAATTGCAATATTAATCATATTATTATTAATCCTAGGTGCTGCATGTGCATATCTTTATATAACTACAGATATGTTCAAATCAAACATTACATTATTTACTAAATATGTAGGCCAAAATGTAGAAAATTTAGAGACAGTATACCGAAAAATTGAAAAAAACGAATATAATGATTTATTAGAGCAAAATAAATATACAACTAAAACAAATTTAAAAATAAACAATATAGAAAATATTGGAACAACTTTAGAAAATTCAGAAAACTCTATTAATCAGTTAAAATTAGAAATAAATGGACAAACTGACAAAAGTAATCAATACAATTACCAAAATATCAAATTATTAAAAAATGATGAAAGTATTACAGAAGTAGAATATGTGCAAAATGAAAATGCTTATGGAATTAGATTTTCAGATTTATTCCGTCAGTATTTATTTGTAGATAATGAAAGCTTAATAGAACTATTAGAAAGAAATGGTGCTTTAAGTGATACACAAGATATACCAGATGTAACAAATTTAGTTCAAGAATTAGGAAATGTTTTTAAGTTTACAGAAGAAGAAAAGAAACAATTACAAGATAGATATTTAAATATATTAAACAAGAATATTTCTAATGATAACTTTTCAGTAGAAAAAAATAAAACTATTCAGATTAATCAAAAAGGTGTTAATGTAAATGCTTATACACTAACTTTAACAAAAGAGCAAATGAATAATATTTATATTAAATTATTAGAAGAATTAAAACAAGATGAAGTGATTTTAAATAAAATAGATAGCCTTCAAAGTATATTTGAAAATTATCAAACTAATGTAAGTGATAGCTTAAGAGAAGACTTCGTAGAAGATATTGAAGATATAATAGCAGATATTGAACAAAATAATATAGGTAAAGAAGAGGCTAAAATAATTGTTTATGAGAATTATCATAAAACAGTAAGAACAGTTATACAAAATCCAGAATATGAAATAATACTAGATGTATACTCATTAGAAAATGAGAATTACATGCAAATAGCTTATCAAAATAAAGAGACAGAAGAAGAGCAATTAGTTACTTATAAAAAGCAAAAAGGTGAAATAACAGCAAGTTATAAAATTTCAAAAGATAGTATAATAAAAGAATACAGTTTAGTAAGAAATGAAAAAGTTAATAACAATCAATGTATAAGAAATGTTGTAGCAACATATGAAGACAATTCTAACCGTGTAGAAGCAACAATAGCACAAGAAATTAATATTGTAGACAATTTTGAAGAACACATAGAGGAAGGAGATTGTATTAATTTAAGTGAACTAGAGCCACAACAATTTCAATCTATCTTAGGTCAGGTGGTTCAAAAACTTACTGATAAAGTAAATACATTAGTAACATCAGACCTTAATATAGAAGATTTAGGAAAAGTGTTAACAACAATTATTCCAGTACAAGATAGCCAAGAATTTGAAGAAGTAGGAATTACTCAAACAGAAAAAAGTAGATTTAATTCAAAGTTCGAAATGCTTCAAGGAGAAGAATTAGAAGGCGAAAGAATTTTAACTTTGATAGAAGCTATTGAAGATAATTTTATTAATATAGAAGTGGTTTCTGATACTGAAATTAAATTGGTGTTAGATAGATTAAATAGTAATCAAGAAGTTATAGATATGATGACTAATTTTATTGAAGAAAATAAAAATAAGAAATATAATGTTAAAGCAGAATATGATGAAACTGGTTTGATAACTAGTATGGTTTTAACTATGTTATAAGAATAAAAAGCTAAAATTGATTGTAGAAAAAACAATTGATTTTAGCTTTTTAGATATAACAAATGGAGATAGTAATCCTAATGGATGGTTTGATGATTTTTGTGGGTATCCTAATGTATCTTGTCGGAGCATTTTTTAGACGTGGAGGATATTGATTGAAACCAGAACGGAGCAGGAGTGTTTTGCTTTAGCCCGACTGGTGGAATAAATGAGAAAAAAGAAAGTCTAAAATCATATTCATTTCGCTTAATACTTGCATTTTGACGAATTAAGTGAAAGTATGTATATGAAATAGTAGTAGAAATGGATGGATATCAATTTGAGGTAAATAAAATAAGTAAGAAAATAAGAAAAGTAGAAGAAATAACAGAACATAAAAATATAGATTTAATAAGATTTAAATAGAATAAAAACTATTTGGAAAAATTATTCAAAAATTTTTTTAAAAAAGTGTTGACAAACAAAAAAAACTAGCGTATAATAAAAATCGTCCCACAAATTGAGGGACATAAAAAGTACATTGAAAAGTAAACAATAAAATCCTTTAGAGAATAAACCGAAGCGG
>CANPAC010000081.1 GCA_947571975.1 uncultured Clostridium sp. | reverse complement strand
ATAAATTCATTTGTCTTTTTTTAATAATCAGCCTTACAAATCAAGAGTTGTAGATAGTTAAAACAATAATGGCTAAAGTGTGCCTGTCCCAACTTAGCCATTATCATCCAACTAAACTATTATAATACGCATTATATAACTTATTATAATAACCATTTGGCTTATTAACTAATTCTGTATGACTCCCTTCTTCTAAAATCTCTCCTTGATTTAGCACAATTATTTTATCTACATTTACAATTGTAGACAATCTATGAGCAATAAAGATTGATGTCTTTTCCTTTGAAATCTTATCAACTGATTTTTGAATCAATTCTTCTGTTTTTGTATCAATATTAGCTGTCGCTTCATCTAAAATAAAAATAGATGGGTCATGAGCAAAAATTCTAGCAAATGCTAATAATTGTTTTTCTCCTGATGAATATGAACTTCCCCTTTCACTTGAAATTTCATCTATTCCATTTGGTAAGCTGTTTACAAAATTTTCTGCTGAAGCTAATTTAACTGTATTCATAATATAATCATCAGAAAAATTTTTATTCAATTGTATATTATCTTTCACACTTCTTGCAAATACAAATGGATTTTGCAAAACAATTCCTATTTTTTCTCTTAATGAACGCAAATTAATATCTTTTATGTTAATGCCATCTAGTAAAATTTCTCCTTTTTGAATTTCATAAAAACGATTAATTAAATTAGTAATTGTAGTTTTACCTGAACCAGTCTTTCCTACTAAAGCTACGCTTTGACCTGGTTCAATAGTAAAACTAATATTTTTTAAAATCCAATTTTCTCCCTCATAAGCAAACCATACATTCTTAAATTCAATCTTACCTTCTACATCTTCTAATATTTTTCCATCTTCAAAATTTTCTAAATATTCTTTATGTTCTAAAATATCATAAATTTTATTTATAGAAACAATTGCCTCTTGGACAGTTTCAAAGTTTTCTACTAATCTGTTAATTGGTGTAAATATTTGTTTAATGTAAGTAACAAACACATAAACCAAACCAACATCAACATCAATTCCTACTAAATAATTAATACTTGACCATACTATAATAACTACAGCTATATTTTCTAAAACCTTCAAAATTCCTACTAGTAATGCTTCTGTAATACCTGTTGGTATTCTTGACTTCCAGAAAGAAGTACATAATTGCTCACATTCTTTTTGTTTTTCATATTGACGATTAAAAATCTTAATTAGTTTTACCCCATAAATAGATTCGGCTAAGAAAATATTTAATTTAGTTTTTACTGTTTTTGAATATTCTTGTAATTTATTACTAATTTTTGTAATAACAATAGATGTTACTAAAACAAACGGAATTACTAAAAATGCCATCAAAGCCAATCTGTAATTTAATGATAACATCATAACAATAAGAGCTATTATAATTAAAATATCTTTAATAAAAGTAGTAATGACTTCTTTAAATAAAGTAGTAATATCTTCTACATCACTTGTTATTCTTACAAAAAGTGTTCCTGCTGGTGTTTTATCATGAAATGGAATATTCGCATATTGTATGTATCTATACAATTTATTTCGTAATGAATAAATTACATTTTCTCCCATCATACTAGTAGCTGTAGTTACAATAAAATTTAAAATATTTCCTATCAAAACAATAGCAATATAAATTGCACCTATCATACCAATAGTCATAATTCCCTTTTGATACAAATTAGCTGTTAAATAGTCATCAATTACAATTTTGATTAAATATGGTTTTACAACTTCACCAACATTAATCAAAATAGCTAAAATAGAAATAATCGCTATTGATTTTACTTGCGGTCTTAACATCTTATAAATTCTTTGATAAGTTTTATTTTTCATCTGTTTTTCCCTTTCTTCTAACTAAAAAAACTAGGTTCTGCTTTTGTAGATTGTTGTTCAAAAAATTCCTGATAAATTCCATTGTTATGGATTAGTTCATCATGAACTCCTTGTTCTACAATATTACCATTATCTAATACTATAATTTTATCACTTTGTTTAACATCTGATATCTTGTTAGAAATAATAATACAAGTCTTATCACATGTTAATTCTTTAATATTTTCTAACAATTCTTGCACTGTTCTATTATCTAAAGCAGAAAAAGTATCATCAAAAATAATAATACTACTATCTTTCAAAAAAGCTCTCGAGATAACCACTCTTTGCTTTTGGCCTCCTGATAAATCAGAACCTCGCTCCCCAATTGTTGTTTTTATTCCTTTTGGCATTTGAGTAATTTCGTCATAAATAACAGCTTTTTTTGTACTTTCTTTAATTTCTTCATCTTTATAATCTTCTTTAAATAAACTAATATTATCTTTCAATGTAGATGAAAATAAGAAATTGTCTTGTGTAATATAGCAAATATTCTCTCTTAATGTTTCAATATCAATATCATTAATATCTTTGCCATCTATACTTATTTTACCATTTGGAATATTGTATAACTTAGTTAACAAATTCATCAATGTAGTTTTTCCACTTCCAATAGTTCCTATTATTCCTAACGTTTCTCCATTCTTAATTTCTATATTAATATTTTCTAAAGTTTTTTCTAACATTTCTGGATAATGGAAACTTAAATTTTTAATAACAATATTTCCATCTAATTTTTCCGTTGTTTTATTTTTTTGTACTGTTATTTTTTCTCTTTCTCGATTAAATACTTTATCTAATCTTTGATAAGATATTTGTGCTCTTTTGAATCTTGCAATTAGTGTTGGAATCCAATTAACAGGATTTACAAATAAAGCAATATAACCATTAAAAGCTACTAATTCTCCTACTGTAATAGTTCCTTCTAATACTAATTGAGAACCATAGATAAAAGCAATAGCATAACATAACCCAAAACAAATATCAACACTAGTTGTTAATAGATTTGAAAACACATCTACTGTATTATCATTTTGCCTTACTTTTCTATTTTTAATAATGAAATTTTTTAATTGACTTCCCTCACAAGCATATGCTTTAGTAGTTCTTATACTATCTGTACTTTCTTGTATATATTCAGACATCCCGAGTAAAAGTATCTTGTGCTTTTTTAAAATTAATTTCTACATACTTCTTAAGTTTTACTACCACAAAGCTAACAATCAAAATAGGACACAAAGTAGCTAGTGTTAGCTGTACGTTAACACCTCTTGCCATTTGAAAAATTACGATAATAAAAGTAAATATGGTTCTTGATCCATGCGAAATTATTCTATATACTGTACTTCTAATTTCGTTTGTATCTTTTACAAAATAAGACATAATCTCGCCATTTTTTATGTTTTGTATTTCTTTAATTTTTAATTTTAAAAATCTTTCGAATAATTTAGCTTTTAGATCTTTTTCGACACCTCTACTAATATAGACTTCTAAATACTTCCAGACAATTCTTGTAAGCAAATAAACAGCACATATTCCAAGTAAGAAATATATGTTGTTTAATATTAATTCTCTATTTGCTTCTATATCATTTAAATAATCAATAATAATTCCTATAATTTTAGCAGGACATGTCAATAAATAAATGTCAAATGCTAATAATACAAGTTGTAATATTATTTTCCATTTGTACTTCTTTAATGTATCTATTATCACCTTTTTCATAAATTACATCCTCTTCGTTTGTTTATATTTTTTTATTTATCTTCTATTTTTTGATATATTATATCATTATTAAATCCTATTGTAGTATCAAAATTCATTTGTTTAGTATTTTCCATTTGCTTATTTAAATTCATAAAATTAATCTCATCTTGAAAACTAAACTCATCAAAATCATATTTCATACCAATCGCTCCTTTTTTAACAAGGAATTTCTTAAATGTTATAAAACAAATCCCTGTATTAGTTATTTTACTAATCTTTTTGTCTCTTTCGCAATCATTAATTCTTCATTTGTTGGAATTACATAGACTTTTACTTTAGAATCCACTTTTGATATTACTTTTTCTTCACTTCTTACATTATTTGCTTCACAATCTAGTTCTACTCCCATAAATTTTAGTTGTTCACAAATTCCTTTTCTAATGTTAATTTGATTTTCCCCAATACCACCTGTAAAAATGATATAATCTACGCCATTCATAGCAACAGCATATTTTGCAATATAACTTGCTATTGCATATTTAAAGCTATCTAATGCGATTTTTGCTCTTTCGTTTCCATCATTTCCAGCATTTTCTATTTCTCTAAAATCTGGTGCTAAGCCTGAAATCGCTTGTACTCCTGATTGTTTATTTAGGATATTTTCCATTTCCTCTGCTGATAGATTTTCTTTTTTCATTAAATATAATAGGATTGATGGGTCTAAATCTCCACATCTTGTTACCATAGGAATTCCACCTAAAGGTGTTAATCCCATACTTGTATCTACTGATTTTCCACCTTCAACAGCACAAATACTAGCACCTTGACCTAAATGGCAAGTTACAATTTTCATGTTTTCTATTGGTTTATTTTCAATTTCTGCTAATCTTTGTGAAACAAACATATGAGATGTTCCATGGAATCCATATTTTCTAACACCATATTTTTCGTAATATTCATAAGGAATTGGATAAATATATCTTTGTTTTGGAATAGATTGATGAAAAGCAGTATCAAATACACCCACCATTGGTTTATTAGGCATAACATTTTTACATGCTTCAATTCCTAAAATACAAGCTGGGTTATGTAATGGTGCTAAATCAGTACATTCTTTTAAAATGTCAACTACTCCCTCATCAATTACTACTGATTCTGCAATTTTTTCTCCTCCATGTACTAGACGATGACCAATTGCTTCTATCTCATCTAGGCTATCTATTACTTTATATTCTGGATTTGTTAATTGTTGTAATGCAAATTCAATGGCTTCTGTATGATTATACACTGGATTTTCAATTTGCTTTTTTTGTCCTTTTGCTTTATGTGTAATAAAAGCTTCTTTTTCTCCTATTCTTTCATACTTTCCAGAAGCTAATACTTCCTCTGTTTCCATATCAATTAATTGATATTTTAATGATGAACTTCCACAATTTAATACTAAAATTTTCATTTTACATCTTCCTTTCTAATTTAAGTAGGCTTTTAAAACCTATTTTACAAACATTTAATTTACTAATTTTAAAGTTTCTCTTGCTATCATTAATTCCTCATTTGTTGGAATTGTATAAATCTTCACTTTTGAATCCGAACTAGATAACTCTGCT
This sequence comes from uncultured Clostridium sp., assembly GCA_947571975.1. GTDB lineage: Bacteria > Bacillota > Clostridia > TANB77 > CAG-508 > CAG-269. Next base: position 1,449 of record CANPAC010000081.1, on the reverse strand, counting down.
TCTTCTCCTCTTATTTTATTCTTTTCTTCATCTATTTTAACACCTAGAAATTCTAGCTGATTACAAATAGCCTTTCTTGAAATAGGACCTTTTTCTCCAACTCCTGCTGTAAAAGTTAAAACATCAATTCCTCCCATTGCCACAGCACATCTTACTACATAGCATGCAACTAAATAATGATATACATCTAGTGCTAATTTAGCCTGTTTTCCTCCTGACAGTGCTTCTGTTTCAATATCTCTAAAATCTACTGACACTCCTGATATTCCATATACTCCCGCTTCTTTATTTAGTATAAAGTTCATATAATCAACTGATAGATTTTCTTTTTGCATTAGATAAGTAAGAATTGATGGGTCTAAATCTCCACTTCGAGTTCCCATAGGGATTCCGACCTAATGGTGTTAATCCCATGCTAGTTTCTACTGATTTTCCATTCTTTATTGCACATACACTACATCCTTGACCTAAATGGCAATTTACAATTTTTAAATCTTTTATATCTTTTCCTATTATTTCGGAAACTCTAGCAGAAACATATTGATGAGATGTACCATGAAATCCATATTTTCGAATAGCATATTTTTCATAATATTTATAAGGAATCGGATACATATATTTTTCTTTTGAAATGGTTTGATGAAATGCAGTATCAAATACTGCTACCATTTTTTTAGTTGGTACTATTTTTTTACAAGCCTCTATTCCTAAAATGCAAGCAGGGTTATGTAATGGTGCTAAGTCAGAACACTTTTTAATCTCTTCTATCACTTCATCTGTGATAATAACAGAATCGCTAAATTTTTCTCCACCATGTACTACTCTATGACCAATTCCAGCTAATTCATCTAAACTTTTAATAACACCATAATTTTCATTAGTTAATCTGTTTAAAACAAAATCAATTGCTTTTTCATGATTTTTAGCTGGATGTTCAAATTTATGAGCAATTCCATTTACTTTATGTGTTAGAAAAGAATTAGGTTGACCAATTCTTTCAAAATATCCTTTTGCTAGCATTTCTTCTGTCTTCATATCAATTACTTGATATTTTAATGACGAGCTACCAGAGTTTAGAACTAAAATTTTCACTTAACTTCCTCCTATTTATATATCGAATAGTTTTTATAACATTAAAGATTCAAGATTACATTTTACATTAATTTTCCTGTGCTTGTACAGCAGTAATAGCAACAACCCCTGCAACATCTTCACTACTACATCCCCTAGATAAGTCATTAACAGGTTTACTAATTCCTTGGCAAAGAGGACCATATGCCTCAGCCTTAGCCAATCTCTGAACTAGTTTGTAACCAATATTACCTGTATCTAAAGTAGGAAAAACAAGAACATTAGCCATTCCTTTTAACGGACTATCTGGAGCCTTAAATTCTGCAATTTCTGGTACAATAGCAGCATCTAGCTGTAATTCTCCATCTACTAAAATAT
>CANPAC010000080.1 GCA_947571975.1 uncultured Clostridium sp. | reverse complement strand
TATAAATGCCTTTTGCTATTTTTTAATAATTAGCCTTACAAATCAAGAGTTGTAGCTAGTTAAAACACTAATGGCTAAAGTGTGCCTGTCCCAACTTAGCCATTAACATAAAATCAAGAGTTGTGGAGAATAAAATCATAATTATTTTTCACTGGACTGTAACGCCTCGAGTTAAAGTTGCGATAAAATAAAGAGACTACTTGTAGTCTCCTTTTGCTTTCTTAATTAATTACCAGAAATAATAAAATATATAACTCTATAAACTATAACAGCAAGTGCTGTTGCTCCAATTGTTAATAAAACTGTTGCATCTGGTGATAATCTAGCTTTTTTCACTTGTTTTACTTCACTTACTTCATTTTCCATCTCTAATTCCTCCTAAGAATATCTTTTGTTTTTTTACATTTTATCATATTATCTAATTCTTGTCCTAAATGTAACAAAAACTTAATATTTTTGTCACAAAATTGCAAACTTTTACAATACTAATTGCAACATAAGTTTTATTTATTATTTTCCATACTTTGTGTGTCGCAACCTATAAAAAGCAATGATTATGTAGGTTGCTCCAATCGCACTCGCGTTGCTCGTTTGGTCGCTTACGCAGTATAAAAAATAATAAATAAAACTTATGTTGCAATTATAATTATTATTTTCTTAACTCTGCTCCTAATGTTTTTTCTAATTCAGAAATAATTTCATTCATTACTGTATTAATTTCCTCATCACTTAAAGTTTTATTCTTATCTCTAAAAATCAAAGCATAAGCAACACTTTTCTTATTTTCTCCTAACTTTTCATCTCTGTAAATATCAAATAATTGCATACTTTCTAATAATTTCTTTGCTTTCTTAGTTACTATTTTTTCAATTTGTCCAACCTCTACTTTTTCATCTACTAACATCGCAATATCTCTTTCTACTGCTGGAAATTTTGGTACTTCTACATATTTTTTATTAGCTTTTGAATATTTTACTAATTTTGTTACATTAATTTCTGCTAAATAAGCTCGTTTTTTAATATCATAATTATCTAAAACTTCTGGATGAACTTCCCCTAAAGTCCCAATAACATCTATTCCAACTTTCAAATTTGCACATCTACCTGGATGATAAGAAGCATTTTTCGTTTCTTTTTGAACATCATAATGAGCAATATTAATACTTTCTAAGATATTTTCTATCACACCTTTTAATGAATAGAAATCAACATCTTCTCCATACATACCAACTGTTAAAATTTCTTCTTGCAGAGGAACCTCACCATTTTCTACTTCTTGTTTTACATTTTTATAACTTCTTGATAAATCAAACAATTTTACTTGCTTGTTTTTCTTATTGTTATTTGTTGACAAAATTTGCATCATGCTTGGTACTGTAGTTGGTCTCATTAATTTATATTCATCGCTTAATGGATTTTGTAATGTAATAGCATACTTTTTAATATCTTCACTAATGTTTGACATTTCTAAATCTTTTGAACTTACAAATCCATAAGTATAAATTTCTGAAAAACCACTGTTAACTAATATTTCTTTTATTTTCTTTTGAATGTTTTGTTCTTTATTTCTAACTCCAAGTGTTGTATCAGCTTTAATTAATGTAGAATCTAATTTGTCATATCCATAAAAACGCCCTATTTCTTCTGCAATATCTGCTAAAAATTCTAAATCCATCCTAAAATAAGGACTGATAGCTATGTCTTTTTCTACTTTAATTTCTAATTGTTCTAATATATCAATCATTTCTTGCTTAGTTAAATTAGTTCCTAATAAACTGTTTATTTTTTCAACATCTAATTTTATTTGATTTATTTTTTGTTTACCAGGATAAACATCTATTTTTCCTTCGACAGCTTCTCCAGCATTTAACAATTCAACTAATTCTACTGCCCTGTTAGCTGCTCTTAAAGCATTTTCAGCAGATAACCCTTTTTCAAAACGTGAAGAACTTTCTGTTCTTAGTCCTACCTTTTTAGCTGTTTTTCTAACACTTCCTCCATAAAATACAGCTGATTCGAATACAACTGTTTTAGTAGTTCCTTCAATTTCAGAATTTAATCCTCCCATAACACCTGCAATAGCAACCGCTTTTTTATCATCTGCAATTACTAAATTATTTTCATCTAATTCTCTTTCTTGCTCATCTAATGTCGTTATTTTTTCTCCATTTTTAGCACGTCTAACAGTAATATGTTTTCCTTCAATAGAATTAATATCAAATGCATGCATTGGTTGACCTAGCTCTAGCATAACATAGTTAGTAATATCTACAATATTATTGATACTTCTAATACCACAAGCCTTTAATCTTCTTACCATCCAATCTGGAGATGGTCCAATTTTTACATTTTTAACAATTCTTGCAACATATCTATAACATAAATCTGGTGCTTCAATGTCAACTTTTAATCCTTCTAATTCTTGTTTTGTTTCAACCTTCATATTATCTAAATTTTTTCTTGGATTCTTAAATGGTTTCTTTAAAGATACTGCTGTTTCTCTTCCTAAGCCTTCAATTGAAAAACAATCTGGTCTATTAGAAGTAATTTCAAAATCTATAATGTCTTCTTTTAAATTCAAAACCTCTACAATATCTTTTCCTAAATAATTTTCTAAGTTTGGATTTAAAATCATAATTCCATGTTCTATTTGTCCTGGATAATCTGCTATGTTAAGATTCAACTCTCCTACTGAACACATCATTCCACAAGACTCTATTCCTCTTAACATTCCCTTTTTAATTTTTACACCACCTGGTAAGTCTGACCCATCTTTAGCAATTGGTACTATATCTCCAACCTTTATATTATTAGCACCTGTAACGATTTGTAACTTTTCTGTTCCTACATCTACTTTTGTTACTACTAATTTATCTGCATCTGGATGTTTTTCAATTTCTAAAATTTTTCCTACTACTACATTTTTAATATCATTTCCTAATTGGTCAATTGTTTCTACTTTAGATCCCGTCATAGTTAATATATCTCCTAATTGAACAGTATCTACATCTATGTCACTATATTCTTTTAACCATTCTATACTTGCTTTCATAAAAATTTTCCTCCTTATTCATATTTTTTATAATTTTTTGGTTTTACATTACTTTGCCAATCTCCATACTTTCGTGGCTCTTTAGTTTCAATTTTGTCTTTCACTTGCTTATTTTGCTGTTTTTGCTTTTCTTTTTCTTTTATTTTTTGTGTTTTCTTTTTAGGTTTTTCTACTTTTTCTATTTTTGACTTTAGTTGAGGTTTACACATTACTATTCCATTTTTTATTCCCACTGTTGGAAAAATATAATTTTTATATTTTTCATCTTTTTCATATTTCATTGCTTCTTCTAATGGAATTAGTACCTTTGTGCTTAATTTTTTACCTTTTATTCCTAAAAATCCATTTATTTGCATATTTAACACTCCTAATTACTAAGCTTAAAACTAAAACTGTTTTAAAAATCTAACATCATTTTCAAATAATAACCTCATATCTTCAATTCCAAATTTAGCCATAGCAATTCTTTCAACTCCGAAACCGAATGCAAATCCAGAATATTCTTCTGGGTCAATACCACAATTTTTTAAAACGTTAGGATGTACCATACCACATCCTAGTAATTCAATCCATCCTTCTTGTTTACATACTCTACATCCTTTTCCTCCACAAACAAAGCATGATACGTCTGCTTCTGCACTTGGTTCTGTAAAAGGAAAATGATGAGGTCTAAATCTAATTTTAGTGTTTTCACCTAAACATTTTTTAGCAAACATTTCTAATGTTCCTTTTAAGTCTGTCATAGCTATATTTTTGTCTACTACTAATCCTTCAATTTGGTGGAATACTGGTGAATGAGTTGCATCAACACTATCAGAACGATAAACAGCTCCTGGGCAAATAATTTTTATTGGTGGTTTTTGATTTTCCATAACTCTTGCTTGTACTGGTGATGTTTGACTTCTTAATACAATATCGTCTGTAATATAAAACGTATCTTGTACATCTCTTGCTGGATGGTCTGGTGGAGTATTTAATTTATCAAAATTGTAAATAGCCTTTTCAACCTCTGGTCCATCTGCTATTTGGTATCCCATTCCTAAAAATATTTCTTCTACCTCTTCAATAACTTGTGTAATTGGATGTAATGAACCTAATTTTATTTTTTTGCTAGGTTCTGTTACATCTATATTTTCATTTTCTAATTTTCTTTCTAATTCTTTTCTTTTAAATTCTTTTTCTTTTTCTTCAATTAGTTTCTCTAGTTCATCTCTTACTTCATTAACAAAACTTCCTATTACTGGTCTTTCCTCTGGTGACACTGTTCCTAATCCTCTTAGTACAGCTGTTAATTCACCTTTTTTTCCTAAATATTTTACTTTTAAATCATTCAGATTTTTTTCATCTTGGCAATTGCTTATTTCCTTGATTGAATTTTCCTTAATTTTTGCAATTTCTTCTTTCATACAAAACTTCCTTTCTTTAATTATTTTTTCTGTATAATAAAACTGTTTAAAATTATTGAAGGCATAAGAAAATTTTAATTTTCCTATACAAAAAAGCCATTTCTCCTATTATATTAGGACGAAATGGCTATCATTCGTGGTACCACCTAAATTTATTAGTTTTAACACTAACCTTATTTTCGTTTTAACGGTTCGACCGCTTTTTCCTACTTTTATATTTCAAAAAAAGACATAAAAAGTGAAATTTCAATATATTGTATGAGATGACTTTCAGCCTTGGTCATCTTCTCTTTTTTCATACTTTTTAATATATTTACTTTGCTTTTTTATTAGTTTTTTATATTAAAAAATAAACTATTTTTCTAAAGAAAAGATTAATATATAACTATTTTGAAGAAAAGACCCTGTTGTTACACCCTAGCTATGTTTTTTCGAAAAATAATTATATATTAATCTTTTCTCTAAATATTTTAACTTTAAGTTGTAAATATTTTAACATATCACCTACTATTTTACAAGTATTTTTTACAAATTTCAAAAAAAATATTGTATATTTTTAAATTTGTGATATACTAATAAAGAAATATTATATGAAGGAGTGTTTACACTATGAAAAACAAAATTTTAATAGGAATATTTTTAATTATTATTTTAATAGCAAATATTTCTTTTGCCTCTTACAGCACAGTTACTATGAGTGTTGTAGAAGAACCAGTTTGTACTATTAAAATAGGAGATAGTTCAAAATTTGAGAAAAAATTAATTAGTAAAGATTTAGCTAATAAAGAAGTAACTTTACAATTACAAGTTACTAATGAAGAAATAGCTGATAAACCAACTGGAGAAATTATGTTGGTATTAGATGATTCTGATAGTATGAATGATCCTATGAATGAGAATAACGGTATTTCAGACTCTAATTCTAAAACTAGAAAAGATGTTATTTTTGAAGCTGCAAAAAGTTTAATTTCTAAACTTTTAGAAGGAAATGACCAATTAAAAATTGGAATTGTAAGATTTTCAGCTAAAGGCGTCTATGATTATGGTAATATAGATGATGCTTCTATTGTTTCTGCTTTAACTAATAATGCTACAGATTTAAATGCTTCAATTTCTTCTATTGAAGCGGCTGGACCACTAACGAACTTACACTCTGGGCTTTTACTTGCAAGTCAACAATTTACAGAAGAAGATAACAATAAATATATGATTGTTTTAACAGATGGTGTTCCTAATATTGCAATTGACTCTTATAATCCCTTCTATTCAAATGATGTCATTAATAAAACCAAGCAACAATTACAATCTATAGGAAATCAAGGAATTAAACTTTTCACTATGTTAACAGGTATTACTAATGAAAATTCTCCTGCAACTGGAACTAACAAAACTTTTCTACAAATTATAACAGAAGTATTTGGTACATCAGAAAATCCAACAACTGGTAGTTTCTATTATGTATCAGATGCTGATGCTGAAAAAACAATAAAAGAAGATATTTATAATGAATTAATACCAATTGAAAAATCTTTTAGAGATATAACTGTAGTTGACTACTTCCCAGAAGAAATTATTAAAAACTTTGATTTTGCTTATGTATCTAATGCAAATATAGGTGAAATTTCTGCTAAAGTAGACGAAAAAACAAATTCTATTACATGGACTATTCCAGAACTAGAATCTGGTGAAACAGCTACTGTTCAATACAAGTTAAAATTGAAAGAAAACTTTGATGAATCAATAATTGATAAAATATTAGATACTAATAAAAAAGTTGATATTGAATATACTGATTTAAATGATAAGACTACAGAAAAAACTTCTGATGTAACACCAAAACTTTTATTAGAAGAACCACCTGTTGAATTGCCTAAAGCTGGAACATATACTTTAATTGGTTTTAGTGTTATAGCTGCTACATTATTTATTTACTCAGTTATAAGATTAGCAATCATTCATAAAAAAATGAATTAATTTGAAGTAAAAGAAAAGGTTAAAATCTAACCTTTTCTTTTTTCTTTGTAATCACTTATTAATTCCTATAACTCTTAATTTTATGTTAATGGCTAAATTGGGACAGGCACACTTTAGCCATTATTGTTTTAACTATCTACAACCCTTGATTTGTAAGTAAGATAAATTCGATAAATAGAAAAGGCTTTATATAAAATATTTCTTTAAAATTCGAATGCAACTGAAAATATTTAGAAATTCTTAACCAAAAAAAAGAGGAATGCTCAAGGCAAAACTAA
>CANPAC010000079.1 GCA_947571975.1 uncultured Clostridium sp. | reverse complement strand
TTTATATAAATCATTTGCTATTTTTTTATAATCAGCCTTACAAATCAAGAGTTGTAGATGATTAAAACAATGGCTAAAGTGTGCCTGTCCCAACTTAGCCATCAACATAAAATCAAGAGTTGTAGCGAATGAAAACAGCAATGTATAATACTACTGATTTGTATCAAAAGATTAGCATTTTTTTGTTTAAACTCATATTTAATAGTAAATACTATTAAGAATATAGAGTTTTTTTTAAAGAAGGTGTTAATTTGAAATTAGGAGTAGCTTTATCTGGTGGAGGAATTAGAGGAATTGCACATGCAGGAGCATTAAAAGCATTAGAAGACAATAATATTAAAATTGATGTAATTGGAGGTACTAGTTCAGGAAGTTTAGTAGCCTCTTTATATGCTATGGGATATTCGCCATATTATATTTACATATTATTTAAAAGATATGCAAAAGACATTGTAGAAATGAACTCTATGCCAATTTTATCTGGAATAGGCAATTTTATGAAAAATAAGAAAGTTTGTATTTCTCGGCTTAAAAACGGGAGAAAGTATAGAAGAAGCTTACAATAATATAGCTATAAGAAAAGGAATAAAAAAAATTAAAGATATAACTAAAATGCCATTAGTAATTCCTAGTGTTGATGTAAAATCTTCAAAAGAATACATTTTTACAAATCAAATACCAGAAAAAGCAGTAGACAAAACACAATATATTACTGATATACCAATAGGAAAAGCAGTAAGAGCAAGCAGTAGTTTTCCAGGGATTTTTTGTCCGTGTGATTTTAAATCTTATCAGTTTTTAGATGGTGGAATATTAGACAATATTCCAGTAATAGAAGTAAAAAAGCAAGGAGCAGATAAAGTAATTGCTATAAATTTTAAAGCAGATGATATAGATGAAAATAGCAATATGATGGATATTGCTATGAGAACTATAGATATTATGGGAAATAAAATTTCAGAAGAGAGTTTAGAACAAAGTGATGTAGTATTAACAATAGCAACAGATAAAACGGGACTGTTAGATATTGAAAAAATGGATAAATGTTATGAATATGGTTATCAAGCAGCCCAAATGTTAATTAGGGATAGTTCTTTTTTAACATAGATATAAGATATCTGAATATAATATATATTATGATAAATCGGAAGGAATGAGAAAAAGATGAAAATATTATATTTTGATAATGCTGCAACTACAAGAGTTAAAGAAGAAGTTTTGCAAGAAATGTTACCATACTTTAACGAAAAATATGGTAATCCGTCGTCTTTATATAGCATTGGCAGAGTTTCAAAAAAGGCAATTGAGGAAGCAAGAAAAAAAGTAGCAACTTTGATTAATTGTCATCCAAACGAAATTTATTTTACAGGTTGTGGTTCAGAAAGTGATAATACAATTATTAAAGGAATTGCTTATAGTCGTAAGAACATAGGAAAACATATTATTACTTCTAAAATAGAACATCCTGCTGTACTTCATACTTGCCAAATGCTAGAAAAACAAGGATTTGAGGTTACTTACCTAAACGTAAATAAAGAAGGTATTATTAATATAGAGGAACTAAGAAATTCTATTCGAAATGATACCATTTTAATTACTATTATGTTTGCGAATAATGAAATAGGAAGTATTGAGCCTATTGAAATGATTTCTAAAATTGCAAGAATGTACAATATTGTTTTCCATACAGATGCTGTTCAAGCGTGTGGAAATGTACCAATTGATGTTAGGAAAATGGGAATAGATAGTTTGTCTTTGTCTGGTCATAAATTACATGCACCAAAAGGAATTGGAGCATTATATGTAAGAAATGGTATAGAATTTCAGAAGTTTATGGATGGTGGTCATCAAGAAAAGAACAAAAGAGCAGGAACAGAAAACGTGGCTGGTATTGTCGGATTAGGAAAAGCTTGTGAACTAGCAAATTTTCATTTAAGAGAACATATGCAGCATTTGAAAGAATTAAGAGATTATTTTATAAAACAAGTACAACAAAAAATAGAAGGAGCTGTATTAAATGGAGGATTAGAAAATCGTTTGCCTGGAAATGCTAATTTTGCTTTTACTAATATAGATGGAGAAGCATTGTTGTTAAATTTAGATAGTAAAGGAATTTGTGCATCAGCAGGTTCAGCATGTACTTCTCGGTTCATCTGCTTCTTCCCATGTTTTATCTAGTATTGGCTTACAAGATGATTTAGCTAGAAGCTCATTAAGAGTTACTTTTGGTGAAGATAACAGTAAAGAAGATGTGGATTATTTAGTAGAATCTTTATGCGAAATTATTGAAAAGCTTAAGAAATCATAGATTTTCTAATAAAGCAATGGCACATTTTATACCATCTACACTAGCAGACATAATGCCTCCAGCATAGCCAGCCCCTTCACCACAAGGATAAATACCAGAGATGTTAGAAACTAAATGTTCATTTCTAATTATTTTTACAGGAGAAGAACTGCGAGTTTCAAGACCTGTTAAAATACTATCAGGATTAGCGAAACCATGAAGTTTTGTATCAAAAAATGGGATTGCTTGCTTTAATGTATTAGACACAAACTCAGGCAATATATCATTTAAGTTAGATAAGGTAAATCCGGGTTTATATGTAGGAAATACAGTACCAATATGCTCGGATTTTTTGTTTTCTAAAAAGTCTTCAACCCTTTGAATTGGAGCAAAGTAATTAGAACCACCAAGTATAAATGCTTTTTCTTCTAAATTCTTTTGGAAATATATTCCGCTTAAAGGAGAAGTTCCCTTGAAGTCCATAGGCGTTACATTAACTAAAAGAGCAGAATTAGCATTTTGACCATCACGCAAAAATAAGCTCATTCCGTTTGTTACAATAGTATTAGGCTCACTAGAAGAAGCCATGACTGTACCGACCAGGGCACATACAAAATGTATAACAAGAACGTCCATTATCAGAATGATAGGCTAACTTATATTCTGCTGGAGGTAGATTCAATTTTGTTATAGTTCCATATTGTGATTGATTTATTAATGTTTGTAAATGTTCTATACGAACACCAACAGAAAAATTTTTAGCCTCAATAAAAAGACCTTTTTCATAAAGCTTTTCAAAAGTATCTCGTGAACTATGACCAATTGCTAAAATAACATTATCTGTTTTAATAGTTTCTTCTACATTATTGTGAAGTGTACGAACACTAACAATATGTTTATTATCTATTTCAAAATCAACTACTTTTGTGTTAAACAAAAAAGTTCCACCATTTGATATAATATATTGTCTCATGTTTTTTATGATATTAACCAGATTGTCAGTACCGATGTGAGGCTTAGAAAGATATAAAATTTGTTTTGGAGCTCCAAAGTGAACAAACTCTTCTAAAACTTTTTGACAAAAGGGACTATTAATACCTGTTGTCAGTTTTCCATCGGAAAATGTACCTGCACCACCTTCTCCAAATTGTACATTAGAAGAAGTATTAAGTTTTCCTGTTTTTAAGAAAAGTTCAACATTTTTCTTTCTTTCTTCAACTGATTGACCTTGTTCGATGATAATGGGTTTACAATTATTCTGAACTAAAGTAAGGGCGGCAAAAAGACCAGCAGGTCCTGCACCTACAATTATAGGACGAGTAGTAGAGGTGTTCTTTGTTTTTATAGTTGGAATCTCAAATTTTTTGATTTTTTCTAATTTTCTGTATTTTTTTTCGTCTTTTACTTCAATATCAATAGAATAAGTATAATGAACATCATCTTTTTTTCTAGCATCAATAGACTTTTTTGCGATTTTTAAACTTACAATATCTTCTCTTTTTATATGCGATTTTTCAATAGCTATTTCAAATATTTCAGGTTCAGATAGGTCTTTTCTAATTTTAATATCATTGATTCTTAACATGATTATCTCCTATAATATTATCTAATATATATAATTATAGCATATAAATAAAAAGTGTGCTATAATAAAGCTTGAAAGGATGAAAAAAATGGAAGAAAGTTGGACTAATAGAACAGAATTATTAATAGGAAAAGGAGCAATTTTAAAATTACAACAATCAAAAATAGCGATATATGGAATAGGTGGAGTTGGTTCGTTTGTTGTTGAGGGATTAGCTAGAGCTGGTGTAGGTCATATTGTTTTGATTGATAATGATATTATTTCTATTAGTAATTTAAACAGACAGATACATGCAACATATGAGACTATTGGGAAAAGAAAAACAGATGTAATGAAGGAAAGGATTTTGTCAATTAATCCAAAGGCAATAGTAGAAGTGTACACAGCACAAGAAATAGAAAAAGGAGAAGAAAGTTTAATAGATAAATCATTTTCATATGTTATTGATAGTGTAGATACAGTTACAACTAAGATAAAGTTGATAGAAAAAGCAAAAGAAGAGCAAGTACCAATTTTGTCTTGCATGGGGACAGGTAATAAGTTAGACCCAACTAGATTTGAAATAACGGATATTAAAAAGACATTAATTTGTCCATTAGCAAGAGTAATCAGAAAAGAATTAAGAAAGAGAAATATTAATCAATTAAAAGTATTATATTCAAAAGAGGAACCAATACAGAAAAAAGAACAACAAATACCAGGAAGTATATCATTTGTTCCGTCTGTAGCAGGACTTATTATTGCAGGAGAAGTAATCAAAGATATTATTTTATAAGATTAGTATGTTATTAATTAAAAATACATTATCATAAAGAAAAGATTTATATATAACTCTTTTTTAGAAAAAACATAGCTAAAGAGTAACAATCCAGGTCTTTTCTTCAAAATAGTTATATATAAATCTTTTCGAATTGCAATTTAATAATAGTAAACAGTAAGATTAATATTTTATTAATTCAAAAATAAATCTTTTATTTTCCACAAAGTTAGTGTATAATGTGGATAATTAAAGTAAATGGGGAAATATATGGGGAAGAAAATAATAAATTATATCATTAAAATATTTTGGATATTTGTAATAGGTAGTGTATTTGGCTTTTTTGCCGAAATGTTATATGCCTTAGTTTATACAAGAGCTTTAGAAATTAGAAAAGGGCTGATTTATGGACCATTTATACAAATTTATGGCATAGGAGCAGTGGCATATTATATATTAATTTCTAAGGTACAAGAACCTAAAAAAGCATTTTTTTCAGGGATGCTTATGGGAGGAGCATTGGAGTATTTGTGTTCTTTTTTTCAAGAGATATTTTTTGGCACTATTTCATGGGATTATTCACATTTGTTTATGAATTTGAATGGTAGAACATCTTTGCTTTATTGTGTGTATTGGGGAATTATTGCAATTGTGTATTTAAAGATAGTTTATCCTTCTTTTCAAAAACTCGAACCATTGATTGATAAGACTGGTATAAGGATATTTACTGCATTTCTTATGATGTTTATGACTTTTGATATTGTGATTTCTTGTATGGCTGGTAATCGTCAACAGGAGAGGCGCCAAAGTATCCCAGCTTCTGGACCAGTGGATGAATTTTTAGATAGAATGTATCCAGATGAATTGTTAGATAAGATTTATAATAATAAGAAAGATGTGTAATATATTTTAGTTCTAAAATCACCTCTAAAGAATACAATTAAACAAAAGTATTCGTATGGGGGTTTTGCTTTATGAAAGGTATATCAATAGAAGAACGTGCTATTAGTTTAGCACAATATATAATTGACTCAAAAGATACAGTAAGGGGAGCGGCAAAAAAGTTTGGTATTAGTAAAAGTACAGTACACACGGAAGTAACACAAAAGAACGGTAGAAAAAGTGGACAAGCAATTCCAGAAAGTATTGAAATTAAAGGAGTTTTCTTAAGTACAAGAAATCCTGTTGTGAAGTTGGGATTGGTAATTAAATAGAAATATAAATAAAGCTTTGAGAGTAAAATTTTAAGGCTTTATTTTTTTGACCTAAATTTATATAAAAAGCGAATAAAAAAGCCACAAAATTGAACGTGGAGCAAATAAAAACTATACGAAAGGAGGATTGCAAATGCAAAAATTAAAAGGATTATGGATTCCAGCAGAAATCCTATTAAATGAAGATTTATCAGATAAAGAAAAAATAATACTTGCAATAATTCTGTATTTAAGTGAAGAAACTAAAAGTTGCTTTGCGAGTAATAAATATATTGCAAACATTGTAAAAGTAACACATGAAAGAGTATCTAAAATTATAAGTGCATTAAAAGATAAAGGATATGTAAGTGTTAAATTAAAATATAAAAAAGATAGTAAAGAAATAGAACAAAGACAAATTATACCTAAGCCCGAAAACATCAATAGGTATAGTCAAAAACTTCAAGAGGGTATTGAAGAAAATAACTATTTGGATAGTCAAAAACAACTATACACTATAGATAAGAATGACAAAGATATAATAAATAATATAAAAAATAAAAAGATATATAATAATAGTTCTAATAGCAATAAGAAATGTAAATCTAACTATAAGGGAAGAGATTATACAAACTTTGACTTTACTAAATTATATGCAAATGCAGACGCATTTGTATAAATAAAATCAGCAACTAAAGTAGATTAACTACTTATGTAGCTGATTTTTTTAGTTAAAGTTGCAAATAGCAATTTTAACTAAAACCTAAAAAATATGTAGATATTTTTTAGGCAAAGGGGTGTGGGGAAAAATAAATTTTCCCTGCCACAACAAATACTTTTAGCGATTATCGTTAAAAAAGTATTGTAGTTGTGTTACAACACAATTCAAAAAAGGAGAAAATCATAAAATTTAGTCG
>CANPAC010000078.1 GCA_947571975.1 uncultured Clostridium sp. | reverse complement strand
ATATTTTATATAAATGCCTTTTGCTATTTTTAATAATCAGCCTTACAAATCAAGATTTATAGAGCTTTCAAACAACACTATATTTTTAGTAAATTGTAATGTATCAATGGCTAAGTTGTACCTGTCCCACTTTAGCCATAAAAAAAGAGCTATGCGGTAACATAGCCCAAACAAACTATTTTTGTAAAATATTAATAATTTTCTGCTTTAATTTCAAAATAAGCTTTTGGATGACTACATACAGGGCAAATTTCTGGTGCTTGTTTTCCTATTACAATATGTCCACAGTTTCTACATTTCCAGATTTTGTCTCCATCACGACTAAATACTAATCCATTTTCAACATTTTCTAAAAGTTTTTTGTATCTTTCTTCATGTTCTTTTTCTATTTTTCCTACTTCTTCGAAAAGAAATGCAATATGGTCAAATCCTTCTTCTTTAGCTTCTTTTGCCATTCTAGCATACATATCTGTCCATTCATAATTTTCTCCTTCTGCTGCTGCTTTTAAGTTTTCTGGTGTTCCTTTGATTTCTCCACCTTGTAATAATTTAAACCAAATTTTTGCATGTTCTTTTTCATTGTCTGCTGTTTCTTGGAATATAGCAGCAATTTGCTCATAACCATCTTTTTTTGCTTTTCCTGCGAAATAAGTGTATTTATTTCTTGCTTGTGATTCTCCTGCAAATGCCTCCATTAAATTTTGTTCTGTTTTACTTCCTTTCAATTCCATTTCTTTTTTCCTCCTTATTTTTATTTTACATCTTCTTTTTAAGAATTATGTACATAATTAATTTTTTTATTCGTTTTTTCTAATTTTGTTAATTTTAGGTATAAAAAATGAAACGTCCCTAAAATTCTAATTTCTTTTCTACCCAATCTGCTATTTCATCAATTTTTAATCTAATTTGTTCCATAGTGTCTCTATCTCTTACAGTTACTGTGTCATCTTCTATTGTGTCAAAGTCAACTGTTACACAATATGGGGTACCTATTTCATCTTCTCTTCTATAACGTTTTCCAATACTTCCTGCTTCGTCATAATCACACATAAATTTTTTTGAAAGCTTTTTGTATACTTCTTCTGCTTTTTCTGATAGTTTTTTAGAAAGTGGTAATACAGCAACTTTAAATGGTGCTAGTGCTGGATGTAAATGTAGTACGACTCTTGAGTCTCCATCTTCTAGTTGTTCTTCTTCATAACTATCACATAAAAATGCTAATGTAACTCTGTCAGCTCCTACTGATGGTTCAATACAATATGGTATGAATTTTTCTCCTGTTTCTGGGTCTGTATATCCTAAGTCTTCTTTTGAGACATTCATATGGCTTTTCAAGTCAAAATCTGTTCTGTCTGCAATTCCCCATAATTCTCCCCATCCGAATGGAAATGCATATTCTATGTCAGTTGTTCCATTGCTATAATGTGATAATTCTTCTGGTGAGTGATCTCTTAATCTAATATTTTTTTCTGTCATTCCCAAGCTTAATAACCATTGTTTACAGAAGTTCTTCCAGTAAGATTGCCATTCTATATCTGTTCCTGGTTTGCAAAAAAATTCTAATTCCATTTGCTCGAATTCTCTTGTTCTAAATGTAAAGTTTCCTGGTGTTATTTCATTTCTAAATGCTTTTCCTATTTGTGCAATTCCCATTGGTAACTTTTTTCTTGTTGTTCTCATAACATTTTTGAAGTTTACAAAAATTCCTTGTGCTGTTTCTGGTCTTAAGTAAATTTCTGCTTTTGCATCTTCTGTTACTCCTTGAAATGTTTTAAACATTAAATTGAATTTTCTAATATCTGTAAAGTTGTGTTTTCCACAATTAGGACAATTTATTTGGTGTTCGTCCATGTATTCTATCATTTTTTCGTCTGGCCATCCATCTACAATTTCTTCACAGTTATTTTCGTGCATCCATTCTTCAATTAGCTTGTCTGCTCTATGTCTAGTTTTACATTCTTTACAATCGATTAATGGATCTGAAAATCCTCCTACATGTCCTGATGCTACCCATGTTGTTGGATTCATTAAAATTGCTGCATCTAGTCCTACATTATATTGATTTTCTTGTATAAATTTTCTTCTCCATGCTTCTTTTACATTATTTTTTAATTCTACTCCAAGTGGTCCATAATCCCATGTGTTTGCTAGCCCTCCATAGATTTCTGATCCTGGATATACATATCCTCTATTTTTGCAAAGTGCTACTAAAGTTTCCATTGACTTTATCATAAAATTTCCTCCTTTTTTTGCTAGGTACTGTAAATACAAAGATTATATTATGTGCTTTAAAAAAAGTCAATAATTTTTCTGGAAAAATCTTGCTAAAATGTTTTTTTTATGATAAGATAATAGTTGTAATTATTTAGGGGTATAGTGTTAATGGTAGCACATCGGTCTCCAAAACCGCCTGTGAGGGTTCGAGTCCTTCTACCCCTGCCATTTTTATTTATTATTCATTTATTTTTATTTCAAAATTTTTATTCGAGGTGATTTTTATTTTTAAAAATTTTAAAATCTTTTTTATTATTTTTATTATTTTAATATTTTTTATTAGTATCTTTTTTTTACCTGTTTATAGTTCTGATAATTTTTCTTATTCTAATAATACTAATTCCGAAATTTTAGATTTTAATCCTAATGGCTTTGTGTGGCCTATTCCTGGATACACTAGACTAAGCTCCCCTTTTGGCAAACGTACTTCTCCTACTTCTCGGTGCTTCTTCTTCTCATTCTGGTGTTGATATTCCTGCTCCTGCTGGTAGTAAGTTTATTGCTGTTCATGATGGAGAAATTACATTTCGTGAGTTTTTAGGTGCTGGAGGTTATACTATAACTCTTTCTTTTGATAATTTTAGAGTTAGCTATTGCCATTCTGATCCAAATTGGATGGTTTCTGTTGGAGATAAAATAAAGCAAGGACAGGTAATTGGTCAAGTTGGTCCTAAAAATGTTTATGGTGTAAAAGGAAATCAATATTTCGATAATAATGGAAATCCAACAAATGGTGCTACTACTGGTCCTCATCTTCATTTAGGCATTCGTATTGATGGCAAATATGTAAATCCCATGAATTACTTTTAAAAATGCCGTAAAGAAGAAATTTCTTCTTTACGGCATTTTATTTTTTACATATCATCTTCTTCGTCTTCGTTATCTTCCGCTTCACAGCCATGACAACTACTACAGCTTCCAGAACATCCCTGTTCTTGCTCTTCTTGATTATTTTGTTTTTCTTCTATGTCTCCACTCCAATCTAATTCAATCACATTTTGGCATTCTGGACATTCAATTTCTGTTTTGTTTTCGTCTACATCTATAATAAATTCATAATTGCAATATGGACATACGATTTCAAAATCAAATCCATCTTCTGCATATATGTCTTTTTCTATATTATCAACTACTTGCTGCATTTGGTTTATTCTTTCGTCTAGTTTATTTTGCGTCTCTTCTATTTTCTGCATTTCTTCTTGTTTGAACTCTAAGATGTAATCCATTTCATCTATTACTACATCTAAAAATGATGCAAATCTTTGCTTGATGTATTCTAAGTCTTCTGAATCTTTTATATTTTTTTCTATGTCATCTAAAAAACTTTTATATTCGTTTTTTAATTTTCTCATTTTGCATTTCACCTTTCTTAAATTCTTTCCATGTATTCACATGTTCTTGTGTCAATTTTCAAAATGTCACCAATGTTAACAAATAGAGGTACTTGAATTTCTAAACCTGTTTCTAGTTTAGCTGGTTTTCCAGATGTTGTTGTTGTGTTTCCACTAAATCCTGGTTCTGTATAAGTAACTTCTAATTCTACAAATGTTGGTGGTTCTACAGCAAATGTATTTCCTTTGAAAGAAAGTATAGTCACTTCCATGTTTTCTTTTAAGTATTTTAAACAATCTCCTAGTTGGTCTTCATTTAATGGTGTTTGATCATATGTTTCATTATCCATGAAATAATATAACCCTCCATCATTATATAAGTATTGCATTGTTTTTTTCTCTATTTCTGCTGCTGGAAATTTGTCAGATGGGTTAAATGTCTTTTCTAGTGTTGCTCCTGTTATTACATTTTTTAATTTTGTTCTTACAAATGCTGAACCTTTTCCTGGTTTTACATGTTGAAATTCTACTATTCTGTATACATTACCCTCCATTTCAAATGTAGTTCCATTTCTAAAATCTCCTGCTGAGTATACTGATGCCATAATTATTTCTCCTTTCAATTTTCATTTCTATTTTATATTTTAAGTTTATTTTATTGCTTTTCTATTTTACTACATATTTCCAGAAAAATCAAGTATTACTTATCTTTAAACTTACAACTAATGTGTAAGAAATTATATTACAATATAATCTTTCCCAGATTTTGTTAAATTTATACATCCAAATTTAGTAATTTGAACTGTATCTTCTATTCTTACACCAAATTTACCCGTTATATAGATTCCTGGTTCATTTGTAACTACCATATTTTCTTTAAGTTGTGTGTCTGAATTATAACTAATATATGGTGCTTCATGAATTTCCATTCCTACTCCATGACCTAAACTATGTACTAGATTGTAGTTATATAATTTAAAGTCACTTTCTATCATTTTAGTAAGATTTCTTGTGCTAGCTCCATCTTTATATTGTTCTCCTACTTGTTTTTGGTTTTTTAGGACTAAATCATAAATTGTTTTTACTTCTTCTATTACTTCTCCTACAAAGAAAGTCCTTGTCATGTCTGAACAATAACCATTTACTTTACATCCCATGTCTATGGTTATAATATCTTTTTCTTGTATTTGTCTTTCTGTTGGTATTGCATGTGGCTTTGATGTATTTTCTCCTGATGCTACAATTGTTTCAAATGCTAATCCATCTGTTCTTTTTTTATAGTATTCTTCTATTTCATTTGCTATTTGCTTTTCTGTCATTCCTGGTTTTATATAACTTAAAATATAGCTAAAGCAATCGTCTGTAATTTCACAGGCCTTTTCAATATTACTAATTTCTTCTACGTCTTTTATCATTCTTTGCTTTTCTATTATATGTTCTGTTTCTACAAAATTATGAATCTTGAATTTTCTAATATATTCTTTGTATTTAGCATAAGATATGTCATACTCTTCAAACCCTACATTTTCACAATATGAGAAAAAATTTTCATAATCTTCCTTTGATACATCATGAATGTCATATACAATAATTTCATCAAATAAGGTTAATATGCTGTGAACTTCTTCTATGTATCTTGCATCAGTTATATAAATATTTTCTTTTCTTGTTAATAGTAACATTCCTTCTGCTTCTATATTTGTTAAATATTTTATATTTACTCCGATTTGTTACAATTAAACCTTGTAAATCTAAACTTACCATTTTATTTCTTAACCATTGTAACTTAGCATTCATAGTTATCCATCCCCTTATTTTTATCCTCTATACATTCCTAAAGTAAATATTTGCATTAATATTGTTTTAATTTGTTCAAATGGTACATACATACTAATAAAAGTTGCTATAACAATAAATGGTCCAAATGGTATGTATTCATCAGATTTTTTTATTTTGGTTACTAACAATCCTATGCTAAGTATTGCTCCTATTAAAAAAGAAACTAGTGTTATTATAATAATATTAGATAATCCAAAATATAAACCTAAAGCTGCCATCAGTTTTACATCTCCAAACCCCATGGCTTCTTTTCCGTAAAAAATCCCTCCTAATAAGGTAATTACTAAGAAAATTCCTCCTCCTGCTAGCATTCCTAATAACATGTTAATGGTAATAGCTACATTTGATAGTCCATATAAAAATGCAAATATAAATCCTACTTCAAAAATTGTTAAGTTTAATCGATTTGGTATAATTTGCAATTTATAGTCTATTACAAAAGCTGATAGTAACATTGGTGTTAATAACAAGTATTTTATTAAATCTAAATTTGCTACAATAGTTTCTTTAATTCCTAGTGTATAAACTAATGTAACATAAATTCCTGCTGTTACTAATATTAATATATAATTTGGCTTAAAGCTTACTCTATATTCTTTTATTATATCTTTTGAAATAACACTTTTGTATTCTGGTAATCTGTTGTTTACCCAGTCTACTAACTGCCCAACTACTAATCCAGAAATAGCAGCTAATACATAATAAATTATATGTACATCATTTAAATACATTTATATTTTCCCCTTCTTTTGCTTATTTATATATGTTCTTTTTATTTTATTTTCAATTGGTCTTTTCCATGCTGTATACCAGAAATCTTTTTTATCAATAGGCTCAACTAATATTGTAAACATTTTACATCTATTTCCTCCTAAAATATCTGTAAAAATCTGGTCTCCTACTACACCTATATTCTCTGACTTTTCCCCGATTTCTTGTTGTATTTTTAAAAATCCTGATTTGAATGGTTTTTTTGCCAAGTTTTTATATGGTATTTCTAATGTTTTTGCTACTTCTTCTACTTTTTCTTTATGACTAGTATTGGATAAAATGTATAGTTTTATTTCTTTTGATTTCATTTGTTTTGCCCAATTAATTACACTTTGTTTTAAGTTTCTATGATAGTCAATTAATGTATTGTCAACATCTAATATTAGGGCTTTGATTTTATTTTCTTGTAGATATTCTATGGTGATTTGCTCTACTTTGCTAAAGTATCCATTTGGATATAATTTCATTTTATTCAATCCTTTACCTGCAAAAATTCAACTATATATTATCAATTTATCACTACTTTGTCAAGCAATTAATATGTTTCAAGTTTCGAGTTTGATACAGTTCAGTGAAAAATATATTATTTTTTTATTCTCTATAACTCTTGATTTTATGTTGATGGCTAAGTTGGGACAGGTACACTTTAGCCATTGTTTTAATCATCTACAACTCTTGATTTGTAAGTGAGGTAAATTTGATAAATAGCAAATGATTTATATA
>CANPAC010000077.1 GCA_947571975.1 uncultured Clostridium sp. | reverse complement strand
TTTCTCTTCTTACAGGGTCACTAATTGCTTTTAATGTTTCTGACATTCCCAATTTTATCACCCCTACTTTAGTATTTCGATATATATCTAAATAGATTATACCATTTTATTTTTGCGATGTCAATAACTATTTAGACTTTTTTCTAAATAGTTGTTTTTTAATAGGAGTGAAGTTTATACTGTAGTTTTTACTACTGAAAAAAAAGACTATAAGAAAAAGGTAGAAGAAAACGAATTGTATTCTCTTACTCTTGATACAAAAGTTGAAATTACAGTTAAAGTAGGAATTGTAACCAAATTTAAAATCTTAGCTAATTAAAAATAATATTAAATAATAAGATTTTTTATTTGGAAGTAAATTGTGAAATCCCCCTATGGAATAAATTTCCAGGGGGATTTTCATGTCATAGCTATCGATTAATACATCCTAATTATTATCTGTCACTAAATTTATGGTACCGATGGTGGGACTCGAACCCACATGGTTTCCCGCTGGATTTTGAATCCAGTG
The DNA here is from genome assembly GCA_947571975.1 of uncultured Clostridium sp. GTDB lineage: Bacteria > Bacillota > Clostridia > TANB77 > CAG-508 > CAG-269. The sequence goes on along the minus strand of CANPAC010000077.1, from coordinate 6,707 downwards.
CGTCTACCAATTCCGCCACATCGGCATATCTAAATTCGAAATATCATATTCACACTGATAAGTTAGCTGTAACTCATTTCATTTCGTACAGCTAACTTAACATCGGCATATCTAAATATGTACTAATATATATTAGCACATATTTTTTATATTGTCTAGATTTTTTCAAAAATTTACCTAATTAGCTAGTTATAGTTCATTAGAAGGTTATATACATTCCTTAACTCTGTTTAGACCCTTATCATCTGACCTGGATAAATTAAATTAGGATTACTAATACCATTCAAATTAACTAAATATTGAACAGAAACACCATACATTCTAGCAATACCAGATAAAGTATTTCCACGTTGTACAGTATAAAAATTATTTTGAATTACCGGATTTAAGGTTGTATTATTACTTTCTGTTATCCTCAATTTTTCCCCTGGATAAATTAAGTTTTGATTCTGTATGTTATTTATTTCTACTATATGGCTAACTGTCACACCATATGCCTTTGCTATTTGTGACAAGGTATTTCCTCTCTGTACAGTATAAATAATACTTCCTGTTCCTCTTGTTTCTGAACCATGTATAGTTGAATTTGTTTGAATTCTTAGTGTTTGACCTGGATAAATTAGGTTTGGATTGCTTAAATTGTTGATGTCTACTAATTCTTGTACTGTTGTCCTATATTGATTAGCAATTCCTGACAAGGTGTCTCCCCTTTTTACTGTATAAAATATAGTTTCTGTATTAATGTTTTCATTTGGATTTTCTGTGTTAGGTATTCGACTTGTATCAGATAAGAATATATTTTCTGTATATAAGTCTCTATCTACATTTCCTCGTATTCCTGGTACATAGCCTCTATCTGTATATTGTACTCCTATCCATCTTTCCCAACTAGTTTGAACATATCTTAAATTATTATAGTCTCCATAATAAGCAATCCATAGTTCATAATTATCTGCTATTTGTCTACTAAATCTATTTTCTGCATTTGATAAATCACTGTATACTATAATATCTTTGTTTGTTAATCTTTTAACACTTTCTAAAAAGACTTGGGCTATGTTATTTGATTCTTCTATGCTAACACCACCAAATACTTCATAATCCATTACTAGCTTACAGTCTGGTTGCTTTCCTGCTATAACAGAAGCAAAAAATCTGGCTTCTCGCTCTGCTTCACTAGTATTTGTTGCCGTTAGAAAATGATAAAATCCTACTTTTAGCCCTTCTGCTTTAGCATTTTCATAATTAATATCAAAGTAAGCATCTTTTATGTTACTTCCTTGACTTGCTTTGATATATACTACTTCTATTCCACTCTCTTTCACTTGCCTATAATCTATGTATCCTTGCCAATTACTTACATCTATACCTTGATAAGATGGGTCTGCACTTGGTGTTAAAGCATAACTGCTATTTCTATTTACAAAAAATAGAAATGTAAAAATCATAACTATAACAAATAATGATTTTCTTTTCTTCATAAAAAATCCTCCTTTGCTTATTATTAATTTATTATATGCAAAGGAGGTATTTTGGTTCTTTTATGCTTCATATTCAAAAACTTGTATTGTTTTTATTATCATTGGCGAATAGTCATCTTCTTTTTCAAAGTCAATGACTTTAAAAGATGTTTTCTTTACTAATTCTAAATTTAGCTTAGCAACATCTACTAATATTTTAGTTGATAAGTTTTGTCCTACTGGCAATGTTTTATTTTGATTATCATAGAATATACTATTTGTAAAGCTAATAGCATTAGAGCCTTTTTTTAGGCTTATTTTATAAAAATTAATTTGTGAATTGCCTTTTTTTATTGCTTCTTCTATTTCCGCTTCTGGATTAATGTCAAAAATATTTATTTGCTTTTCATCTAACAATTCTTCTTGTATTGCCTTATATACAGGTAAATCTTCTGAAATTGTTACCTTTTGTAGAGCTTTTTTTATGTTTTCTACTACTTTTTCTAAGGCTAATTTATATCCTATCTGTTTTGTTGCTTTAGTAATATCTAATATTGTATATTTGTCTTTTGGTAATTCTCTATGCTTCTTATTGTTGATTTTTGAAGTCTTTGATATATCTTGCGCTATTCCACCAAAGATATCAAATTCATCTGCTTCTGTTAAAGCTTTTTCTTCTATTGCTTCTTGTTTTAATTCTTTTAGGCTTGCTGTTATTTCTTTTGGTACTACTACATTGTTCTTAACTTTATTTAATATTTCGACTAATTCTGTAGAAGCAATATAGATACTATCTGTTTCTTGCTTTGATAGTACTTTTCTTTGTACTCTATCCATAATTCTTCCAAACTTTTCAAGGTCTTCTTCATAATCAAATACTTTTGTTATTTTCTTTGTTATATTTACCTCTTCTTCTTCTCCTTCTGGTAAGGCTTCTATGGCATCTTTATTGCTATATCTCCAAAATTCAAATATGCTCTTTTTATGGCTGTCTATTTCTTCTATATATAGTGTGGCATTTTCTATTTTCTTAGCCATATTTTTTCTTTTTAACTTTAGGCTATTAATATCTAGCATAATATTTTTTAATGTATATTCTAATTTTTCAAATTCTTTGTATAAATCAATTAATTCTTCAATAGTGTAATTTTCTTTATCTATTAGTTCTTTTCTTTTTTTCTTTCTTCCAATTTCACCTCTAACATGTTTTTCTCTTGGCATTGTTTCTGTTTCAATTTCATTTTCTACTTCTTCTAAAACTTGCTTTTGTATTTCTGCCTTAGTTTTCTTTTTGCTGTATTTAAAGTAATATTTGAATTTACCAAAAAATGATTTTTTACATTCTAAAAATGTAGAGATTTGCTTTTCTTTTGCTAAATATTCTATTTCTTGCATACTTACTTCTTCTTTTAAGTCTTCTAATTTTCTTTTACTATTTTTGATAATTTCTCGTATTTCTTGAATCTTTACTTTTCCTATTTTACATTCTTCATTAATCCACTGTCCTATATTTTCGTATTCTATTTGCCTATCTTCTATAAAAAATTCTATTTCACCAGATTTTCCTATGTTAGTTTTAAAATTAAAGTAATGTGGCAATTCTGTTTGTAAGATAAACATTGCTTTAATTAATTTATAAAATTGGCTTGCTTCTTCTTTACTCTTTAATACAATTCTATATGTACTTTTTATTTTTTCGTATACTTCTGTTTGCCCTATAATTTGTATGTTTAGTTCATCATTTTTCCCATATACTTCATAGATTAGTGGCCATTCTTTGGTAAATAACCATAAATAATTTTCTATATCTTCAAACTGTGACTTTTTCAAATATGTTGAACTATATCCTACATTTCTGATAGGTACAAAAATTTTTGAAGTTCTTTTTCTATCTAATTGTTTCTTTAGTAAATAGAAAAATGTCGAATAATCTGCTTCTTCTGTTGGTACTATCATAAAATATTTATCTGTATTCTCTGAATAGTAAATTTGCCATAAGTAATTTCCTTCGAATTTAACTTTAAATGGTATCTTTTTATTTAAATTCGCTTGTTCCTCCTCAACCTTTTCTATTTCTTCTATTTTGACATTTTTTAGCATATTTAAAAAAGTAGTATATTTTAATATGTTCTTTTCACTTTTGCTATCTAAATAATCTGCTAATGGGCTAGCTTTTCTATATTTTTGCTCTATTTCGTCTAATCTATTAGTTGGTGATAACAAAATTTGAATGTCTTTGATTGGAATATAACGATATTGTCTATATTGTTTTTCGTCATAAAATTTAGGTACTCTATATTCTAATGGCTCTACTTTTTTAAGGCTAGCTGGTATCTTCCCTAAATTTAGTCCGATATATTCTAATTTTTCTTCTATACTTTCATTGGTTTCCGTCATATTAGGCAAGGTTCTCGCTCCTTCTATTTGATAATTTCATAAAAATTCTTAAATTCATATCCGTTTTCTTTAAGGTAAGCAATAATTTGTGGTAATGCTTCTGCTGTAGCCGCTTTTGCTTGCGCATCATGCATTAAAATAACAAGGCTATTTTTATTTTGTGTAGTTTCTTTTAACCTTTCTAACTCAAATTCCACTGTAGGAGTTCTTGTTTCTGCATCACCTGTTAATGAGTTCCAATCAATTTGTAAAATATCATTTTGTGATAATAATTCTTTTGCTTCTCTTTTTATATCTGCATATTTTCCGCCTACAAGCCCTCCTGGAAATCTAAATAAGTGTGAATTATATTCTTGTACTCCTATTGCACCTTTTACTGCTTCATTACATTGATTAAATTCATCTAATACTGCTTGTGGTGAAGAATAAATAGATGAATATGAATGTGTGTATCCATGATTTGCTATATAATGCCCTTCTTCATAGATTCTTTTTACTGTTTCTGGCATAGCATTTACTCTATTTCCTAGCACAAAAAAGGTTGCTTTTATGTTTTCTTGTTTTAATGTGTCTAGTATTGTTGGTGTTACTGTTGATGGTCCATCATCAAATGTTAAAAATACTCTTTTAGTTTCTGAATGATATATATTTTCTAAGTTATTTCTTCCTTCGCCGTGTTAATTTAGGGATTTTTTCTTGCTTTTTTCTTTCTATTTCTACTTGTTTGTCTTCTTCTTGTTTTGCTAATGCCATTATTTGAGCTTCATATTGTTGGTAGACTTTATGTTGTTTTATTATTTCTAATGAATTGATTGCTATCATGATTAGTTCTATAACAAGTATGATAGTTGCTATGATAAGAGCTATCTTTTTTACATTTATTTTTTTATCATCTACTACTAGTGCATATATCTTATCTTTTATCATCTTCTACATCCCTTTTAGTTTTACTTAAATTATGCTACTCCTGTTATATACATAGCGTAAGCTATGATTGCTATAAAAAATATTGCTACTACAATTAACACTCTAAATACAATATCTCCTATGGTAGCTTTTTCTTTTTTGTTTCTTGGTTTTCTTGCCCTTCTATTTTCTTTTGTTTCTCCCATTTTTCTACATTCCTTTCTATTATTTCATTATTTCTTTTAAAAAGGCTATTTCTTCTTCAGCATTTAATCTCATGAAAATAGGTTCTCCTTTTTCAATCACTTTATTGTTTCCTATTGTATCATAATTCTTTAAATATTTCCAGTTTTTGCTGTCATTTTTTTCAATTCCTACTTGTCTAAAAATGTCATTTGCTGTATTTTTCATAAATGGCTGGATTAAAATTGCTATTTTTCGCAAGTTTTCGATTAAATGATACATACAAGATTCTAGTTTTAAGGTTTGTTCTTCTTTTGCTAATGCCCATGGCATAGTTTCATCAATATATTTGTTAGTTCTTGCTATTAGATTCCATATTTCTTGGATGCTGTTTGCAATTTCATAATTGTTCCATTTTTCTTCAAATTTTTCAATTTGCTCTAATGTATATTGTTCTAATTCTTTATCTACTTCATTTGGTGTTCCATTATAACTTGGTACTATACCATTAAAATATTTGTTAACCATTGATACTGTTCTATTTAACAGATTACTTAAGTCATTACACAAATCAAAATTATATCTTTCTACAAATGCTTCTGGCGAGAAAATCCCATCTTGTGAGACTGGCATTTCTCTTAATAAAAAGTAACGAACACTATCTAAGCCATATTTTTCGATTAATGGTTCTGGATAAATTACATTTCCTTTTGATTTTGACATTTTTCCATCTTTCATCATAATCCAATTGTGTACTAAAATTGTTTTTGGTAGTGGTAAGTCTAATGCCATTAAGAAAATAGGCCAATAAATCAAATGAAATCTTGCTATATCTTTTCCTACAATTTGTAAATCTGCTGGCCAATATTTTTTGAATAATGTGTCATCTTCTGATTGATATCCTAGTGCTGTTATATAATTTGTTAGAGCATCTAACCACACATAAACAATATGTTTTGGGTCTTTTAATACTTTTATTCCCCAATCAAATGAAGTTCTTGTAACACATAAGTCTTCTAATCCTGGTTTTATAAAGTTATTAATCATTTCATTTTTTCGGTAATCTGGCTTAATAAAGTCTGGATGTTCTTCATAATATTTTAACAGTCTGTCTGTATATTTTTTCATGTTAAAAAAGTAGGATTCTTCTTTCATTAATTCTACTTTTCTACCACAATCTGGGCATTTTCCATCTAATAGTTGTGTTTCTGTAAAGAATGTCTCACATGGGATACAATACCATCCTTCATATTCTCCTTTATAGATGTCTCCTTGTTCTGTAAATTTGTCAAATATTTTTTGAACAATTTTCTCATGTCTTTCTTCTGTTGTTTGTATAAAATCATCATATTCAATTTCTAGTTTTGCCCATAATTCTTTTGCTAGTTTTGCCATTTCATCTACATATTCTTTTGGTGTTTTTCCTGCTTCTTGTGCCTTTTTTTCTATTTTTTGTCCGTGTTCGTCATCCCCTGTTAGCATATATGTGTCTTCACCTTTTAATTGGTGATATCTCTTTATACTATCTGCTAATATTGTTGTATATGCTGTTCCTATGTGAAATCTTCCACTTGGATAGTAAATTGGGGTTGTTACATAAAATTTATTGTTCACTTTTTATTCACTCCTTGTTAAATTTATAATTTTTACAGCTTTTCACTTTTAGTTTTTCCATTTAATATAGATATATTACCATAATAGCTAAAAAATAGCAAATGATTTATATAAAATATTTATTCAAAATTCGAATGCAACTGGAAA
>CANPAC010000076.1 GCA_947571975.1 uncultured Clostridium sp. | reverse complement strand
TATTATGAGCCATTTTCACAAAAGAATTTGCTATGACAAAGATAATAACTATAAAATTGTTAGTGATGACTTATATAAAAATGGCATATTTGACAGCAACGATAATGAAATTGCAAATAATATTGCTAGAAAGGCAACAATACTAGAGGAAAATAAGCAAACAGAGAATAAAAAGAAAAATAATGATACTAGATTTTAAAGGAGGAAAATTGAATATGGATAATGATAAAGTAAAATATTTGATAGATATGATAAATGATATGAATATTAAAGATAAACTAAGATTAGCACTATGTATGAGCCAAAGTAAATGGTCAGGTCTTATATATAATACTAAAGAAAATTATAATAAATTTGATAGTATACTAAAGGATATAGATGAAGAATATAGAACTACACTTATAAATTTTGGAAAATATAAAATTGTAATGTTTGCAATGGCTAAACTTATGGAAATGGAAACAACAGAACAAAATAAAGTTGCATTGTATTTATTTAATTGTATAAACTCTAAAATTACCCAAAAATAAATCTAACTATGTTTACAACTAAGATAGAAGATGTTATAATAGTTTTATAATTCGTAGCTATACGAATCAAAATTATATAGCAAGTATCAGTGAAACTCTAAACATTAATAAGGAGGATGGATTATGTTTTCAGCAGAAGAAGCACGGAAAATAGTAGAAAAGTCTACATTTGACCCACTGAGCGAATGGTCTTTTTTTGATACAATACAGTTCAATCGTATTGAAAGAAAGATTAAGCATGCGGCGGCAAGGAAAAAAACCAAAATCGAGATTCGTAGAATTAGGGAGAGAGTTTTAATCAAGCTCAAAAGAAATAGTTACAAAGTCACCCAATTTTGCAGAATCCCTGGTACTGGGATTGGTCCTTGGGTTAGTATCTACTGGAATAAGTAATTCAAAAGAGTTGTAGTGATAAGTTTGAGAATTCTCAATTTATCACTACTGCTTTTTATCTAAAATATTATTTTTAATTCTTGTAGTGTTACAATTATCACTTATGAATAATAGTATAACACAAAATTCAAAAAATACAAAGAGATATTTACCACATGAATTAAAAACTAAAGAAAATGCAGTAAAAACATATTTAAATAATGGAGATATAGAATATACTTGCAGAAAATATCATATATCAAGAAGTTCATTAAGGAGATGGGTAAAAAAGTATAATGGAACAAAGGAAAGCCTTGAAGATAAAAGCCACAAACCCAAAACAAGGAATCCAAAATCACATACAAACCAAGAAATTAGATGGATAAGAAATTATGTAAGAAGAAATCCAAGAATAACATTATGCGAATTATGGGATAAATTAAAAAGGGAAAAAGGCTACACACGAAAAATAACATCATTGTATAGAGTAATGAAAAGATTAAATATAAAGTTTTACAAGGGAATGAATATGAAAAACACATCTAAAAAGAAACATAACAAAAAGTATGAAACACCAAAGAATATAGGAGAAAAGTGGCAAATAGATGCAAAATATGTACCAAATGAATGTAAAGTAAATTTGCCAGAAGATAAAGGAGAATAAAATGGCAAATGAATTTTTAAAGGTATCAGATGGAACATATACTTTGTCAGAAACCGAGAATAAAAATCAGTTTTATTTTTATCGGAATGATGGAACAGTTCTAACTGATATAGACAGTGAACCAATGGATTTGTATCAGGCATACATTATGCGAAAGATGATGAATGGCGAGATAACAGATGTAGTCAGGAATAACAGATATTCAAAAAAGTCTGATGACGAGAAATGCATTATATTGACTATCTGTAACATCGGTGAAAAACCACCAAAAAACACTAATTCAACTGCTAACAACAAACATCTAAATTTTTTGAAGCATCTGTTTCATAAAATCTTTGGGTAATGTAATAAAAGGTAGAAAATAGCTTTATAGCTGTTATCTACCTTTTATTGTAGATTTAAAATTGTTTTCAAATTGAAAAAATCAGTTGATTTGTATTAAATAATTTGATAACATATATATAAATTGATTGATATTTGTATCAATTGTTATGAGAGCCGAAAAAATTGTAAATAACTATGCTAAAGCACTAAAATTTTATTATAAGAAGGGGTAAATATGAGTAATAATAAAGAATATTTAGAGTTTGCAAAAAAAATTGCATATGAAGCAGGAAAAATAATGTTAAAATATTTTAATGCTAAAGATATATCAAGTTATAAAGGAGATAAAACTATCGTTACTTTAGCAGATAAAGAAATAAATACATATTTAATTAATAGAGTAAAAGAAAAATATCCAACTCATTCAGTAGATGGCGAAGAAGAACAATTTGGAAAAAGTGATTATGTATGGGTATGTGATCCAGTAGATGGAACAGCAATGTATGCTAGACACATTCCAGTAGCAGTTTTTTCACTAGCATTAGTAGTTGATGGAGTTTCTCAAGTTGGAGTAGTATATGATGTTTTTACAAACAATTTATATTATGCAATAAAGGGTGATGGAGCATATAAAAATGAGGAAAAACTAATTGTAAATAATTATGCATTAGATGATATGAAAAGTATTTCAAATTTTGATATGTGGCAAGGAGCAGGTTATAATATTTACAATATTATTGAAAAATTAGCTGAACAAACATATTTTGTTAGCATTGGAAGTGTTATTAGAGCATGTATGTGTGTCGCTTCTGGAGAATTCAATTTAGCAATATTTCCAGGTACTAAAAGAAAAAATTGTGATATTGCAGCAGTTAAAGTAATTGTTGAAGAAGCAGGAGGAAAAGTTACTGATTTATTCGGAGAAAATCAAAGATATGATACAGATATAAAAGATGCAGTAATTAGTAATGGATTGGTACATGATGAAGTTATTGAAACCATAAAAAAATATAATTTGAATAAGGAGAATATGAATGAGTAAAATTGAAGATTTAGAAAAACTGCAACAATTAAAAGAAAAAGGAGCATTGACAGACGAAGAATTTGAAAAAGAAAAAAAGATAATTTTAAATGATGTATTAAGTGACAATACAAGTACAAAGAGCGAAAATGTTAGGAAAAAAATGAAACCATGGCAAATAATACTATTAATAATATTGATACTAATATTTATAATAGTAGTACGGATTTATAATATTTGCAATTGGCAATGGAGTTATAAACAGTTATAAAGTTAAAGATAAAATACAAACAGAAATGTTGGAAAAATCAAATATTACAATGGAAAAATTCAATCAAATAAATACAGGAATGACATATTCACAAGTAGTTAATATAATTGGGTTTGAAGGAACTATATCAAGTCAAGCTGGTAATATAAAAACATATACTTGGGAACAGTCTAGCAAGATTATTTCTGTTGTATTTACAAATGATAAAGTTTCAGCCAAAAGTCAAATAGGACTATCGGGAAAATCAAGTGAGATAGAAAAACAAAATGAAACCAAACAGCAATTAGCAATAAAACAAAATCCTGTTGCAACAATGGAAATAAAAGATTATGGAGTTATAAAAATAGAATTATATCCTGAAATAGCTCCGAATACTGTATCTAATTTTATAGCACTAGCTAATGGTGAATTTTATGATAATCTTATAATACATAGAGTTGTGAAAGATTTTATTATACAAGGAGGAGATTCACAAGGAGATGGAACAGGAGGCCCATCTTTAAGCGATATAGATAGCAGTATTATAAAGGGAAGCTCTAAAGATAAACTATATTCAATAAATGGTGAATTTACTAAAAATGGCTATAATAACACTTTAAAACATGAAAGAGGAGTTATTTCTATGGCAAGGTCGGATTATAGCTCAGTGGAATTGACAAAAGAAGGATACAATTCAGCAGGTAGCCAATTTTTTATATGTTTAAGTGATACACCTGATTTAAATGGGCAATATGCAGGTTTTGGAAAAGTTATAAGTGGAATGAATATAATAGACAAAATTGCAGATGTTGAACTTGGTTCAGACGAAGCAGGAGATGTAGAACCATCAAAACCTAAGGAAGATATATTGATTTCAAGTATAAGAGTTGATACAAAGGGATGTGAATATGGAAAGCCAGAGACTCATGAAACTTTTGATTATCAAGCTTGGTATATGAAACAATATTATGGTATAGAATAAATTAATAATACGATTCTTTGAATTATAAATGTGGATATATATAGAATATGAAAAAATATACAACATTATTTTTGAATATATATTAAATTGCAAGGAAATTACATTTTTAAATAAAGATAAAAATGAACAAGAAAATAAAAAAGGGAGACAAAGAAAATGAAAAAAATAGTTGCAGCAACAAATAATCCGGGCAAAATAAAAGAAATGAAAGCGATACTAAAAGATTATGAATTAGTAACATTGAAAGACGTGAACTGTAATATAAAAATAGAAGAAGACCAAGAGACATTTGAAGGAAATGCTAAGAAAAAAGCTAAAGAAATAGCTAAGGTAACTAATATGCCATGTATAGGAGATGACAGTGGATTGTGTATTGATGCTTTAGGAGGTTTTCCAGGAGTATACACGTCAAGGTTTTTAGGTGAAGAAGCAGCTGATAATCAAAAAAATGAAGCAATTTTAGAAAAGATGAAAGGGTTAGAAGGAGAGCAAAGAAAGGCAAAAGTAAAATGTGTTGTTGCTTACTTTGAAAATGGTGAGTTTATAATAGGAAAAGGAGAAATACAAGGAAGAATAGCTAAGAGTCAAAGAGGAGAAAACGGATTTGGATTTGACCCAATATTTGAACTAGAAAATGGAAAGACTTATGCTGAAATATCAATAGAGGAGAAAAATACCATCAGCCACCGAAAAAGAGCATTAGAAAATTTGGAAAAACAATTGACAAACCACTAGAAATATGTTAAAATTGGTAACTGTAATCCGCTTAGTCAAGGTGCCTAAATATTAACTTAATGTTAATTGCCTGAAAAATAAGGATTAGCGAGTATACAAATAAGGGAGGTGCATTTTAAATGTACGCAATCATTGAAAGCTGTGGAAAACAATACAAAGTAGCAGAAGGAGATGTTGTATTTTTTGAAAAATTAGATGCAGAAGAAGGGAAAAAAGTTACATTTGATAATGTAGTTTTAGTATCTAATGATGATAAAATACAAATTGGAAATCCTTATGTAAAAGGTGTAAAAGTAGAAGGAAAAGTAATTTCTCATGGAAAAGCTAAAAAAATCATTGTTTTCAAAATGAAAGCTAAAAAGAATTATAGAAGAAAACAAGGACATAGACAACCATACACAAAAGTAGAAATTACAGCTATCAAAACAGCTGCTAAAAAAGCAGAAGCAACAGCAAAAAAAGAAGAAGTTGCTGAAAAAGTAGAGGCTTAAAAATCTATAAATAGAAAAGCTTTAAAGAATAAAAGATACAAATAGAAACGTTAAACCGAAGGGAGGAATAGAGCATGGCTCATAAAAAAGGTCAAGGTAGTAGCCATAACGGAAGAGAGAGTGAATCTAAACGTCTTGGTGTTAAAAGAGCTGATGGTCAATTTGTTTTAGCAGGAAATATCTTAGTAAGACAAAGAGGAACTAAAATGCATCCAGGGATTAATGTAGGAAAAGGTAGTGATGATACCTTATATGCATTAGTAGATGGAAATGTAAAATTTGAAAGAAAAGGTAGAGATAAAAAACAAGTAAGTGTTTATCCAGTAGGACAATAAAATATTTTACATAAAAAGAATGCCTAAAATGGCATTCTTTTTGCAAATTTACAAAAAGTCGACACTTGAAATTTGCAAATTCTATTTACAAATGTAAAAAAATGTTGTATAATAGGAAAAATAAATCAAGAGAGAAGATGTAGCAACATCTTATTTTTATATTTTAGGAAGGGAGAAAGAAAATGGCAAAAATATTAGAAGATATTTCAAGAACATTTAATGAATACTTATTATTACCAAACTTAACAGACGAAAGATGTATACCAACTAATGTATCACTAAGAACACCACTTGTAAAATTTAGAAAAGGAGAAGAGGCAAAATACCATGCAAATGTACCTATGGTATCAGCTATCATGCAATCTGTTTCAGGAGAACAAATGGGAATCGCTCTTGCAAGAGAAGGAGGAGTAGCATTCATTTATGGTTCACAATCAATTGAATCACAAGCTCAAATGGTAAGACATGTAAAAAAACATAAAGCAGGATTTGTTGTAAGTGATTCTAATGTAAAATCAGGAACATCATTAAGAGAAGTAATCGATTTAGTACAAGAAACTGGTCACTCAACTGTAATTATTACAGATGATGGAACAGCTAGAGGGAAATTTGTAGGATTAGTAACAGATAAAGACTATAGAATTTCAAGAGATAATTTTGATGAACCAATTGATAAATTCATGACACCAAAAGAAAGAGTAGTATGGGCTCATGAAGGAATTAGCTTATCAGAAGCAAATGACTTGATTTGGGATAAAAAAATAGCATGTTTACCAATCTTAGATGACGAAGAAAGACTAAAATATTTAGTATTTAGAAGAGACTATGAAGAAAGAAAAAATAATCCAGACTCTTTATTAGATGAAAATAAAAGATATATAGTAGGAGCTGGAATCAATACAAGAGATTACGAAGAAAGAATACCAGCTTTAGTAGAAGCAGGAGTTGATTTGATTTGTATGGATTCTTCTGACGGATATTCTATTTGGCAAAAAAATACAATAGATTTTGTAAGAGCAAAATATGGAGACGATGTTAAAATTGGAGCAGGAAATGTAGTAGATAGAGAAGGATTTATGTATTTAGCAAAAGCAGGAGCTGATTTTATTAAAATAGGAGTAGGAGGAGGTTCTATTTGTATTACTCGTGAAACAAAAGGAATAGGACGTGGAAATGCCTCAGCTTTAATTGATGTAGCAGCAGCTCGTGATGAATATTTTGAAGAAACAGGAATTTATATTCCATTATGTATAGATGGTGGAATTGTACATGATTATCATATTACAATAGCGCTGGCTTTAGGTGCTGATTTCGTTATGATGGGAAGATATTTTGCAAGATTTGATGAAAGCCCAACAAGAGTAATCAAAAAGGGAAATGCTTTTGTAAAAGAATACTGGGGAGAAGGTTCAAATAGAGCGAGAAACTGGCAAAGATATGATATGGGTGGAGCTAAAAAACTTTCTTTTGAAGAGGGTGTAGATTCTTACATTCCTTATGCTGGTAGCTTAAAAGATAATTTAGCAATTACTGTTGCAAAAATTAAATCAACAATGTGCAATTGTGGTTGTATTACTATTCCAGAATTTCACGAAAAAGCAAGATTGACATTGGTTTCTGATATTAGTATTACTGAAGGCGGAGCTCATGATGTTATATTAATGGAAATTGATAATAAGTATAAATAAAAATGTAAA
>CANPAC010000075.1 GCA_947571975.1 uncultured Clostridium sp. | reverse complement strand
AGTTGTAGATGATTAAAACAATGGCTAAAGTGTGCCTGTCCCAACTTAGCCATCAGGTTTTTAATATCATTTACAAAATCTATGTCTTCCAATTGTTACAGTCATTGGCCTTGACCATATCCATTTATTTGTTGCAGTAGATGGGTTGAAGTAATATATTGCTCCATAGCTAGGGTCCCAACCATTTATTGCATCTTGTGCAGCTTTTTTAGCATTAGAATCTGGAGATAAATTGATTTGACCATCTCTTACAGCATCAAATGCACCCGATTGGTAAATAACACCAGAAATGCTGTTAGGAAATGAACTACTTCTTACTCGATTCATAACTACAGCTCCTACTGCTACTTGACCAGTATATGGTTCTCCTCTTGCTTCTCCATAAATTAATCTTGCTAATAAATTCACATTACTTGAATTACTACTAGAACCCGAATTTGAAGAAGATGAATTATAAATTCCCATTGCTTTTAGAGTTGCTGGTCCTGCGATTCCATCTACACTTAATCCGTTTTTTCTTTGAAAGTATTTTACAGCATTTACTGTTTGTGTACCATAAATTCCATCTATATTTCCATTGTAATATCCCCATCTTTTTAATTTTGTTTGAATTTGTGTTACTTCACTTCCTCGTGAGCCATATTTTGATAATGCTTCTACTGATTGGTTTTTTAAAGCCAGGATTAATACACCTACTGCTATTATAAAAATAGCTATAGTTCCTATTATTATTTTTTTCTTTTTATTTTTTAACATATTACCACCTTAATTTTTTTATTTTGTCTTTTTACTATTTTTGTCATTAAGATGTTTTATTATACATTTTTGGAATTTTATTTTGAAATTAAAATTTTATACTTTTTTAAATGATTTAAATAATCAAATTTTTCAGGTAGAATTCTATGAATAAAAACTTTATTACCTATAACATTATAAAACAATATGTATTTTTTTATTTTTATTCTTCTTATTTCTAAATGACTTTCTTTATTAACTTTCTGATACATATATGGTGAAATTTCTAATCTTTTTACTTGTTCTTCAAATTCCTTTACAAAACTTATTTTTACCATTTGATGACAGTTTACTTAAATTCTTACAAATCTGTTTGTAATCCTTCCTAGCATATTTTTTAATTTCAATTTTGTAACTTTTGTTAATTTTTCTTCTCTCCTTTCTCCTTCTCTAACCTGGTTTAAAAAATCATGAACATCCATTGAATCACTTTCCATTGATTCTAAAACCATACTTTCTATTGCTTTTAATTCTAATTTACTAAATTTCCTCATTTTCTTTCCTCCTTAATTCCTATTTTACTACAAACTAAAAAATGAAGCAAGAAAAATCGTTCGACAAAAATCGACTTTCATTTTAATTCTTTAAAAAACAAAAACAAGATTATATCCTACATAATCTTGTTTCTGCAATATTTTATTAACTACAATATTTACAAAGAATTGTCTCTACTCCAATTTGCAAATCAATTAACCCGAACTTTATAATCACAATCTAAATCTCTCAAATCTTGCAAAATATTTTGTAGTTCATTTTCTGAAAAATAATTTGCTTGTGTTTTGTACTTACTTACTAAAAATGTCTGATTAGGTTTCAAATTCAAACTACTTACAATATCTTTATTATAGCGTAAAGCAAGTTTTACAAAATACAATTTTTTAAAATGATTATATAAAGTAATCAAAATCTTCTGCAATGGTTCTTTCGCATAAATCAAATTTTTTAGAACTACCAAAGCTTTTGCAATGTCTTTTTTACCTAATGTATCTGTCAAATCAAAAATAACACTTTCTAGCTTTTTAATTGTTAATTTATCTATATCTTGTTTTTGTATCTTTCCGCCTTCCCCTACATATTCAATCAACTTTCGTATTTCATTAATCAAATCTTGCATACTTGTACCTGAACATTCAATAAAATAGCGTAATGTACTATCTTCTATTTGCACTTTATATGCACTGCAAATTGCTTTTATCCTTTTTTCAATTTGTATAGGTTTTTGGTAGTCAAATTTACATACAACCCCTAATTTCTCTATTGTAGTATATAATTCTTGTTTAGTATCTGCCTCTTCTTCTACAAAAACTAATACTACACTTTCATTAATTATATTTATATTTTCTTTTAGATATGTATTTAATTTTTCCTTTAATTTTGCTAATTCTATATTTTTCTTTTTGCCTTCTTTTTTTAGTAACCCTGTATTTCTTGCTATAATTAACTTTTTTTCATAACCAAAACTAGGTGTTTCAATATCTGATATTAATTCATTATAATTTGTTTCATCAATAGAAATATAATTAATTCCTTTAATTGCCTCGCCGAATAAAGCCTTTATCTTTTTAAGAGAAGACTCTAACAAAAAGAGTTCTTCTCCATATAAAAGATATAAACTTTTTAGTTGATTATTTTTCAATTCTTTTTCTAGATTTTCAATTGTTAGCATTCTTTTTACATCCTTTTTACTTAGCCTTTTTTACTTTTCTTACAATATTTATTTCCTTAAAATAATTCTAAATACTTCTGCTACACTCCAAGCCTGATTAATAGTACCTTTTGGAAATTGCGGTTTTACTGAATCATAAAGTTCTGCAATTCCACCAATACAGCCCATATCAAATATTTCTTTTTCAAAAGTTTTAGTTGTATTTTCAATAAATTTATCTAATTTTTCTTCTATAGATTTTTTATCTTCTGTTTTTCTAGTAGTCTGCAAACTATTTTTCAAACAATTATAATATAAACCTAATAACCATGGCCAAGTAATTCCTTGATGATAACTAGAATCTCTCTTTTCTGGGCTACCTTCATATACTTCTACGTAATTTTCTTCCCCTTTTGCTAATGTTTTTAATCCATATGAGTTTAACAATTTCTTTTCTACTGTTTGTAACATTTGTTTTGCTTCTTCTGAATTAGGTTCTAAAACAGGATATGTTAAACTCATACTAAATAATTGATTAGGTCTTATTTTATCATCTCCGAAGTACATCATATAAGCATTTTTTCTTTTTATTATAAAATTTCTCTTCAAATGCTCTTTTACAATCTTCTGCAATATCTTTATATTTCTTTGCCATAATTGGATGTTTAAATTTTTTTGCTAAATCTGCCATAATACGATTTGCGTTGTACCATAAACTGTTTACTTCAACAGCTTTTCCATTTCTTGGAGTTATTGCCTTATCACCATATTTAGCATCCATCCAAGTGTTTTGCGTTTGATCTGTTCCTGAAACAATTAGTCCATCAGAATCTAAATAAATATTATTATTATCTACATCAATTCCTTTGCTATAATTTTCAATAATCTCTTCAAAAACAGGATATACCTTTTCTTTTACGAACTCATAATCTCCCGTATATTCAATATATTTTTGCACTTGTTCAAACAATAATAAAGAAGCATCAACACTGTTATATAATGGTCTATTATCATATCCAGAATAACCATTAGGAACTAATCCAAATTTCACATCACGAACCATAGTTAATAAAACTTCTTTTGCTATTTCATATCTTTTCGGAATTAGTAGCAATCCTTCAAATGCTATTAATGTATCTCTTCCCCAGTCTAGAAACCATGGGTAACCTGCTAAAACAGTATGTAAATTAAAAGATTGACGATATACTATAAAACTATCAGCCGCCATTAAATATGTTTTTATCAAGTCATCTCTTTCTATTTCTTTTTTCGTTTTATTTTTCTTTCTATTATCTATTAATAATGAATCATTAAACATTTCTCCTAAACGAATAATTTCATTGTTAATAAATCTTTTTACATTTTTTTGCTCTATATTATCTTCTAAAGAACAAATAAATGAAATTTCTTTCTCTGTTTTTGCTGGTATTTCTACTTCATACACACCAGGTACTGCATGATTTTCCTCAGGATAGAATCCTCTTTTTTCTTCTTCTATATAAAACATATTAGAAAAAGTATCATTTTGATGTTCAATATATTCACCGTCTGATAAATTCATATACACAGGTGTTTGTGAATTTTTATCAATAATTAACTTTACTTTTGTTTTATTTACATTTTGTTCAATAGAAAAATAATGGTTTGTGCTCATCTGATGGAAGTCTCTAAAATTAACAACAGGAGCTAGTGTCAATTTAGCTTTTGTTCCTTCATTTTTTATTTTATAAAATACACCTACTGTGTTATGCCCATATTCCATACATACCATTTTAGTTATTTCTACTTTTCCTACTTTATATTTAAAAATTGGTACATAATCTCTTCTAAATTCTTCTTGATATTGATATCCATGTGATATAAAAGAATCACATATATTAGTATATAAATCATATTTTTTATTTCTAATTTCTATACTTTCATCTAATTTAGACAATACTAAAAAACTTCTAGCTGGTGGCGTTAAAGTTGCAATTAATAAACCATGATATTTTCTTGTGTTCGCTCCGAATAACTGTTGAAGAGCTAAATCCACCTATCCCATTTGTTACAATCCATTCTTTCTTTAGTCCATCTTCTAAATTTAATTTTTCCTTAGTAATCTTCATATTCTTTTTTTCCTTTCTTAGGACATTTTTTGCATTCTTTTAGCTCTTTTGCTTTTAGATTTTTTTGATTTTTCTTTTCTTCTTTTATTTTTTTCTGCTATTTCAGTCACTCTCGGATTAATTTCATCTGCTTCTTCAGTAAATATTGCTTGCATATTTATTTTTCTATCAGATTGACGAATAGACTCTATTCTATCTTTATATTTATCACTAAATTTACTTTTTCCTCTTAATGCTTTTACATGTTTTCCTTTTTCTAGTTTTTCTACATTTCCTTTTTCTTCTTTTTTCTTCATAGCTTTTTTGATTTTGTTGATTCTTTTTTCTTCTCTTAGCTTATTATTTAACATTAGATATTGTGGATCATTTTGTTTATCTTGATATTTTAAGTCATCACAAATAAGCTCAATTACAGAAGCTGCTACTAAATTAGGGTCATGCCTAATATGACCACTTGTTACCATTGCTAGGTTTCTTTGTAAGAATTTAATTCCTTTTATTTTCTCAACATCTTGTTCTACTAAATCTTGACCTTCTAAATTATACTTTTTAATAATTTCTGGTATAATTTCTCCTGTATCATAAATACAATAATCAACCACACCATTTCCACAATGTTCTATAATTGCATTCAAATGGTCTGATACCCCATAGTCATCAGTTTGACCAGGCTCAGTCATAATGTTACTTACATACACTTTGATTGCATTACTTTCTTTAATTGCTTTTGCTACACCATTTACTAATAAATTAGGAATAACATTAGTATATAAACTTCCTGGTCCTATAATGATACAATCTGCTTCTTTTATAGCATCAACTACTCCTGGTGCTACTTTACAATTTGCTGGATTTAATATAATACGATTAATTTTTGTTACCTTTTCTGCTACTACTTCTTGAATTTTAGATTTTTGGTCTATCATATAACCATTTGCTAATTCAGCTGTAATTTTCATTTCATCTAATGTAACTGGTATAACTTTTCCTACCATATTTAATACTTCATTACTCTTTCTAATAGACTCTTCAAACTTACCGTTAATTTCCTTCATCGCTGAAAAGTAAATATCAGAAAAACTAAGTCCTTCTAATCTTCCTCTTTTAAATTCATAATTAAATAAATTTTGTACTTCATCTTCTTTTGAAGCAAGAGAAATAATACTATCTTTAACATCACCTAAAGGTAGCATATTTAAAGCCTTTCTCGAATTTGTTGCTTCTTCTCCATAGTCTGAAATAGTAACAATTGCTGTTAAATTACTAGTATATTTCTTTAATCCACTAAGAACAGTATTTAATCCAGTTCCTCCACCTATGACTACAATATTAGGACCTTTATCATATACTGTTTTGTCAAATATTAAAGATTTTACATTAACATTCTTTTTGTTTTCCATTCTTTCATCTGTTGATTCAATTAATACTTCTAATGTTCTTTTGTTTAGAAAAATTAATCCTAGAACAATAGAAATAAAGCCTAACACAAATATAACTACTACTTTTCCAACTTCATAAAAAGAAATTTCCTTCATTACTAATATTTTTGCTAATCCATAACAAGCAAGTAAAATTCCTATTAATATTAAAAACATCCATCTTTTCATTTTGTTACTTGATTTAAACCATTGCATAAACCCCTTCATTTTACTACATTCCTTCCTTCTTTTAGTTATGGCTAAATTGGGACAGGTACAACTTAGCCATTTATGGTCAAGTTGGGACAGGTACACCTTAGCCATTTATGGTTAAATTGGGACAGGCACCGCTTAGCCATTTATCCAATTACTTCAATTTCTAATTCTATTCTTTTTCCAAATTTTTCATATACTTTTTCTTGAATATGTTTTACTAATGTTAAAACATCTTTTGCTGTTGCATTTCCTTTATTAATTACAAATCCGCTATGTTTTGTTGATACTTCTGCATCTCCTACTTTATAACCTTTTAATCCTGCTTCATCAATTAATTTTGCTGTTATAAAATCTTCTCCTCTTTTAAATGTACTACCTGCACTTGGATATTCTATTGGTTGTTTTTCTTTTCGATACTTTGCATATTCTTCCATTTTAGATTTTATTTCTTGTGCTTTACCTTTTTTAAGTTCTAATTCTACTTCTAAAATGATATATTTTTCTTTTTTTAATAAACTACTTCTATACTCGAATTCCATTTCTTCTTTTGTAAATATTTTTTCTTTTCCTTGATAGTCTATACATCTTACTGTTTTTACTATATCTTTCATTTCTTTTCCATGAGCTCCAGCATTCATTCTTATTGCTCCACCAATAGTTCCTGGAATTCCTGATAGTTCTTCTAATCCTGTTATTTCTTTTTGCATGCATATTTGTGCTAATTTTCCTAGTTTTTCGCCAGCTCCTACTACTATTTTTATATTTTCATCTTTTTTTTGTATTTCTAGTTTTTCTAATTTTATCATAAGGGTTATTCCTTCAATTCCATTATCTGAAACTAATAAGTTACTGCCATTTCCTATTATAGTTAATGGAATTTTATTGCGATTAACTATTTCTAAAATTTCTTTTATTTCTTCTTCTTTTTGTATTTTCATAAAACATTCTGCTAATCCGCCTATTTTAAATGTTGTATGATTTTTCATAGGTTCTTGATAGTATATGTTTTCTTTAGGAATATTTAGATTTTCTATTTGTTCTTCTATATGCAAAAACTTCACTTCCTCTTATTTATTCTCTTATATTTTATTATTTTACTTACGTTTTTTATTCTACTATATCTTTATAAAAAAAGCAAGGTTTCTTATTCATTCCTTCAAATCTAATGCTACAGTTCACTTAAAAATATATTATGATTTTAATCTCTACAACTCTTGATTTGTAAGGCTGATTATAAAAAAATAGCAAATGATTTATAT
>CANPAC010000074.1 GCA_947571975.1 uncultured Clostridium sp. | reverse complement strand
AAATCTGAATAATGCAATAACCTTTTATTTTCCAGAAGTTACTCTAAAAATTTGCGGTTTAACTTTATTTTCATCTTCATTTTATGCAAATGAAAATGTTAAAGTTCATCCTGTTCCACTTTGATAAGCGTTCAATTTACAACATGGCTAGTTCTGTGCCCCTGTCCCCAAACTAGCCACTTAGCCTCCTTGATATTATTTTTGTATTGTTACCTCTTTTACTCCACATCCTGTGAACATATCTACTGAATTTTCTTCTGGTACTTTCCAATTTGGTCCTACTAAAATACTACTTAACTTTCCACAATTCCAAAACATTCTTGTCATATCTGTTACTTTAGAAGTATCAAATCCTGTTAAATCTAAATTAAGTAAATTTCTACATCCATCAAACATTTGATACATATTTGTTACATTTAGTGTATCCCATTTACTTACATCTAAATCAGTTATACTACCACAGCCATTAAACATATATCCCATGTCTTTTACATTTGACGTATTCCAATTTTTTAAATCTAAACTAGTTAGATTACTACATCCATAAAATAAAAAACTCATATTTGTTACACGACTTGTATTTATTCTATCTATATTTTCTATTTCTTTTAGTTTCCCTAATCCATGAAAATAATATGACATATTTGTTGGTTCTATTTCATTTACTATTACTATTTTCTCTATATTATTTTTTTCTTGATTCCACGGATTATTATAAATCATATCTGTTTTAGCTATATCTCCATAATAATGTTCTTCACTGTCCTTGTTATTTAGAGCATCTTCTTCATTATCATAAAAACTTAAGACATTTCCATTTTGTGATACATAAATTCCTCTTTCTGCCTGTAATCCTCTATAATCTACTACTTCTTCTGTCACCCAATATATCCAATCTTCTTCTGTTGTTACTTGTATAGTTATTGGTTTTCTTCCTTCTATTCTTGCAATTTCTTTTGCTTTTTTAAATGTTTTACTTTTCTTTATTTCACTTTCATATCGATTCATTAATTCTTCTGAATCCCAATTTTTAGATTTTCCTCTGTAATCTTATTCCTATTAATTCTAGCTCTTCTTGATAATTTCCTTTTTTTGTTTCATCACTTGCTTTATTTGCATTTTCTACTACTCCATT
The DNA here is from genome assembly GCA_947571975.1 of uncultured Clostridium sp. Taxonomy (GTDB): domain Bacteria; phylum Bacillota; class Clostridia; order TANB77; family CAG-508; genus CAG-269. The sequence goes on along the minus strand of CANPAC010000074.1, from coordinate 6,384 downwards.
GTCTCCGCTTAATGCTGCTATACTTACTCCTGCTAAAATTATTAATACAATAATTGTAATTACTAGAGCAATCATTGTTATTCCTTTTTCATTTTTTACTTTCATCCTTTTCTCTCATTCCTTCCTAAAGGCTTAAATACTATTAATTTAATAATGTTAAATCTCAATATATTAAAGCCTTTTACTTGTGTTTTCTTTTCTTTAGCTTAAAAATTTAATTAGATATTAAAAAAACTTTTACATTATCATATAATTAGCACAAAAAATAGACACTTTTCACATTTATAGTTTATCATAAATGTGAATTATGTCTATATGTTATACGTATTTATTTCCACTTTATTTTTTGTACCAATGGTCAAGTTGTACCTGTCCCAATTTAGCCATCAATGGTCAAGTTGTACCTGTCCCAATTTAGCCATCACAGTTTAGCCATGAATTATATATTATTCATTTCTTCTAATAAATTTTTATATTTTATTAAAAATACAGCTGTATCTTTTAAATTAGTCGCATTTTGAAGTTCGTTCAACATAACATATGCTTTACTAACATCATATTGCTTTCGTGGTTCTATTCCGAGTATTTGTTAACAATTTTGAATAAGAATCTATTGCATTTTTGATATCATTTGATATTTCTTGCCAATTTTCTCTGTCTAATTTAGAATATCCTTTAAATACATTTGATTTTGTTTCTATTAATGTTGTATATAGTTCTTCTTGATTAGAAGCTTTTAAAAATTTAGGTAAATAATCATATACTTTTGTTAACTCATCTAAAGTCTCTTCTTTTTTTTCATCTTTTACGACACTTGTCAATTTGTCATATTCTGTATTAAATCCTAAAATATCTTCTTGGTTAATATTTTGTTGATATAAATCCATGGTGATACTTGGCAAAGACGTATATATGTTTTCTACTTCGCTTTTTATAATATCCCAATTGATGTCTTCTGTGTTAGTTAAAACTCCTTGTGACTTTAGCTCAAATTTCTTTTCTTTTTCGTCTTCTCCTCCTGTTTCACTTTCACTAGAATCTTCTGATGAACCACTACTACTTCCTCCTCCTGATGATGATTTTCCTCCACTTTCTGATTTTCCACTAGATGATTTGTTTTCACTGTTTGATTTTTGCGTTGTCGCTTTTGACATTTCACTAGTAACTACACTATAGTTTCTAACTTCTATATTATTCATAGTATTTAGTAAATTAGCAATTTTTCCCTCTATATATTTAATCTGTAAAAAAGTTTTATCTTGTTGATCTTTTTTATCATCTTTACTTGCATTTGTATAAATTGTAAGAGATAACACTATAACAATTACAAATAGAACAATATATGCTATTCTTTTTAAATTTTTCAAAACAAAATATCCTCCTTTTTTTCTATTTTTTCTAGTATTTGCATTTTTCTTTTAGTTTATTCTATGAATAAATTTTGTTGTAATTTTTAATACTAATAAAAAAGAAATTTAGGTGATTTTATGTTAGTAACAGTTAATTTATATAGTGAAAAAAAAGGTGAGTTAAATAGATTTTTAAGTCTTTTTTACAATACAAATTTAAATATTGAAGAAAATTTAGCTTGGGAAAAAAAATATGCTAATCCTATTGAATTAGCAGAAATTGTTGGTACTTTTATTGATAATTCTGAAGATTTTGAATTGTCAATGTGGATTAATTTAGATAAAAATGTCTTTGTTCATATTACAGAAGGAAACGCTAATGAAGTAATTAAATACTTATATGAGCGTTTCCCTTATTAACAAATTTTACATTTCATGCTAGCTAAAATGTCAGCTAGCATTTATTCTATTCTTCTTTATTTTCCTCTTCTTCGGCTAATTTTACATTTGACTCTATTTCTACCGTTTTTTCTAAAGTAGTTTTTTCTTCTTCATTTTCTTCGCTATTATTGTTACTATTGTTATTGTTTTTAGTATTTTGTTCTAATTCTTCTATTACAATTTGTTTTTCACTTGCATTATCTTTATCTACTTCAATGTTTTTTAGCTCTTGCTCTATTTGTTCTTCTGTTTGCGGTTCATCTGATTGTTTTTTTCCACAATTAGGACAAAACTTATCTTCTTTTTCTAATTCTTTAAAACAATTTGAACATTGTTTTTTGTTTTTCAATGCTAAACATTCTTTTAATAAACTATCAATTTCATCACTTAAAACATCTATTTTTGTACATTGTTCTTCTAAGTCTTTTTTTATACAAATGTCTTCTTCTCTTATATGTTTTTCATATACTTTTTTACCAATTTCCTCGTAAATATCACTAATTTGTGTTTTTAGTTCGCCTATTTTAAATTTGATTTTTGTTTCTTTTGCTAATTTACTAGTTTTATCAGCTGTCATCTTAGCTGCTTCTGAAGCTTTCTTTCCTAATTTATCAAAAAATTCCATCATTCACTCTCTCCTATCTGTTAATTAGGGATATTTATTTTTTCACATTACAATTAAAACAGGTAGATGTGTCCCTAATTTCACAAAAATGTGCAAAAAGAAACGTCCCCTAATTAACATTTGCTTTTTTTATCAAATTTATTCACTTTTTTTATCTCTTGTCATCAATTTTTCAACTGCTTTTTGAGGTTCTAAATTTTCATAAATAACTTGATATACTGTTTCTACAATTGGCATGTCGACTTTATGTAATTTACACAATTGATAAGCAACTTCTATGTTGTCTATACTTTCTATTACCATTCCTACTTCTTTTTTAGTTTCTTCTAAGCCTTTTCCTTGACCAATTAGTTTTCCTGCTTTTCTGTTTCTGCTGTGTTCACTAAGACATGTTACAATTAAATCTCCAAGACCACTTAGTCCATAAAAGGTCTCTTTTTCGCCCCCGAAGCTCTACTCCTAATCGCGTTAGTTCATTTAGTCCTCTTGTAATTAAAGCTGCAAATGTGTTGTCTCCTAAGTTTATTCCTGCTGCTACACCTGCACAAAAAGCAATTATATTTTTTAGGGCTCCTCCGAAGTTCTACTCCTTTTACATCTTTTGATGTATAAATTCTCATTTGATTACACATAAAAGTACTTTGTATTGTTTCTAGCACGTCATCATGTTTTGAGGCTACTACTAAAACAGTTGGAATAGCAATTGAGACTTCTTCTGCATGACTTGGCCCGAGATAATACACCAACTTTTGCAGTTGGTAATTCTTCTAAAATTACTTCATCTAGAGTTTTTAAGCTTTCTTTTTCAAATCCTTTTGAACATATTATAACTGGTATATTTCCTACATATTGTTTATATTGTTTAAAAGTCTCTCTTGTAAATTTAGATGGTGTTACATGCAAAATAAACTCCGCATCTTCAATTACAGTTTTAAAATCGTTATAACAAGTTATGTTAGGGTGTATTTCTAATTCTGGTAAAAATTTACATTTTCTTTCTTCGTTTATTAGCCTTTTTTCTTCTTCATTGAAAGACCAAATTTTTACTTCATTTCCACCTTTTGCTAAATGTGTAGCTAATGCTACTCCCCAACTTCCACTTCCTATAATTGCTATTTTTTTCATTCTTTACTTAACATTCCTTTCTAAATTGCACAAAATTCAGTTATTATTTTTAGGTATTATAGCAACCAAATTTAATTTATCTTTTTCCTTTTCTATATGCTATAATACCAACAATTATAACTATTATTAACAAAATAATTAATAATTTTGTACTAAATGTCATTACCTTTTTATCTGGTTGTTTTACAATATCTTTTGCATAATTATATTCAATTTCACATTTTCCGTTTTCTATTTTAAAATTGTCTATATGTACAATATAATCTTTTTGTATGTTTTTTATTCTAAATTTTATATCTGTTTTAGGATAATTTTCTAATAATTCAAATTGATATATATTTTCTTTCTTTTCTAACCTAATTTGTATATATTCTATTCCATTTCCTTCATAAATTTCATCTTGTATATTTTGTTTTTCTGTTTTTATTCCTGGAATCTCATTTTTTTTTATAGTATTTACTCCATCATATTCTAATTCTAATTTTGATTCTTCAATAGCAAATAAAATATATTCTTTAGGCAATAAAATATATAAATCAAATTTTTCATTTTTTTTATTATCTAATACTTTAAATTCTAAATCGATAGTATCTGCTGCATAAATGTAGCTAAAACTAAAAACTAATATAATTGCTATAAATATAATTAATATCTTCTTCATTTGTTTCTCCTAAATTATTTTTTAAAACTAATTCTATTTTCGGTTCCATTCATTAATCTTTGTATATTTGTTCTGTGATTATATAAAACTATAATTGCTAAAATAACACTGTAAATAAAATAACTTCTTCCATTTTTTCCTTCTGTTAATACTGTATAACTTTGGTTAATAAATAATGTTAAAACAGGAAACAAAATAGCTGCTGCACAAGAACCTAATGATACCATTCTTGTAAGTACCATTAATACTAATGCAAAAACTAAACAAATTAATCCAATTTGCCAATTACTCATTAATAAAATTCCTAAAGATGTTGCTACTCCTTTCCCTCCTTTAAATCCAAAAAATACTGGAAAGGTATGACCTAGTACAACTGCTATTCCTGCTACTTGTAATAGTAATTCTCTATTTGCCTCTTTTACAATGTTTCCTAAAATAATTGAAATAATAATTGCTACTACTCCTTTTAAAATATCACATAATAATGTAATTAACGCTGCTTTTTTCCCTACTGAACGAAGCATATTTGTTGTTCCTGCATTTCCACTTCCTTTTTCTCTTACATCAAATCCTGCTATTTTTTTACTAATAATAACAGAAAAATTCACACTTCCTATAAGATAGGCTATAATTGCCATTAAAATACATTCTACCATTATTTATCCTCCTTTTCTCTTACCATGATTCTAACTGGTGTACCTTCTAATCCAAATTCTTTTCTAATTTGATTTACTAAATAACGTTCATAAGAAAAATGAAATAGTTCTTTATCATTTACAAAAATTACAAACGTTGGTGGTTTTGTTGAAGCTTGTGTTCCATAATAGATTTTTAGTCTTTTTCCCTTGTCTGTTGGTGGTTGTACAATTGCGATTGCTTCATTGATTACTTGGTTCAAAACTGATGTTGATATTCTCATTGCATTTTGCTCTACTACGTAATTTATTAATTCAAAAAGTTTATGTACTCTTTGTCCTGTTTTAGCAGAAATGAATATCATAGGGGCATAAGATAAATATTTTAACTTTTCATATACTTCTTTTTTATATTTTTCTAATGTTCCTGTTTCTTTTTCTAGCATATCCCATTTGTTGACTACTATGATAACTCCTTTTCCTGCTTCATGTGCTTCTCCTGCAATTTTAGCATCTTGGTCTGTTACTCCTTCTGTTGCATCTATCATCATTAAACATACATCTGCTCTTTCTATTGCTAATAAAGTTCTCATAATACTAAATTTTTCTATAGATTCTTTTACTTTACTTTTTTTTCGAATTCCTGCTGTGTCAATTAATACATATTTTCCTTTTTCGTTTTCAAATTCTGTATCAATAGCATCTCTTGTTGTTCCTGCTATATCACTTACTATTGCTCTGTTTTCTCCTAATATTTGATTTACTAAAGATGATTTTCCTACATTTGGTTTCCCAATAATTGCTACTTTTATCTTATCTTCATCATCTTCTTTTTCTGTTTTTTCAGGAAAGCTTTCATATATTTTGTCTAATACGTCTCCAATTCCAATTGCGTTAGCTGCTGATATTGGATATGGTTCTCCCATTCCTAAATTATAAAATTCATAAGCTTCTTGTTTGTCTTTATCAAAATTATCTGCTTTGTTACATACTAAAACTATTGGTTTTCCAGATTTTTTTAGCATTATAGAAATTTCTTTGTCTGCTGCTGTTATTCCTTGTTTTACATCTGTTAAAAATATGATAACATCTGCTACAGATATGGCTAAATTTGCCTGCTGCCTCATTTGGGATAATATTATATCTTCTGAATCTGGTTCTATTCCACCTGTATCAATTAATGTAAATCTTCTTCCCCTCCAATTTGTTTCGGCATAAATTCTATCTCGTGTTACACCTGGTGTATCTTGCACAATTGATATTCTACTTCCTACTAAGTAGTTGAAAAAGGTTGATTTTCCTACATTTGGTTTTCCGTATAATGGCTACAATTGGTTTCATCTATTTTTTTATTTCCTTTCTTACTTGATAGGTATAGTATATCATATTACATTTAAAAAAAGCAATAATAATATTATTAATTTGGCTAAGTTGGGACAGGCACACTTTAGCCATTGTTTTAATCATCTACAACTCTTGATTTGTAAGTAAGGTAAATTCGATAAATAGAAAAGGCTTTATATAAAATATTTCTTTAAAATTCGAATG
>CANPAC010000073.1 GCA_947571975.1 uncultured Clostridium sp. | reverse complement strand
ATATAAATTCATTTGTCTATTTTTTAATAATCAGCCTTACAAATCAAGAGTTGTAGATGATTAAAGCAATGGCTAAAGTGTGCCTGTCCCAACTTAGCCATAACAACAGAATGTTAACCTGATGATACTAATTGACACAATTTAAAATTATTGATACAATTCTAATAAATAAAAACGTATACTATAAGTTAAAATCGTAAATAACATTTAAACATAAGAAAAGGAGAAATGGTATGAATACAATAAAATTAACGAAAAAAAAGAATAATAAAGGTATTACATTAATTGCGTTAGTAATTACAATTATAGTATTATTAATTCTAGCAGGAGTAAGTATTTCAATGTTAATAGGTGAAAATCGGACTATTAACAAAAGCAATACTAGCAAAAGAAGCAAATCAAATAGCAGAATATAAAGAAAGATTAAACCTAATAATTACAGAAGAAATAGCAGAAAGAAGAATACACTCAAAAGAAGAACTAATGATAAAAAGTTTAGATGAAAAAATAAGAGCACGAGAATCAAGTTGGGTACAAGAAGTATACAAATGTGACAAAGATAGAAATGAACAAGAAACATTTGAAAAAAGTACACATTTGCTAGTAGAAAGCAAAGAACATTATGAATTTTTTATAGAAGTAAATGAAAGTGAAAAAACTGCAAAAATAATAAGTGCGGAAAAAGGAACAGGAGAGAAATACAAAGTAACATATAATCCAAACGGAGCAGAAGGAGAAGAAGAAACAATAGAAGTAAAAGCAAAATTTACTACAATGACAAAACCATGTACTTATAAAAAAGAATCATATTATTTTGCAGGATGGTGTGAAAATGCAAATGGAGAAGGAGAAAAATATTTAGAAAATACACCATATAAACCAACAAAAAATGTAACATTATATGCAATATGGGAATTAAATGTAGCAAAAATAACATTTAACAAAAATGATGGAACGAATGAAATACAAGAAGTGACAGTAACAAAAGGTGAAGATACTAAAATTTCAAGTAACAGTTTTATAAGAGATGGATATGAATTTAAAAATTGGAACACAAAAGCAGACGGAACAGGAGATACAGTCGCAGATGGAGCAACAGTAAATTACAAAGAAGATGTAATTTTGTATGCAATATGGGAAAGATTAATCGTTGTAACGTTTGATGGAAATGGTCATACTTCTGGGACAATGGAAAGTGAAAAAGTAAGAAAAGGAAACAATTTACTATTGCCAGAAAATGGATTTACAAAAGATGGTTATACATTTATAGAGTGGAATACAAAAGCTGATGGGACAGGAGTAAAATATAATGATAAAGCAACAATAAATAATGTAACATCTGATATAAATTTATATGCTATATGGAAAATGGTAGTAAGTGCTAGTTCAACAGATAATAGTAGTTTATATGGTGCAACTGTAACAGGGTATGAACTAAAAACAGTAAATGGAGTAAACTATAATGAAGCAGTAGCAAACTGGAAAATACTATATATTGATGAAAATAATATTTATTTAATAGCAGATTACTTTATTCATAAAAATTATTGTCCAGGTTCAAAGAATAATGCTATTAGTCCATATTCTAATCATTCATTAAGATTGACGAATGTAGTAAAAGATTATAGTGGTACAGCAAATATAACAAATAGTAAAATACAAGCCTTAAATAGCGAATATTTTAAATATTTATCTGCTAATAATAAGACAAATACTGGAGATAATGCAAAAGCTGTTAGTTATTTATTAGATACAAATGTATGGAGTGTTTATAAAGGTGATAGAGCAGAGTATGCAATAGGAGCACCTACAATTGAATTACTAATTAAATCTTATAACCAAAAATATAAAACGAACTACTCAGTAAGTGTAACTCATGAATATGGATATACGCTAAATGGTACGATTTCGTTTTCAACTACAGATACACTTTATGTTACAAATAATAGGCCAACAGGAGAATATACATATAGCTATTTCATAGCATCTCCATCCTACTTTGTACAAAGTGGAGCACCTCGTAATACAGATGTTATGGATGTTTACGGTGATGGAACGGTTATGTCTACTGGAATTGCTAACAGAGGTGCAAATTCAATATGGAGTGTAGGGATTAGACCAGTGGTATGTTTAGAAAAGAATACTAAATTAGAAAAAATATCAGAAGGTAATTACAAAATAGTAAAATAGATTAAATCTTAAAAAACAATTAAATTTTGAAAAAAGATTGCATAAATTTAACATTAATAGTATAATAGAAAATGAAGCATAATAAAATTGAATAACGAAACAAAAAAAGAGAGGTAAAAAAATGGATTATTTATACATACTAAGAGAAGCACTTGTATGGACCATAACAATATTTTGGTTATATCAAATCATGGTAAGTTTATGCTCATTAGTAAAAATAAAAGACAAACCACTAAAAGTAAATAAAGACCACAGGTTTATGGCAATAATACCAGCACATAACGAAGAAACCGTAGTTGGGAATTTAGTAGAAAGTTTAAAAAAGCAAAATTACAACAAAGAATTATATGATATTTATGTTATAGCAGACAATTGTACAGACAATACAGCAAAAGTAGCAAAAGAAGCAGGAGCAATTGTATATGAAAGATTTAACAATACGGAAAAAACAAAAGGATATGCCTTAGACTGGTTCTTAGCACAAAAAATTGAAGAAAATGCTCCATATGATGCATTCTTTGTATTTGACGCAGACAATATTGTAGACAAAAACTTTATCAAAAATATGAATAAAAAGCTATGCCAGGGAGAAGACGTAGTACAAGGATATAGAGATATTAAAAATCCAACAGACAGCTGGATAACAGCAGGATATGCTATTTTCTATTGGACAATGCACAGATTTTATCACTTAGCAAGATATAACTTAGGATTATCTCCATTATTAAATGGAACTGGATTTATGGTAAGGTTTGATGTCATAAAACCAGAAGGTGGACTAAAAACAGTTACCTTAACAGAAGATATAGAATTTTCATTAAAAAGAATAATTAAAGGAAAAAGACTAGGATGGGCAACAGATGCTATCGTATATGATGAACAACCAGTAGGATTTAAACAAAGCTGGTCACAAAGAAGTAGATGGACTGTTGGACACATGCAATGTATAAAAGAATATACAAAACAATTAGCAGTAGCTGCAAAAGAAAACAAAACTATGATGAACTTCGATGGTTTCCTATACATAGTAGGAAGTATACCAATGTTTATTGTCACACTAGTGTTATTAGCAACAAACTTCTTAATGTATGCAGGAAATGGAATGACAGAAACAGAATTAATAATAAATATATTAAGATATTTAGTACCAACATTCTTATTACCAATTGGAACAGCATTAATAGTTATGCTATTAGATAGAAGACCAATTAAACCAATGCTAAGAGGATTAGCATGTTATCCACTATTTATGGGTTCATGGTTACTAATTAACTTTAAATGTTTATTTAAAAGAGAAACAACATGGGAGAAAATTGACCATGTTAGAAATATTAAAATCGGTGGAGACATAGAAGAAGAACAAACAGCACATATTTTAGAAAAAGTTTAAAAAAAATTAAAAAAAGCTTGCATTTCTACCAGAAATTGGGTATAATAATGCAAGAAACATAAAAATCAGCAAGAGTGGGAACAAATCCCACTCTTGATTATTAGATACGGATTTAGGGAGGAAAAATGGCAAATATAGAAGAAAAAGTAGAAACATTACTCAAACCTAAGATTGAAGAAATAGGTTATGACCTATATGATGTAGAATATGCAAAAGAGGGGAAAAACTTTTTTCTACGAATCTTTATTGATAAACCAGAAGGAATTGATTTAACAGATTGTGAAAAAGTAAGTAATAGCATTAATGACATATTAGATCAAGCAGATTATATCAAAGACCAATATTTTTTAGAAGTATCTTCACCAGGAATTGAAAGAATACTAAAAAAAGACAAACATTTAGAACAAAATAAGGAAAAAGAAATACAAGTAAAATTATTTAAAAAAGATGAAAAAGGAAAAAAAGAATATCAAGGAATTTTGCATGATTTTGATGAAGAAACAATAACAATAAAAGACGAACTAAAGGAAAAAACAGAAACAATAAAAATAGAACGTAAAAATATAGCACAAATAAAAACAATATATCATTGGTAAAGGGAGGAATTAGGAAAAATGAAAAATCAAGCAATTGATAACAAAGAATTAATACTAGCATTAGAGGAACTAGAAAAAGAAAAGGGGATAAAGAAAGAATATTTACTAGAATCTATTGAAATGGCATTAGTAACAGCATATAAGAGGAACTTTGATTCATTAGAAAATGTAAAAGTACAAATGGACGAAAAAACAGGAGCAACTCATGTATATTCACTAAGAGAAGTTGTAAAAAGAGCAATGGATAAAGACACCCAAATAAATATAAAAGAAGCACAAAAAATTAATCCTAATTATAAAGAAGGGGATGTTGTAGAAACAGAAATTGTACCAAGAGATTTTGGTAGAATTGCAGCACAAACTGCAAAACAAGTAATTATCCAAAAATTAAGAGAAGCAGAAAGAGAAATTATCTTTACAGAATTTAATGATAGAAAAGGGGAAATTGTATCTCGGATTAGTACAAAAAGCAGATAAAAACATTGTAGTAATGGATTTAGGAAAATTAGAAGGAGTAATGCCTTCAAAAGAGCAAATACCAACAGAACACTACCATGTAAATGACAAGGTAAAAGGCTATGTATTAGATGTAGAAAAAGGAGCAAAAGGAGCTCCACGAGTAATTGTTTCAAGAAGCCATCCAGATTTTGTAAGAAAATTATTAGAATTTGAAATACCAGAAATTTATGAAGGAGTTATTGAAATAAAAAGTGTTTCAAGAGACCCAGGATATAGAAGTAAAGTAGCTGTATATTCACCAGACCAAAACATTGACCCAGTTGGTTCTTGCGTTGGTCAAAAAGGTGTTAGAATTCAAAATGTTATAAATGAACTAAATGGAGAAAAAATTGATGTTATTGAATGGAATGAAGAACCATCTATATACATTGCGGCTAGCTTACTTCCAGCACAAATATTAGCAGTTGACATTAAAGAAGAAGAAAAATTTGCACAAGTTATTGTACCAGATGACCAATTATCATTAGCAATTGGAAAATCAGGACAAAATGCAAGACTAGCAGCAAGGCTAACTAATTGGAAAATTGATATTAAGTCAGAAACACAATTTAGAGAAATGTTATTAGAGACACAAAAAGAAGAAACAGAAGAATAAAACATAATCTAAGTAAGATAACATATAATTAAGGAAGATATAATGATGAAAAAACAACCACAAAGAACTTGTATGGGATGTAATACCCAAAAAGATAAAAAACAATTGATACGTATTGTAAAAAATAAAGAAGGTATAATTAGCGTTGATAAAACAGGAAAACAAGAAGGAAGAGGAGCATATTTATGTGATGATATACAATGCTTAGAAAAAGTGATTAAATCAAAAAGACTAGAAAAAAGACTAGAAACGAAAATATCAGAAGAAATTTATGAAGAATTAAGAGGTGTAATTCTTGAACAATAACAAAATACTAGGTTTAATTGGATTAGCAGCAAGAGCTAGAAAAATTTGCTTTGGAGCAGATAGTGTTGAACAAGAAATTAAAAAGAAAAAAGTATATTTAATAGTAATAGCAAATGATGCATCTGATAGGACTAAAGATAAATTTGAAAAATTAAGTAAAACGTACAAAATACCAATTATAATAGAGGGGGAAATTGAAATTTTAAGCAAATCGATAGGAAAATCCAATAAAGCAGTAATTGGAATACAAGATAGTAATTTAGCAAAAGAAATAGAGAAAATAAAAAATGGGGGTGAACTTATTGGGTAAGATAAAAATTCATGAAATAGCAAAGAAAATAGGCTTAACCAGTAAAGAAGTATTAGATGTAGCAATTAAACTAAAAATAGAAGTAAAAAGTCATATGAGTGGAGTAAGTGAAGAAGAAGCAAAACAAATTGAAAAAGCTTTAACAAAGAAAACAGAAACTAAAAAAGAGGACAAAAAAGAAGCAAAAAAAGAAGAAAAAGCACCAGTTATTATTAGAAGAGAAGTTATTGTAGCTGCAGAAGAACCAGAAAAGAAAAAGGAAGAAGTAAAAAAAGAAGAAAAAAAGAACAATGTTGGTTTTGTTGAAAGAAAACAAAATAAAGATTATAACATTGTTTATCGTGATAAGCCAAATAAACCAATGACAGTTAGTGAGTTATTTGGTCTTAAAAAAGAGCAACCAAAACAGCCAGAACCAGTTATAGAAGAAAATAAAGAAGAAAGAAAAGAAGAAATAAAAAAAGGAACAGAAGTAAAAGAAGAAAAAATAGAATCTGTAAAAAGGGAAGAAAAACCAGTAGAAAAAATTAATAATAATCAAATAAAAAATGAAGTAACACAAAAAGAAAAAAACTTTAATCATCAAAACAGAGATAATCGAAACAATAACATCAATAATAACTATAATAATAGAAATAGAAATCAAAACAATGGTAACAATCAAAATAACAATTTTAGGAATAATAATTTCAATAGAAACCATAATAATAACGACAATAGAGCAAACAACCATTATAACAATAATAATAGTAATAATAGATTTAATAGCAGAAACAATAATAATGCAGACAAATTTGGAAAAAGACCATTAGACGAAAAAGGAATAGAGAAAAACATTAAAAATATTATGTCTGTAGAAACAGTTGAAAAAGAAACTGTAAGAGAATATAACAGAGGTCAAGATAAACAAAGAAATAATCGTTTTGATGAAAATAAAAACAAAAAGACAAAAACAAGAAGAAATAATACAGAAAACAATTTTGATGAAGGAAAGCTAAAAACATTAAAACAAGCAAACCGTCTATCTAATATGTTTGATGAACAAGATGGTGGAATGTTAGATTACTATGATTTAACAACAGAACGTGGAAGAAGAGGAAAGAAAAGAAACAACAAAAACCAAGAAGAAAGAACAAAACAAAAAATATTCCAATTAACAGAAATTGAAATTCCAGAAAGTATTACAGTAAAAGATTTTGCAGCTGAAATTAAAAAGACTACAGCAGAAGTAATTAAAAAATTATTAGGTTATGGAATTATGGCTACAATTAATAACGAAGTGGATTTTGATACCGCATTTTTAATTGCACAAGAATTTGGAATTAATGCAGTTAAAAAAGAAACAGTAACAGAAGAAGATATTTTATTTGACGATTCAGAAGATAGAGAAGAAGACCTACAAACAAGACCACCAGTTATTGTTGTTATGGGACACGTAGACCATGGTAAAACCTCACTTTTAGATGCTGTTAGAAAAACTAATGTAATAGAAGGAGAAGCAGGAGGTATTACCCAAGCAATTGGTGCATATAAAGTAAAAGTAAATGATAGAGAAATTACATTTTTAGATACACCAGGACATGAAGCATTTACAGCAATGAGAGCAAGAGGTGCACAAATTACTGATATTGCTATTTTAGTAGTAGCAGCAAATGATGGAGTAAAACCACAAACTATTGAAGCGATTAATCATGCAAAGTCAGCAGAAATACCAATTATTGTTGCAGTTAATAAAATGGATTTACCAGATGCTAATATTGATAAAGTAAAACAAGAATTAATGGCATATGAATTAGTACCAGAAGAGTGGGGAGGAGACACAATATTTGTTCCGATTTCTGCAAAGAAAAATGAAAATATTGACCAATTACTAGAAATGGTATTATTAGAAGCTGATGTACTAGAGCTAAAAGCAAATCCAAACAAACAAGCAAAAGGAGCAGTT
>CANPAC010000072.1 GCA_947571975.1 uncultured Clostridium sp. | reverse complement strand
TTGTAGATAGTTAAAACAATAATGGCTAAAGTGTGCCTGTCCCAACTTAGCCATCCTTAAATATTTTCTCAATTAATTGTTCAAACCAATTTTTTTCTTCCTCTATTGTTACCTCTTCTGAGGCAGATTCAACATAATCTTTTTTAGGTAATGCTACATACACTGTTTGTTTATTAGTCAACTTTTGCATTCCCAACTTTTCTTTAGCTAATTTCTCTATTGTATTTATATTTATACTATTTTCAATACTCACCTTTAATTGTTCATTCTCTTTTTGAATATTAGACAACTCTTTCTTTAATGTTTGTACCTCACTAAACTTTTCATTAATCTGTGAGTTTCGATAACTTATGGTTAGTAGTATGAGAAAAATTCCTGCTACTAAAAATGCTAATTTTATTTGTGTTTTTCTTTGCTTAGGTGATATTTTTACATCTTGCTTAGGTAAATCTTCTAATGCTTTTAATTTCTTTTTCTGTGGTTGTTTTACCTTTCCGTTATCTGGCTCTAATTTTCTTGGATTTGTTCCATACTCATATCTACTTCTTGCCATAAGTTATTCACCTCCTATCTTCTTTCAAATATTCTCAGTTTAGCACTTTTGCTTCTAGTATTTTCCTCTAATTCTTCTTTAGATGCTATTATAGGCTTTCTCGTTATAATTTCCCCTAATGATTTTGCTTTGCATACACAATATGGTAAATCACTTGGGCAAGTGCACTTTCCCTTTGCTTCTATAAAAGCATTTTTTACTGCTCTATCTTCTAAAGAATGAAAAGTAATAATACATAATCTTCCACCTTGTTTCAAACAATCAATACTATTTTTTACTGTTTCATATAATGGTTTTATTTCATCATTTACCTCAATTCGAATTGCTTGAAAAGTTCTTTTAGCAGGATGTCCGTCTTTTTGTTTTGCTTTTGGAATTGATTTTTCTATAATTTCTACTAATTGTTTTGTTGTTTTAATTATATGTTTTTCTCTTTCTTTACAGATATTTTTAGCAATTTGCCTAGCAAATCTTTCTTCTCCATATTCATAAATAATATTAGCTAAATTCTCTTCTTCATATTTATTGATTACAGTTTCAGCTGTTAACTTTTGGCTTTTATCCATTCTCATATCTAGTTCATTTTCTCCTAAATAGCTAAAACCTCTATTTCTTTCATCTAATTGATATGAAGATACTCCTAAATCTAAAAGAATTCCATCTACTTTTTCAACTTCTAACTGTCTTAATATTTCCTTGATATTGTCATGATTATCATGAATGTATTTTACATTTGTAAAACCTTCTAAATTTTCTTTAGCTGCACGTAATGCTTCTTCATCTCTGTCTATACCAATTAACATTCCCTGTTTTGATAATTTCTCTACAATTTTTTTGCTATGTCCTGCTCCACCTAAAGTTCCGTCTACATATATTCCTTCTGGTTTTATTTTCAGTCCCTCTATACATTCTGTTAACATAACTGGTTTATGTTTAAATTCCAACTTTGTACTCCTCTAATAAAGATTTCTTAAACGCGAAAATCGCTTGCACGCTTTTTTGTTTGCAAGATTCTAATATTTTAAAAATAGCTGGTAATTTACAGAAAAATTACCAGCTGATTTTTATTTTATTGTTTTATCTTTTGGTTTTTAATAATCTTATGTTCAAACTTTCTTTTGCATTTTAAAATCTTTTGTTAGATTTTCTTTTGTTAATTTTTCTGATTAGTCTTTTGTTTATTCATCTTTTGTACATTTGTCTTTTGTGCTTTTTTCTTTTGTAACTTCTGTTTTCTTCTGTAAATTTTGTCTTTTGTATTTTTTTCTTAAGTATTTATATAAACTTTTTCAAGTTATATACCAAGCATTGTCATATTTTCAGCAATTTCATCTACTGAAATATTTTCATCACAATTTTGCCATGTTTGTTTATCCCAGATTTCAAGTCTTGTTCCTACTCCTATAATAACAGCCTCTTTTTCTAGATTTGCTGCTACTCTTAAGTTGTTAGGAAGTAAAAATCTTCCTTGCTTATCTATTTCACATTCTGTCGCACCTGATAAGAAAAATCTTACAAAGTTTCTAGCATTTTTATCTGATAATGGTAAAGTTTTTAATTTAGTTTCAAAATTTAACCACTCATCTTGTGAAAACGCAAATAAGCATCCATCTAATCCTTTTGTTACGATGAACTTATCTCCCATATCGCTTCTCAATTTTGCTGGCATAATTAATCTGCCTTTTGCATCTACAGAATGCTCATATTCACCGATTAGCAACTAAATTTCACTCCTTCCACTTTCTTACCACTTTGTACCACTTTTCTCCACTTCACTTAGATTTTAATATAAGTTTTATTATTTTGCAAGCTTTTTCTAAAAATTTTTAAAAAAATTTTTAAAAGTTTTAAATGTTCTAAAAAAAAGTATACTATTATATAGAAAATCGTCCCTTTTATAAAACTATTAGTGTTATTAGCATTAATTTTTCTTATTAACTGTTCGTTCTCTTTTTAATAGCTAATTGCTATACTTTTTTATATAGATTATAAGTTGGAGGTAGCTTATGAAAAAAGAAGAAAAAATTTTGAGAAAAAGCATTGGAAAGAAAATAAAATTAGCTAGAGCAAAAGCAGAATACACTCAAGAGCAGCTTGCAGAAAAATTATCTTTATCTCCTAGATATATTAGCCAATTAGAACGTGGCATTGCTTTTGGAAGCGCTACTACTATTATCAATGTGTGCAAAGCATTAAATATAAATTCTGACTTTTTATTTCACGATTTAATTAATAATGACTCATCTATTTTAAATACAATTACAGATAATAAATTTTTAGAAGACTATATGAAATTGAATGAATATAACAAAAGTATTTTATCCGTTTTAGCAAATGAATTAATTAAGATGCAAAAAAATGCCTAAGTAGTGTAAATCACTACTTAGGCATTAATTTATAGTAGTTGCGGTTGGACCTGTTCCAACTACATTTTCTTGTAATGACCTCCATGTATTACATCCCACGATACCATCTGCTGCTAATCCTCTAGAACGTTGATATGCTACTACTGCATTGTAAGTTCCTGTTCCAAATATACCATCTAAGCCATTAGTTCTAAACCCTAATGTATTTAAGTCATCTTGTGCTATTAATACATAATTACTTAAACTTCCTCTTCTAAGCGTTGGAAATCCTCCTGTTGAACAAGCTGGTTTTCCAAATCTTTTATCAAAATGCACCCATGTTGGTGTTAATCTAATTGGCTCTACATAGGCCCATACACCTGAATTATTAGCAGAATTCCACAATCTAGTTCTTTGACCTGAAGACAACGTTTGCCCTACATCAAATGCCACTCCTGCATAGTGTTGTGATTGATTTCCATGACCTCCCTCATATGGTCTTTTAAATGCAAATCCTACTGGTATAGGTGCTCCAAAAACATATCTTTGACTATTCCAACTCTGCATACATCTCTTGGTTGTCCATAAAATATTACTCCTACTAGAACCCCTAAATTCCCTTACTTTTAATGTTCCATTTGTATTGTATGGCATTGGTTCGCTTTCTCCTCTATAATAAGTTTCCATTCTATCGGTATCATTATTAAATATCAGTATCTTTGCCACTTGGTATTCTCCTCCTCTTTCTAGTCTTTCTATATTATATGAGGATTTCTAATTTTCGTTAACAAACAAAAACAACATAGAAAATTGGCTTCATTTCTATGCTGTTTTTTATGTTATTTTACTTGTCTAGCTTTTACAACAACTCTATACTTACTATCATCTGTACAAGTAATCAATGTTATTTCTCTTCTACCATTAGTTAACTGTGTTGTACAACTAACGTCAGTTGGATCAACTTGGTACTTAGTATATATTTTATATGTAATTGTTTTTCCTGACATATCAGTTATATCTATGCTATCTCCTTCCGCTAGTGTAGGTACTTTACTAAAAAATCTACTATTTCTATAATTATGTCCTACAACACAAAAATTTCCAACAGAATTAGGGTCTGGTCCCCAAAACTTGGTAGGCGATATTTTTAATAAAGCCTCTGTTTCCTCTGCTGTATGTGTTGTTCCATCAACAATTGGATAAGTAAGATTTATTTTTGGTATATTAATAGTTGCTATAGTTGTATATTCATATCCACTCTTTGTTTTCTTTTTGCTTTGAGTTCTACTACTATTATTGCTTGTTGTTGGTTGTGGTACTGCTTCTTCCTCCTCTGGTTCTGATGGTTCATCACTTAGTACAACTACTAATACATTATTTTTAGCAATAGTTGTATCTTCCTGTGGAATTTGTAAATCACTCAATATTTCTTGTGATACTTCTTCACTCTTATTTCTATCATATTCAGCATAAATATAGGCAGATACTAAAACGCACACTAAAAAAATAGATAAAAAGAACTCTAATTTATAAAGTTTCTTTTTTCTTTTTAGCTCTGGTGTTATATACAATTTTTCAGTAACTAATATCTGGTTCATCTAATCCTCCCTATTTTATACTTCTTTTTTTATTATATCACACAAATTATTAAATGAGAATACTTTTTAAGTGATTTTTATTAAATTATAATTTTTTCGCAATATTAGCATAATCTTCTATGCTTAATTTTTCTGGTCTTATATTCACATCTATCCCTAAACTTTCTAAAATTTCTATACCCTCTTCTTTACATTTGAAAATGTTAGTATTTACTAATGCATTTAACAACGTTTTTCTTCTTTGCATAAAAGCATTTTTAATAATTCGAAACATCTTCTCTTTTTCTTCAATTTCAATAATTGACTCTTTTCGAATGTTTAATTTAATTACCTTTGAAGTAACTTCTGGTTCAGGTATAAAAGATTCTTTAGGAACTTCTAAAACAGCTTGTGATTCAGCATAATAATAAACACTATATGTAATTGCCCCAGTTTCCTTTCCTCCTGGAATTGCAATTAATCTATCAGCAACTTCTTTTTGTATCATAACAGTTATGCTTTCTAATGGTAGTTCTTCTTCTAGCAATTTCATAATGATAGGAGTTGTAATATAATATGGTAAGTTAGCCACTATTTTTACATTTTGTATATTATTTTTTTCTTTTTCTGTTTTAATTAAATTTTTCAAATCTACTTTTAATATATCCTCATTTAATAGTCCAAAATTTTTATAAAGTGAAAACCTATTTTCCAAAATACTTATCATTTTTTTGTCTAATTCAATGCAAAGAACTTTTTTAGCTTTTTCTAATAAATACTTTGTTAATGTGCCTAATCCTGGTCCTATTTCAATTACTAAATCTTCTTTAGCAATTTCACTGCTTCTTACAATCTCTTCTACTACTTCTTTACTAATTAAGAAATTTTGCCCTAATGATTTGTTTGCTTTTATATGATATCGATTCATAATTGCTCTTGTTTCTTCTAAAATTTCATTCATCGCTTTCTTCCTTTCCTAAATTATTGTATTACATTTCTCTTATTTTTTCAACTTTTATTGATTTTTAACTATTTTTAATATACAATAATTACAAATTAGATATTTTATATGTATAAAGGATTGAAATTGATGAAAAAAAATAAAATCATAAAAACTTCAGATAATAAAGTGATTAAAATAAAAACCGGTTTTGAATCTAAAAATTTAGTTCATACTACTAAATTAAGAACTCTAATGATTATAACTTTTCTTATTTTTATACTTTTACTTACACGTATTGGCTTTCTTCAATTTGTACAAGGAAATTTTTTAAAAGAAAAAGCCTATCAGCAACAAACTATTAATCAAATAATTAGTCCTAAACGTGGTAATATTTACGATTCAACTGGACAATCCCTTGCTATTGGTGTTCAAGTAGATACTATAACCATTAATCCCACAAAAATCGCCAAAAACAATGAGGTAGATACAAAAGATTATAAGGAAAAAGTTGCAAAAGGTCTTTCAGAAATTTTTGAATTAGATTATGAAGAAACTCTAAAAAAAGTAACTAGTGAATCTCAAGTAGAAACAATTATAAAAAAAGTCGAACAAGAAAAAGTTGACCAATTAAAGAAATGGATGGATGAAAATAAAATTACTGTTGGAATTAATATTGATGAAGATAGTAAAAGATATTATCCTTATGGTTCTGTTGCTTCTAATGTAATTGGATTTTGTGGAAATGATAACCAAGGATTAAGTGGAATCGAAGCAAATTGGGAGTCTACTTTAACTGGTACTCCTGGTAAAATTGTAAGTTCAAAAGGAAGTGATCAACAAGAAATCCCAAATGCAGAAGAAACATATATTTCTGCTGAAAATGGAAGTGACTTAACACTTACAATTGACGTAAATATTCAAAAAATTGTAGAAAAATATTTAAAACAAGCTGTTGATGAAAATGAATGTTCTCGAGGTGGCAATGTTATTGTAATGAATCCTAAAACAGGAGATATCCTTGCTATGGCATCTTATCCAGATTATGATTTAAATACACCTTATACACCAAATTCTACTTTAGCTAAAACCTATGATTCTCTTTCTTCTGAGAAAAAAAATGATGCTTTGTCTAAAATGTGGATTAATAAATCAGTAGGAGAAACTTATGAACCAGGTTCTACATTTAAAGTCATTACAGCAGCTGTAGCTTTAGAAGAAAATATCACTTCAACAGATAAAACAAATGATTTTTATTGTAAAGGATTTGAACAAGTAGAAGATCGTAAAATTGACTGTTGGGCTGATAATCCACATGGTTTACAAACATTACGAAGAGCTTTATGCAACTCTTGTAACCCTGCTTTTATGCAATTAGGCAAAAGAATTGGTCCTTCTACATTGTATAAATACTATAATGCCTTTGGACTATTTGCTTCAACAAATTCTGGATTATATGGTGAACAACGTAGTATTTTTCAAAAATTGGATAAAGTAGGTGCTGTTGAACTTGCTACTATGTCATTTGGTCAAAGATTAAATGTTACACCTCTTCAAATGATTACTGCTATTTCATGTATTGCTAATGATGGTGTTTTGATGAAGCCTCGTATTGTTAAAGAAATTACTAATACAGATACAGGTGCTGTTACTGAAGTCCCTGTTACACAAATTAGACAAGTTATCTCTAAACAAACATCAGAAGAAGTAAAATCTTTGATGGAATCTGTTGTAACAGATGGTTCTGGTAGGCATGCCGCTGTAACTGGTTATTCTATTGGAGGTAAAACAGGTACTTCTGAACCACCAGAAAAAAAAGAAGAAGACGGATATGTAGCTTCTTATGTAGCTATTTCACCTATTGAAGATACTCAAGTAACATTACTTCTTACTTTATATGACCCAAAAGGAAAAAATGGTCATCAAGGTGGTCAAGTAGCAGGTCCTGTCGTTTCTCAAATGTTCTCTGAAATTTTACCTTATTTAAATGTTCCAGTAGATGAAAACGCCTCTAATAGTTCTAACTCAAGTAATTATATTGTAGTTCCTGACGTAAGAAAAAAAACTATTTCAGAAGCAGAAAAAATATTAAAAGCTGCTGGCTTTAACACTAAAGTATATGTAGATGGAGACCCTAATAATATTTTAGTAGAAGATCAAACACCTAAACCAGGTAATTCTCTTATGAAAGGCTCTATTATAGTTCTTTATGGAGAAGGCTATAGCATTTCTACATCTGTATCAGTACCTGACTTAAGAGGCATGAATGCTTCTGAAGCAATTAATAGCTTAAAATCTAAAAATTTAAATATTAATATCGAGGGCTCTGGTTATGTTACAACACAAGATTATGCAAAAGATGAACAAGTTCCAGAAGGTACTATAATTAAGGTAACTTTAAAACAAACCTTGACCCAAGTACATTAAATATAATAACTATAAATCTTGATTTGTAAGGCTGATTATTAAAAAATAGCAAATGAATTTATATAAAATATTTCTTAAAAATTCTCGGCTGCCTT
>CANPAC010000071.1 GCA_947571975.1 uncultured Clostridium sp. | reverse complement strand
CATTTATCATAAACTAAAATATAATAATGCAATATAATCTTTTCAAAGTACTCATAAATATATAGCTTCTGGCGGACAGCTATATATAATTTATTGTCTATATTATATCACTATTTTAATAAATGTAAAATATTTACAATTATATGTTTTTTAAATATTCTTCTAACTCTGATAATTTAATCTTTTTAGTTAAGTTAGTAATATACACATCATTAGAGTAATTAAATACTAAAAAAGTAATATTCTTAATAATCACTCTATGTGGTTCAATATATGTAAGATTAGTTCTCTCTAATTTTCTAATACTACCATTTACAAAAGTAGGAGTAACTTTTGAAAACTCACATATAAATTCAAGTCGCTGTTTTAGACATTCCTCAAATTCTAATTCTTGCTTAATTATCTTCATTTCAAGCACCATCCCTTCTTTATAGATTTAGGATGATTTTTTGCAAAAGAAAAAATCAACCATTTTACTGATTGATTTTTGTATCTATCTGTTCAATTTAGTTCGAACAGAAACGTCGTTGGTGCCTTAGCGAAGGACGTATGCGAAAAATACCTTACACAAAAGTACTCTATTATCCGTTTCAAAATTAGTTATAGCAATAGTTTCAAAGATATGTATACCCACATCGGTATTTTTTTGTCTATTACTATGTTTTTAATTTAACATAAATTTTTAAATTTGGCAATACCCTTTAAAAAGAAATCTGCCACCAGTGGCAAATTTCTTAAACCTAATTATTTTTTAATATTCTAATTGTTCTTTTTTTCTAACATACATTACCTTTATTTTATATAGAGCTCTATATGGAGTAGGCATAGTAGTAGACCAACCAGTAATAAACTCATTAACTTTCAATATTAAATCTATTTTATTTTCTTCTTCTGTCGTTTTAGGCTGTATTTTACTTAATTGTATATTATTTTCTGTTCTTATTACTATTTCATCTTTAGTTATATCTTTTATTTCTGTTTCACCATTAAAATTGAAAATATTACCTTTTCCAATATCATATAAGTTTATCTGTTCAACTTCTCCATCTGCATAATTACTTTCAATTCTTATTCCACATACTAAATCAAAATCTTCTGTTTCATCATCAGTTGTATCAAATTTATCAAAATCAGTAAAATGTATATATTCTTCTATATTATACTCATCTTCATTTTCATCTAATACTTTTTTGCTTTCTATTTCTTTTAGTTTATCAATAGCCTTGTCATAGCCTTGAATAGCAGATTTTTTTATTAACTCCAAACCAATTTCTTTATTATTTATAACATTTATTCCATTTTCTGTTCCCTCATAATATAATGAACCTAAAACATATTGAGACATATAATCGCCTTTTTCTACTGCTTTTGATAGCCAAAATATTGCTTCAGCATCATTTGCTTTAACTCCTATTCCTTGTAAAAAAGCTTGTCCTAAAGCATATTCTGCAAAAGTAAATCCTTTTTCAGCGGACTTTTTATAATATTCAAAGGCTAATTTTTCATCTTTTGTCGTTCCATATCCGTTATCATACATATATCCTATGTAATATAAAATACTTCCATCTACATCTTCGTTTCTTATTTCATTAAATTTCTCAAATGCAACTTTAAAATCTTGCTTAATATAAGCATTTCCAAAGTAATACATATGAGCAATATTCAACTTTGCTTCAAAATCATTGTAATTGTTAGCTAAATCATTGTAAATTTTGTATGCTTTTTCTAAATTTATTTCTATTCCATCTCCATTTTCGTATTTTTGCGCTAATTCTTTCATTGCCTTTTCATTTCCAATACTAACTTGTTTCATTAGTTCATCAATATTGTTTTTCCCTTGAATAGAACTTTTAGCATATTTGTTTAATCCTTCTTCAATTAATTGAATGATACTTTTTAAAGGTTTATCACTGTTTATAATATCTACATTACTTGTAAATACTCTCAAACTTGAATTATTGTTAAGTTTATCTATATTTTTTAGAATTATATCTTTTATAGTATTTATATCTCTAATTTGTACCAATAAATTATTAATATTTATTCTATTCGCACTCATTAAATTAGAAAGTATAAGTAATCCCAAAAAACTTCTTGCTGAATCTGACCAAAATCTATCTTGTTTATAATCTTCAATAAGTTCAACTACAAATTTTGTTATTTCATTAACTAATTTACTTGTTATACCATTGTTATTAAATTCTAAATTAATGTTTTGCTCATAATTTAAATTATTATTATTGCTTTGATCATTATCATTTTGAATAATACTTTCATTTTTTATAAAAGCTACAAAGTTATTGTAAAATTCTTGCCAATTGTTAGGACAATACTCTATTCCAGCATATCTTTTTGTACCATTATTAATTGTTTTTATTACAACAGACCATCTTGCTTCTGGACTAATACTTCTTACAAAAAATCCTTCATTCCATTCATTTGAAATTGATATTAAATAATTTACAAATTCATAAAATCTATCTTTGTTCATATTGTCCTTTCCAACAAGTTTGGTTCCATCTGTAAAATGCTTAATTTCGTTTTCATTTATTCTAAATTTATCATTACCTATAACTATCACTAATTCACTAACATCTTGTGAAAGATATATTATTTTATCATTCTTTTCCATATAATCTCCTACTATTTATTATTTTTTCTACTAAAAATATCCATGATTTTATCTAATATTCTTTTAAAAATAGATTCTTTGTATTCAACCATTGCTACTGTATTACTAATATTTTCATCGGTTGAAATAGTTTGTTTTTTATATGAAAAAATATCATTTGGATTATATTTTTCGTATTTTTCCTTTTCCAATTGTTCCATATCATATTTTTCTTTAGCTTCTATTCTTTCTTTTTGATAATCAGTAGCCCAATATTGTTTAAAAATATTAGCTAATATTGCTCTAGCCTCTTTAGAAATATTTTGTTCAGCTAACGGCTTTTCTTCATCTATTTCAAAATTATAATCTTCTTTCATATTGTCTCTCCATAACAATATTTTATCACTTGGAATTTTATTTACATCATCTTTATTAGTATATTTTAATATTTCTATTACTTCTCTATATGCACAAGCATAATTTTCTGCTATCATATTTATCTTCTCCTTCGTTTTATTTATCTAATCCATCTAGTGATGATTCCATCATTACTTCTAACTCGCTCTCTACTTTTTGAGCTTCTCTTTTGTCTTTAGTAGGAGTGTTGATAGTTTCTTTTCCTATATCTATCGCCGAAAATTTAGGCTTTGGCAAAGGTTTAAAAGGGTCTTCGCCGTTTGATAATCCTAATCCACCAAATCGAATGCCTAACGCATAAGCTGTTTTTCTTTCTTGGTCTCTTTTATGCGTTTCTTCTAGTAATTCCCAACTAGTCATTTTAGTTTTTTGTGTATTAATTTCATTAGTAGTATAAGTTCCTTCTAAATTTTTCTTTTCAACATTTGCATCTAATGGTTTTATACTTTCTAAACTACTTCTCATTTGATTCACCTCAATTTAATTGTAACATTTCAGCATATTATTTGCAATAATTTTTGACTTTATTTCTAGGACTTTTTTGATATCTATAATAAATTTATATATTATTTATGGAATGTGCCAAAATTGACACATTCCATATTATTTTTTCTTCAAACTTTTTTTATTTTCTTTTTCTAATTGCTTTAGACTCTTTTTTGGTGTGGGTAAATTTTCTGGCATTGTTCCACCATTCTTTGCAATTACTTCTCTAATATTTTTTCCTATATTATAATGAGTTTTATTCGCCTCTTTTTCACTACTAATTTTGTCTTTCTTCAATTTTGCTTCTGTCTGTGTAATGCGAAACAGATTAGCTGCAAGTTCCTCACTTCCCATATTATCTAAAATATCTTCTCTATATCTCAATCCTTTTCTTTTTGCAATATCATCAGCTGTTTCTCCATTATATAAGCCTTTGTAGCCGTAATTATGGAATCTATCAAAATTTTTAACGCCCGCATTTTTAGCTGTTTGATTAAGTAAATAATTTCCTTTTTTTGTTAAATTTCTTTGATAAAATCTTCTTTCATCTTCAGTTAGTAAACTATATTCTTTTTCTGTGATTTCTTGTTTTCGAGTTTGAATAGCAAAATAAGTTTGTGCAAGAGCAATAACTTTCTTTCTACTATCTCCATTTTGAGCTATTAAATAACAAGCATAACGATTTAATTTATAATCTTCTATAAGTTCTTCTTTTCCTTTTCCAGAAATTATTGGCTTACTGACATCAGTAAAACAATAATTTGTTGATATTTCGCTATTTTCACACGCAATCATTGCTTTGTTGATAATTTTTTTAAAGTTTTGCCATTTAGCATATTGTAAAATAGGCATTAACTCTCTTGCATACCAATATTCAATTCCATTTTCATCAATGTGTTTAATATCTTCAAAAGTTTGATTACTATAATTTGAATCTTTTTCCAATTTGCTCATTTATTATCATCTCCATTTCTTACCACTTCATATTCTAATATAATTTCAAGTAAATTTCAATACATATACGAAAATTTGTTTTATTTTTTGAGTTACAAGGTTGTTACATTTATATAGTTAGCAACAACCTTTCATATTCTTATCTTGCATTTCTATCTTTTTTCTTTGTCTTCGTAATATCTTCTTGTCCATTTTTCATTTGCATTTCGATTTTTATTACTTCTTTAACCTTTGGTGTATCTTCTAAAATATAATTTGCTGTTTTTAAGTTTCTTCTATACTTATTTAGAATTGTAGTGCATTCATTTCGCTTTTCTTTGTATTCTTGTATTAATTTATCATCTTTGCAATTTCTTAGCTTATTTCTATATCTTTGCCTTAAATTACCCACACTCTCAATACCTTTTTCAGTTTGCGTAATATAGTGTTTTACATCTTTTGTTGTTTTTATTTTTGCCGTTACAATAAGTCTAATCTCATTAGAATATCGTTCCATTTTTCTTACTTCTTGTTTCATTTCTGGAGATAGTGGCTTATAATTTTCTCGTTTTGGTAGTAATCCTAATAAATGAAACAATAATAAGAAAAGTACATCAATTCCATTCATTTTACTAATGTCTTTTAATTTACCTTTATACTTATAAACTTTGTATTTTTGCTTTTTCTTTTTAGTGTGTATAAATTCCATATATCTATTTTGATAATAATATGGATTGTGTTCAACTTTGTTTGCAATATTCTTTGGCAAATACTGTTCTCCTAAATGATACATTCTTACTGCTTTTTTATTATTTATTAAACGAATTGTTGGATATTTTCTATTATAATCATCATTTATAATATAGCCTTTTTTAAGCATTATCTTTTTAAATTGTCCGTAATTTATACACATTTCCATTGTCTCATCAATAGTTCGTCTTATTACATTATACTTTGTTGGCTCGCCTCGTTTTTCTGCAAAATATATACTTCTCGGTGTTTTTCCTGTTGGCTTTTCAATAACTGTTAGTCCATATTCTCTGCATAGATTATCTGATAACTCTCTGAAATAATAATATGCTCCTTTATTACAGTTAAACTTTTTTCCTGTAAACATATTAACGGAATTGACTACAAAATGATTATGATATGTGCCTGTATTAAAGTGTGTTGCAACTACTACTTGATATTCACTCCACATTTTTTCTGCTAGTTTTACTCCAATTTTGTGTGCTAATTCTGGCGATACTTCTCCTGTTTTAAAACTTTGGTATGCGTGATATGCAACATTTCCTGTGCATTTATCAAATCTATTTTGTACTGTTTCCATTTCTTCATAAGCTGTTTCTGCTTTACAATTTACACCAGTTACATACATAGTTTTTTCATTTTTATCTATGGTTTTCTCATCATTTTCTGCATATTTTAATACTTGTTTTAAATCTGAAAATATTGTTTTCTCTGGATTTTTTGCATAGCTTATTACTCTAGATATGCTATCTTTAATTGCCCATATTTTTGTTGTTGCCATCTATATCATCTCCGTTTTTTATAATTATAAATGTCTAAAAAATCACTTTGCATTTTTGTTATTTTCTCTCTTATTTCTTCATCACTCATATAAGGAAATTCATTTTTTAGTTCAACAATTCCATTGTAAATTTTGCGAAGCTCTTCATCTGGTATTGAATAAATTTCTTTTTGTAATCCTGATTTTCTTAAATAAGATGATAAATTTAAGTTACTCTTTTTAGCATTTCTTTGTAGTTTTTTCTTCTCATTTTCACTCACTCTAACATTAATTCCTATTGTTCTATTTCTCACAATTTTTCACTTCCTTTTTGATAAATTTTCAATCCATTTTTTATAAAAACATTCTTAAAAATTTTAAATTTCTTGTTAAATTTCTGCGTTCATTTTTTGTTTTTCTGTTTCATAAGGTAGGGGTTATAGGGGAAGATTTTTCCCCTTTCAGCGTAAGCTGTCGGTTTTGTGGCAATACAAAACCTATGCTCGCTACACTTATAGACATTAAATTTGGCAATACATTTGTCTGTTTGCTCCTACCTGCAATTTTTTATACATATATTAGTTCATTTAATACAATTTCTTCTGCTGTACTTTTAAAATTATTCATCATACTTACCCAATAAAGTTGATCTGTATTTTTCATTCCTTCTGTTAGATTATTTTGTTCTTTTAATTGCTCTATAATTAAATCAATTCTTTCTTGTGCTGTTTCTTGAATTTCTTTTAGATGTTTATTCAATGTTCCTTTTGTAAACATTATCATATATTCTGCTTTTCTATTTTCTTTTAAAAATTTTAATCTCATTCTACCATATTTGTTTAGTATAATTTTTTCTTCTTTCTCCAAAACTAAATTAGGCATATAATAATCTCCAATCTTTGTATATTCAATTCCATATTTATTTTCCATTTTCAATTCCTCCATTTATAAAATTTCTTAACTAACTTTTTCTCGTTCTTTTACTCTAATTGCTCCTACAATTCTATTTGCTTTTTTCTGTGGATATTTCTTATCATCTGTTATTAATTCAACTAATTTAAAAAGTTTTTCTCCATTATCATTTGTTTCATCTATCGTAAAATATTTTTTCTGATAGCCTTTCTTTGGTTCATCTAATCTCGCTACTTCATAATAAGATACTTCGTAATAGTCATTTAATCGTTCAATATATTCTTCTAGTTCTTGCTTGTCCATCATAATTGTTGTTCTAACTTCTTTATCTTTTTCATCTGCAATAGTCATATCAAACATTCCATTTTGCATTAACTTGTATATCTGGTTAATAAATGTTTTCCTTAATTTTAAATTTACTAATTTGTAATTACTCTTACTATCTTTTTCAACTGTAATGCTTTCTAAAAACTTTGAAATAAATTCTTGCTTTTCTTCTTTATCTTTGCTATTCCATTCTGCCATTAGCATATCGTAAAATTTATTAGAACGGATTAACTTTTCTTTTTCTACATCTCTATCTGCCATTAAGTGCTGTGGGCTAAAAGTCTGTTTATTTAGGTCTATTGTTTCAATTCGCTTTTGTTCTAATATTTCTAACTTTTCGTCAATAGCTTTATATTCTTTTGAAAATTCTTCTACATCAACTATTTCTTTCAAGTATGCTTCTTTTATTCTGTTCTTTTGGTTTCTTAATGTGTTTATTTCTTTATCAAGTTTATCTGTGTTTTTCTCTTTTTTATCTGCTAAAACAGGATAGAAGTATTTTTTTACTGTCATATCATATTCTATTAAGTCTATTATCATTGGCATAACTTGTTCTTCTATTAAATCTTCTCGAAGATACATTTTACAGTCTGAACAATGATAATACATATACTTTTTCTTTTTTCCACCAGTTCCTTTACTGCCCATTATTTTCCCACATTTAGGGCATTTCATTTTTTGCATGAAGATATATACTCTATCTCTACAATATGCTCTCTGATTTTTCTCTTTCTGTAGTTGTATATCTTCAAACATTGCTCTTGTTATAATAGGTTCAACAACATTAGGATATATTACAGGCTCTTTTCCTTGTTCTTTTGCAACTCTTTTAAATCTCTCATAATCTCCCACATAAATTTTGTTATTGAGTATTTTTTCTATGGTAGAATCATCCCATTTTTTAGGCTCTAAAATTTTTTCTTCATTTAGAATATTGGCTATTGTTTGATAGCTTTTTCCCTGTAAATATAAATTAAATATTCTAATAATAACATCTTTTGTTGTTTCATCAATTACCATTTTCTTTGTTGTATCTCTTTT
>CANPAC010000070.1 GCA_947571975.1 uncultured Clostridium sp. | reverse complement strand
TTATATAAATTCATTTGCTATTTTTTTATAATCAGCCTTACAAATCAAGAGTTGTAGAGATAATATCATTTATATTAATGGTCAAGTTGTGCCTGTCCCACTTTAGCCATTAAAACACATTTTGTATATTAAAAGCATATTTATCTTCGATATGTTTTAAAATAAAAACGCTTTTATCAATCCCACTTATTAATTCTTCATAATTTTCAGTTTGTATATTACTTTTTATAGCAATTAACTCTGTCTCTACTTTTTCTAGCTCATCATGTTCTATATAAAATGCTAATTTTTCATGTCTTTTTTCCCATTCTTGGTAAACTCCTTCAGCTTGATTACTCATCTTCTCTTTTTCGAAATTATCTTGATTAGCGCTTTCACGTAAATTTGTTAATCCTGACGATAGTTCATTAACAGATTCTGTTGTATAATTTTGTGTTGTTTTGTCTCCAAAAATAATGGCAACTACGATAACTATACATATAATAGTTTCTTTTAACATTTTTAGGCTCCTTTTTTTTGGCAGAAAATTTGACCTTTCCCATCTATTGTAACTACTAAAGCTTCTTCTGGTTTCATTTTAAATTTTTCTACCTGTTTTTTTAACCAAGCATAATTTTTTCCTAATGCCTGCAAATTTTTATACATAATTTTCCCATCAACTACTAAATCATAAGGTATTCCTTCGTATTCTGGTTGGATTCCAAAGTCCTCTGGAATTGTGTTTCTTTTTTCTGGTTTTTGAATTACTGTTACTTGTCCGCTTGTTTCTAAAATAGCATATTCTACATCACCTAAATTTACAACATTATTTCCTCTTAGTCTTTCTTCTAGTTCATTAATAGTAAATCTTTCTTTTCGTAATGCTGTTTCATCTATTTTTCCTCGATAGATTAATATACTTGGTTTTCCACACATAATTTCTCTTGCTTTTAAACTTTTCATATTAAAAATAGATATTATTAAATGCATGACTAGAAGTCCTAATATAGGTATAATTCCATTTGATATTGGAATTCCTAATTCTGTCATTGGTATTGATGCTAAGTCTGCTATCATTATTGAAATAGCTAACTCAAATGGTTGCAACTGTCCTATTTCTCTTTTTCCCATTAATCTCATTACTATTAAGACTACTATATATAGCATTATAGCTCTAAAAAATGTAATTAACAATTAAAACACCTACTTGCATTTTTTATTTATTTTTAACAAATTTTAACTTTTTTATACGCTTTTTTTTGAATAATTTTTTTTATTTTGAGAATAATAATTTTAGAACCTTTGAAAAAAATCACATAATGAACTTTAATTCTAAGGAGGTTAGACTTATGTCAGAAGCTCAAGGAAATCAATCAAGTAGTACTGGTTCTACCGTATGGCAAATCATTGGTAGATTAGTCGCTTCAGCGGCAGTATTAGCCATTACTGCATTTTTTACACCTGGATTTACTATTAATAGTTTTTGGACACTAGCAATCGCTGCTGTCGTCCTAACGGTTATCGATTATTTAGTTATCAAATTTACTGGTTTACATGCTAGTCCTTTTGGTAAAGGTTTTGTAGGATTCGCATTAGCAGCAATTGTATTATATGTTACTCAATTTTTTGTTGCAGGATATTCAATTTCTTGGATGGCTGCCATTATTGGTGCTTTAATCTATGGTGTAGTTGATTACTTTATACCTGGAAATCAATCTATGTAGTAAAGTAATAAAAAAGGAACCATATCAATTATGTTAAAAATAATATAACTGATATAGTTTCTTTTTCTATTATAAAATAAAAAATTAATATATAATTATTTTTTAATCAAAACATAACTGTGGCGACACAATCCAGGTCTTGATTAAAAAATATTTATATATCAATCTTTTTTATAGTATACTTTTTTCTATTATTTCATTTTTATTTTTATAAATACTATTTTTAGGTATAACACCTCTTACAGAAGATAAAGGATAGATATTAGAATTTTTACCAACTACAGTTCCTGGATTTAGAACTGAGCCACAGCCAACTTCTACTTCATCACCAATCATAGCTCCAAACTTTTTAATTCCTGTTTCTATCTTTTTATCTCCATTTTTTACTACTACTAGCTTTTTATCAGATTTCACGTTTGATGTAATTGAGCCTGCTCCCATATGTGCTTTATATCCTAAAATGGAATCTCCTACATAATTATAGTGTGGTACTTGCACTTTATTAAACAAAATTACATTTTTAAGTTCTGTAGAATTCCCAACTACTGCTCCTTCTCCTACAATTGCCTTACCACGAATAAAGGCACAATGCCTTATTTCTGCATTTTCTCCAATAATTGCTGGTCCATGAATATATGCTGTTGGCATAACTTTTGCAGATTTTGCAATCCACACATCTTCTCCTATTTTTTCATATTTATTTAGGTCTAATGTATTTCCTATTTTTAATATGTAATCATTAATTTCAGCTAATGCTTCCCATGGATATTCTACTTTTTCTAATAATTCTTTTGCTATTGTTTCTTCTAAATTATATAAGCTACTAACTTTACACTCTTCCATACTAAAATCCATTCCTTTCTTTTTAGTAAGATACCTTATGTGTTTTCCAATATTTTTCATATAGTTCTTTAGCTGTTTTTGGACTATCTACTCCATCTTTGTTTTTAACTGGAGCGAAGTCTTCTTCTCTTGTTCCTCTTAACACAGCTATGTCATCAAAATACTCAAAGGCATCAAAAATAAAGGATTCAAATTTATAAGCATTTTCTCTTTCTGGTATAACTTCTTTTCCGTTTTCATCTATATATGAGTTTTTCTTAAAAGCACTATGATACATTAGGTGTTCTTTACTGATTTTTTCAATGGCATCTATTGTATATAAGTTACACATAATATGTGATTCTCCATATTTTAATTCTCCATCATCATCTACTTCTTCTGCCATTTTTTCAGGAAGTTCTGCATATTCTATTACTTTTGGGTGCCCATTCATTTTGCAAAACACTCCTACCTTTTCATGTGGATTAGCTTTTACTACAGATTTTGAAGCAACTTGAACTTTCTTTTGAATTGCCATTCCAAGTAGTATGACATCTACCATTTTTAAAAGTACATTATCTACTCCACCAATGAATATCCATTTAACACCTCTTTCTTTCATGTCTGCTAAACATCCGCTTCTTCTTAAAGAAGCATATGTTCCACCATTTCCATCAGATGCTTCTTTTATTTTATTTTCTTTACTAATTAAAAGTTTTCCTTCTATATCAATTAATGGTAATTCACTTTGTTCAAATATTATAACACTTTTTTTGTCATATCCAAAATAGTTATTTTTTTCTAAAAAAGCAACTGTTTCTTCATTATTTTCTTTACTTGTCATAATATACCAAGGAATTGTAACATCATATTTTTTATTAGCTTCTTTTAAATTTTCTGCTAATATTTCAAATAAATATTTTCCTTTACCATAAACATCTAATCTAAAAGTTCCTTTAGGTCCATTGTGTCCGAAGCCTACTACCTTGACCTCCTGCCATGGTAACTACTGCATATTCACCATTTCTAATTGCTATTTCTCCTAATGCCTCAAATTCTTCTTTTTGTTCTTTTGATAATCTAGCTTTGTCTAAATATGATATATTCTCAATCTTGTTTTCTCTTATTTGTAAGTCCTTTTTTGTATTATCATAAAGTTCCATGATTTGATGAAAGTCTATTTTGTTAATTTGTTCAATTAATTCTTCTTTTTCTTTTCCATCTAATTTTTCTAACAATTTTACAATATGATTTTGGTGGTACATCTTTAATATATCTATTGTATCTTGTACTTTATCCATCTACTCCATCCCTTCTTAAGTCCTTAAATATTGTAATTTATGTTCTATAGATGTTGATATATTACTATTTATTGTCAAGACCCCATGGTAGACCCGTGATATATTTTGACAATAAATATTAATATATCAACATTTACTAAAAGTAATAACTTATTTTCTATATTATATGCAATTTTATCACATTTGCTTATAATTATCAAGTTTTTAGTTCAAACTTGTCATATTCTAAAAAAAAGCCCCATATATTTAACTAAAGTTATTTAAGAACAAGCATTTTGATGTAAAACAAAAGCGATATTAAAGGAGGTATATAGATGGAAAATACAAGATTGTATGAAGACATCGCAAAAAGGACAGATGGTGACATCTATGTAGGAGTGGTAGGACCTGTTAGAACTGGTAAATCTACTTTTATTAAACGTTTTATGGATTTATTAGTCATCCCAAACATTGACAATGAATACAAAAAAGAAAGGGCTAAAGATGAACTTCCCCAAAGTGCTGGTGGAAAAACTATTATGACCACTGAGCCAAAGTTCATACCAAATGAGGCCATTGAAATCACACTAGATAATAATTTAAAATTCAAAACCAGATTAGTGGATTGTGTTGGCTATCTAGTAGATAATGCCATCCGGCTATTTAGAAGATGACATGCCTAGAATGGTAAAAACTCCTTGGTCTGATGAAGAAATTCCTTTTGAAACAGCCGCCGAAATTGGTACTAAAAAAGTAATTGATGAACATTCTACCATTGGCGTATTAGTCACAACAGATGGTTCTGTTACTGATATTCCAAGGGAAGATTATATTCAAGCAGAAGAACGAGTAGTAAATGAATTAAAAGCATTAAATAAACCTTTTATCATTCTTTTAAACTCAGATGACCCTAATTCTAGCTATACAAAGGAATTAGCTGATAAATTAAGTGATAAATATAGCACAACTGTTATGCCTATTAATTGTGAATATTTAAGTATTGATGATATAAATACTATGTTTTCTAAGATTTTATATGAATTTCCTGTTGAGCAAATTTGCATTAAGTTTCCTCGTTGGATTGATGGTTTAGAATGTGAACATCCTTTAAAAACCGAATTATTTAATGAAATCAAAGATGCTTTTACAGATGTTCACGTCTTAAAAGATGTTTCTAAGTGTAGTGATAAAATTAAACAAACAGAAATCATATCTAAAACTTCTGTTGAAAACATTAGGCTTGGTGATGGTACTGTAAATATTGAAATTACTTTAAAAGAAGAATTGTTTTATCAAATTCTTTCCGAAATCACAAATGTTAATGTTACCAATGAAGGTGATTTGTTTAGCATCATTTCTGATTTATCAAAAACGAAGAAGAAATTCGACCGAGTAGCCTATGCTTTAGAAGAGGTTGAGGCAAAAGGTTATGGTATTGTAACACCTAGTATTGAAGATTTAGAATTAGAAGAACCAGAAATGATTAAACAAGGCTCTCGTTTTGGTGTTAAA
The DNA here is from genome assembly GCA_947571975.1 of uncultured Clostridium sp. GTDB lineage: Bacteria > Bacillota > Clostridia > TANB77 > CAG-508 > CAG-269. The sequence goes on along the minus strand of CANPAC010000070.1, from coordinate 3,097 downwards.
TTAAAAGCAAAAGCACCATCTATACATCTTATCAAAACTTGTGTGGAAACAGAGGTTTCTCCTATTGTTGGTTCAGAAAAACAATCTGAAGAATTAGTAAATTACCTTCTTTCTGAGTTTGATAGTAATCCAAAAGAAATTTGGAAGTCTAATATTTTCGGAAAGAGCTTACATGAATTAGTAAATGAAGGCTTACAGACAAAGCTTTCTAAGATGCCAGAAGACGCTCAGATTAAGCTTCAAGAAACACTAGAACGTATTGTAAATGAAGGTAGTGGAGGACTAATTTGTATTATTTTATAAAATAGGATATATTAAGTTAAATTAATTATTATATTTTTCAATAGATAACAAATGCAATATGAATAAAATTAAAAATTTTTAAGCCTCTTTTATGGAACATGTTCACTCTCTTTAGGAGAGAAGAGAAACCATAAAAGAGGCTTAGAATTTTTAAATGTTTTTAATGTTTTTCTTCTTAAATGTAATAAATGTTACTATAAGCATTACTATTAAATATAAACTACAAATAATAGTTGAAAATTCCATTGTCATTCCTTCCATATTTGGCAAGTTTCCAAATAAATATTCTTTGAAGTCCCAATTTAAGCTAACAAAAAATCTCATAAATTGTACATTATTTTTAATAACTAACAAATTAATCATATCTGCTGACATGTAGCCAAGTAATGGTAATGCTATTGCAACTGCACTATTAGTAAATAGTGTGCTACAAGCAAAGCTAAGCGTTGCTAACAATATTAATTTTGGTAATTGTGTCATAATTGAAATTCCTAAATATAAGAACACATTAATTGTTTCTAAACTCTGTGTGTCAAAGTTATATTGTAAAACAGGAATCGATAAACTATCATATCCAAAAATCATTCCTCCTACTAGTAATTCCATAATTACAACTGCTAAAATTGAAAATATAATCATAATTAATACAGTGATAAATTTAGCTGCTAATATTTTATTTCTACTGTATGGTCTTACTAATAATAATTTGATAGTTCCTTTATTAAATTCTTCACTTACTATTGTTCCTGCTATCATAACAATCATCACAATGATAAATAACCCATATTCATCAAATAAATTTTTTAGAATTCCTCTTGTATTATTTTCTTTGTTTACATCTACATTGTTATCTAAAATATATCGATTGATTTCTCTTTTTTCTATATTTTCATTGTATTCTTTCTTTTCTTCATATTTTAGTTCTTTTGATTCTTTTTCTGTCATAGCTACATTTTGTGCTTGGTTTTGATAATTATTTAATGCTTTATTCATAAAATCATTTCCATATTTAATGTCTTTATTTAATCTAATTTCAGCTACTTCTTTATCTATTTTCGCATTTACTATTGATAACTCTAATTGTTGCAATTCTTGCTTATCTTCGGTATTTGCTTTTTGTTCTTCTAAAGTATTTAATTCTAATTTAGTTTGTTCTAATTCTTCATTAGCAAAGTATTTCCAATCGCCCTGTTCTAATTTTTTTAATACATTATCTATTTTTTCTTCTATTTGTTTTACTTTTTCATTATCCTTGTTTTCTCCATATAAATAAGTATTTCTTTCATTAACATAGCTAGAAATTTTAGTTGATAAAACATCTCTTTGCCAACTATTTTCCTCATATTTCTGTGTCATTTCATATATATCTAATGTTGTCTTTAACTCAATATACATCTTCGCATCACTTGGTTTTTTAGGGTCTAATTTAGCTATTTCTTCTTTAGCATATTGAATATAATTTTCGCCATATTCAATATAATTTCCTGTATTATAGAAAAATTTATAAATACAATTTGTTAAAATAATAAAAGCTAATACTACTAGCAAAGTAATATAAATACTTTTCTTTTTAAAAATTTTAGTTATTTCGTTTTTGATTAATTTACTCAATGCTATTACCTCCTGTCTTTTCGAAAAATGCTTGTTCCAATGATTTTTCTTCTTCTTTGACTTGATAAATTTTCACTTCGTTTTCTACTAATTTAACAATAATTTCTGGTATTTTTTCTTTTAGCACATCTATTTTAAATTGTTTTTCTCCTATTATTATTGCTTGTGGTACTATGTCTTTTACTTTTTTACTGTCATCTACTTCAAATATTTTAAATTGTTTTCCTTGTTGTTTTTTTATCCCTGAAATGTCGCTTGTCTCTAAGATTGTTCCACTCTTAATAATACACACTTTATTGCACAAAGTATCTAATTCTGCTAAATTGTGGCTTGATATTAAAATTGCCATCTTTTCTTTTTTAGCTAATTCTAATAAAAGTTCTCTCATTTCTTTTATTCCTTCAGGATCTAATCCATTAGTTGGTTCATCTAATATTAATAATTTAGGTTTATGCAAAATTGCTTGTGCAATTCCTAATCTTTGCCTCATTCCTAACGAATATTTTGAAACTTTATCATTAATCCTATTTTCTAATTTTACTAGTTTTACTACTTCATCAATTCTACTTTGATTAACACCCTTATATAGATTTGCAATTAATTTTAGATTTTCATTTCCTGACAAGTACATATATAAATCTGGATTTTCTACAATTGCACCTACTTTTTCAATTGCTTTAGTAAATTGCTTTTCAACATCATATCCATTAATGCTAACATTACCTTCTGTTATACTTTGAAGTCCTAATATTAACTTAATAGTAGTTGTCTTTCCTGCTCCATTTGGACCGATAAATCCTAAAATATCTCCTTCTTGCATTTCGAAAGAAACATTTTTTAAAATCTGTTTCTTACCAAATTTTTTGTTTAGATTTTCACATTTTAAAACTATGTTTTCCATTTTTTCCCCTTTCTTCTAAGTAATTTTAGAGACATTGATTAAAGTTCCTTATTTATAGTTGTATCCTTTGTCCCTAAATCCTTGTTTTATTTATTTTAGCACACTATTTTATGAAATTCCATTTATTTTTTCTTAAGTATTAATAAAGTTTTCCTTAAGATAACATAAAAGAATGTATTGATGGCTAAGTTGGGACAGGTACACTTTAGCCATTGCTTTAATCATCTACAACTCTTGATTTGTATGGCTGATTATTAAAAAATAGACAAATGAATTTATATA
>CANPAC010000069.1 GCA_947571975.1 uncultured Clostridium sp. | reverse complement strand
TAAATCATTTGCTATTTATTAAGATATACCTTACTTACAAATCAAGAGTTGTAGAAAATAAAACCATAATTTATTTTAAGTTGACAGTAACATTTCGTTTTACATTTAAGTTTTAGTTACCCATTACTTTTGTCTTTTAAGCTTACAAATAAAAAATCCATCAGTATTTTCATTTTGATATACTTGTATAAAATTTTCCTTTTCGACAAATTTTTCAAAAAACTTATTTTTTACAAAATCTATTTTTTGTATTTTAAAATTTTTATTTCTTTCTAAAAATTTTTGAATTACATCTTCATTTTCTTCCTTTAAAATACTACAAGTCGAATAAACAAGCTCTCCTCCTCTTTTTAAATATCTAGCACAATTTTCAAGTATTGCTTCTTGTAATTTTGTTATTTCTTCTATATCCTCTTTTTTTCTTTTCCATTTAATATCTGGCTTTCTTTTTAAAACGCCAATACCAAGGCAAGGTACATCTAACAAAATTTTATCAAAAACTTCTTTATAATTTTCATCATACTTACTAGCATCTTTACCTTCTGTCTTTATACATTTCATTCCTAATCTTTGTGCTGCTTTATTTACTAATTTAACTCTATGTTCGTGTAAATCCCATGCAAAAATTTCACCTTTATCACCCATAAGCTCTGCTAAAAAAGTAGTTTTTCCCCCCGGGCTACTACAAGCATCTAATATCTTTTCTTCTGGTTTAGGATTTAGAACCATAGGAATAAGTCCTGCTGCTTCATCTTGTATAGTAAATTTTCCATCTTGGAAAGATTTCATTTTCTCTATATTTTTCACACCCTCTAGTTGCAAAAAATTTTCTAATTGCCCTCCGTATTACTTTTATTTTTTCTTTTTCTAATTCTTGTTTCAATGTCTCTTGGTCTATTTTTAATTGATTAACCCTTATCTGTAACTTTGATTTTATATTTGAACTCTTACAAATATCTTCTACTTTTTCTAATGTGTTATTTTTAAGCAATTCCTCTACAATCCATTCAGGCATAGAAGTAGTTTTACTAATTCTTTCTATATTATTTTCAATTGTAAAAAAGTCTTTGTAATCTTTCTTTTCTACTTTTCTTAAAATAGCATTCACAAAATTACTACTTGCTTTATGCCCATATCTTTTAGCTAAATTAACCCCTTCATTTACTGCTGCTGACTTTGGCACTTTATCTAAAAATACAATTTGATAAACACTCATCCTTAAAATATTTAAAATCCATGGTGACATTTTTTTTATTTTTATATTCGAATATTTTTTAATAATTTCATCAATTGTCAATTTCCAAGAAATTGTGCCATAAACAATCTCGGAAATAAAACCAATATCTTTACTATTAATTTCTTTATTTTCTCTTCTTGCATGTTGTAACATTTCATCTAGTGCAATATTAGAATAAGCACCATTTTCATCAACTTCATATAGCACTCTTAAAGCCATTTGCCTTACTTTATCAATCATTTTTTCTTCTCCATCATTCAGATTTAAGAACATTTTTTAATCCCTGCTTTTTGTAAATTATATATTTTTATGATAAAAATTTCTACCCTTTTTGTATATTTTTTCTAATTTTCGGAAAAGATACTTATAAAAGATTTTTAGGAGGTTACTTTATGGATATTAAAAAGCATTTAATTATAACTGGTAATTCAAATGTTTCATGGAAAGATGCTATTGTAAAAGCAATTGCTGAAGCTTCTAAAACAATTGATTATTTATCAGAAGTAAAAATTTTAGATCAACGAGCTAGTATTGATGGTGACAAAATTTTAGAATATTTTGTAGATTTAGATATCAGTTTTACACTTGATTTAGACAGAAAGAAAAATCAAGGAGGTGCTCAGAATGAATCCAACGGAAACTAAACAAACTTATCAAGATTACGTAGATAAAAAATCCCCTAACTCTCCTCTTTTAAAGAATTGTTTTAATGCTTTTTGGGTTGGTGGGCTTATTTGTTCAATTGGACAGATTATACTTAATATATGTAAAGAAAGAGGTTTTGATACTACAACTTCAGGTACAATTGTTTCCATTTTATTGATTGGCATTTCTGCTTTTTTGACAGGGCTTAATTTATTTAATAAAATTGGTAAATTTGCTGGTGCTGGTTCTTTAGTTCCTATTACTGGATTTGCAAATTCTATTGTTTCTCCTGCTATGGAATATAAGTCAGAAGGCTATGTTATGGGCGTTGGGGGAAAGATGTTTACTGTTGCTGGTCCTGTTCTTGTTTTTGGTATTTCTGCTTCTATTTTAGTAGGAATTATCTATTTGATTTTTAATACGCAAAGTATGACTTTAGTGTAAATTATGTATTAGGAGATGATATTTTGGAAAAGTTAGGAAAACAAACTATAAAATTTAATAATCCTCCAACCATCTTAGATTGTGCCTCTATTGTTGGTCCAAAGGAAGCACAAGGTCCTTTGGCAAAATATTTTGACCAAACTTTAGATGATGAGTTTTGGGGTGAAAAAACTTGGGAAAAAGCTGAAAGCAAAATTATAAAAGAAACTGTAAGTACTGTTATTTCTAAATCAGGTGTACCTGCAAATGAAATTGATTGTATGTTTGCAGGAGATTTGCTAAATCAATGTATTTCTTCTAGTTTTGGATTACGTGAATTATCAATTCCATTTTTTGGTGTATTTGGTGCATGTTCTACTTTTGTTGAATCTATGAGTTTAGGTGCTATTGCAGTAGAAAGTTTTGCAAATAATGTACTTTGTGCTACTTCAAGTCACTTTTGTAGTGCAGAAAAGCAATTTCGTTTTCCTCTAGAATTAGGTAATCAGCGACCACCTACAAGCCAGTGGACTGTAACTGGTTCAGGTGCTGCTATTATAACAAAAAACGGACAAGGTCCCTTTATTACTCATATTACACCTGGAAAAATTGTAGATATGGGAATTAAAGATGCTAACAACATGGGAGCTGCTATGGCTCCAGCGTTTGTTGACACACTAATTGCACATTTTTTAGATACTAAAAGAAACCCTAGTTACTATGATGCTATTATTAGTGGTGACTTAGGTCACGTTGGTAAAGAAATTGCTATTGATATTGCTAAATCTCAAGGTTATAATATTAAATCTAATTATAATGATTGTGGTGTTTTAATTTTTGATAAAAATGCTCAAGACACCCATTCAGGTGGTAGTGGTTGTGCATGTTGCGGAACAGTATTTTCCGGTTATTTATTTGAGCAGTTAAAGACAAAAAAATTGAAAAAAATCTTATTAATTGCAACTGGTGCTTTAATGAACTCAACAAGCTCTCAACAAGGTGAATCAATACCTGGCATTGCACATGCAATAAGTATAGAACTTTGAAATGGAATTTAGGGATACTTGTTGGAGATTTCTTAGAAAGGATGAATTTTTATGAATATTAATTGGGCTAATGTTTTTGATTGGATGATGTTATTAAAATGTTTTGTAACTGGTGGCGTAATTTGTATTATTGGTCAAATTTTAATTGATAAAACAAAGCTTACACCTGCTAAAATTTTAGTTATTTTTGTAACAGCAGGCGCTATTTTAGGAGGCCTTGGAATTTATAAATATCTAGTAGATTTTGCAGGCGCTGGTGCAACTGTTCCTCTTACTGGTTTTGGCTACAATTTAGCAAAAGGTGCTATCGAAGCTGTTCAGCAAAATGGATTAGTAGGGGCTTTTACTGGTGGCGTTAAAGCTGCTGCTGGTGGTATTGCTGCTGCTGTATTCTTTGGTTATTTAGCTTCTCTTATTTCAAAACCTAAAATGAAAAAGCAATAACTAGTAAAAGGCAGTTTTGTTATGCTGCCTTTTGCATTGTAATCTTTTAAATTGTTGCTATGCCTAAATCTATATCTTTATCCATAAATGAATATTCTAAAGTTTTACACTTCTCACTATTTTTTCCTTACCAATCTCTACTTCACTTATTTATATCATAAAATCAGTATAAAAACAATTATTTCCAGAAATTAATGTAAAAGAGGTTGTTACTTGTTATATAACAACCTCTTTGCATATTATCTGTTTAAGTTTCTATCTTTTTTCTTTGTTTTAGTAATATCTCCTTGTTCATTTTTCATTTGCATTTCAATTTTAATTACTTCCTTAACTTTTTGTGTATCTTCTAAAATATAATTTGCTATTTTTAGCTTCTTTCTATACTTATTTAGCATTGTAGTGCATTCATTTCGCTTTTCTTTGTATTCTTCTATTAATTTTATCATCTTTACAATTTCTCAGCTTATTTCTGTATTTTTGTCTTAAATTAGTAATACTATCAATATCTTTTTCAGTCTGTGAAACATAGCTTTTACATCTTCTGTTGTTTTTAGTTTTTCGCTTACAACAAGTCTAATTTCATTAGAATATCGTTCCTATCTCTTGTTTTAGTTTTCCGTATATTTCTTTTCTTCTAAATTTAGGTGCAAACACTATATGGTACTCACCGCTATAAGCTTTTCATCACCACTGGCATAGCCCGTGGTTTACCCTTAAAGTTAAACAATAAAGAGCGGTATTACCGCTCTTTATCATTTTTGTTATCAGTGTTTTTTTCTCCAGCATCATACCCAGCATAGAAACTTATGCTAGATACAAAAATAACAAAAATCGTAGTTATTACAGTTACATTTGGACCACACTGAAAAAACATAAAAATACTAAAAACAAATACAAGGAATGCAACAATAGTTGCATGTACAATTATCTTCATAATCTGTTTCCTCCTAAAATATTTATTTATGCATTTACGTTAGCCATTATATAATACAATTTCTAAATTTGCAACCTTTTTATTTTTCAGTAAATTCCTACTTTTTAGCAAGTAACTTTGTAATCCTAGCAAAGCACACTAACATCTTTCCAAAACGAAGTTTTGAAAGTGTCATAATGGGTTACATACTTTTGTTAGAAAGTTATGTAACAGATTTCTTTGGTAGTTCATTTAGTTATTTACTGAAGGAAAAATATTAAAAAAATAATATATTTTTAGTGTACTTAACTAAATTGTTCTCCACTATATGTTATGACGTAACATCATAACATGGGGCTCTGCAAGGCAATAAAATTTATTTATGCCTACTGAAAATGAATGATATTTTAAGTAAACAAAAAATCAATCATTCCTGATTGATTTTCGTATCTATCTGTTCTATTAGTTCGAACAGATACGTCATTGGTGGGCAGAGATGTCATTTGTGCGAACTTCTGCCTCTTCAATAGTTGGTACTTTTACATTATATTCTTTTTCTTGAGTGTTAAAGAATATAATTGCATAATCATCATACAAGTATATCTTATCTATTAGAACTGTTATAAGCATTTTTCTATACTTAATATCGTTTATATCTCCGCTTCTTCATTTGAGTTAAAAAGTAAATTACTTGTGTTTCATCTAAATTTATTTTTTTAGAATTTTCAATTTGTATTTGACTTTCTATATCGGTATGCTCTTTATCAATATTGACCATCTCCTCAAATATGGACTTTCTAACACTATCTATATCACATACTTTTAAACTATCAAATAAATTAGCTTTTTGTTTTTCATTTTGTTTTAAAAGGTTTTGAAGTCTTTTCAATGTACTTGTATCTTTTTCTTTCTCTACTAACTTTACTACGGTTTTAGCAATTTTATTAATGTTCTCATCTGTTAATATGTTTCTAGCCTCTTTTACAATTATATCTTCTATATCTTCCTTTTTTACATTCTTTTTATCACAAAGTTTTTTCCTAGATTTATTACAAGAATAGTAAGCGTGTCTTTTTCCTGTTCGTGATGTACCACAAATTCCAACCATCATATCTTTACAATGTCCGCAGAATAATTTAGTTGTTAGTATATAATCATTCGTAGTTTTTAATCTTGATGGAGAGTGTTTATTTTTATCTAATCTTTCTTGTACTCTGTTAAATAAATTTGTATCTACAATTTGAGGTATTGCATTAGGTGTTTCTGTATCTTTATATATGTAAGTACCCATACATCTTTTATCTGCTAATAAATTTCTAATTGCACCTTTACTATATTGTACTAATTCGCCTTTTTTATTTCGTTTATCTATAATCTTTAATTGATTATTGACATATTCTCGTACTTCCTCAATAGTATGGTCATTATCATACATCTTATAAGCATTTAGTGTTATAGAAGCAGTTTCATCATCTATTGTATATTGCTTATCTACAATTTTAAATCCTAAAGTAACATAACCACCAATATACAAAAATTTACTAACATTTATTCCTATTCCCCTTTTGACTTTTTCAGATAATTCATCGCTATAATACTGTGCCATACCCTCAAAGAAATTTTCCATTAATCTTCCTACTGGGTCATCACTAATATTTTCTTTTGCTGAAAACACTCTAACATTATTTTTCTTCAATTCACGTTTATATCTTACATTGTCATATTTATCTCTGGAAAATCTATCTAATGAATAAACAATTACTCCATTAAAGGCTTTTTTCTTACTATCTTCAATCATTCTCAAAAAGTCTGGTCTATCATCTGACTTTCCTGTTATAGCTTCATCTTTATATACTCCTATAACATCAAATCCTTCTCTTTCAGCATAGGCATAACATTCTTTTAATTGTCCTTCAATACTTTGTTCTGTCTGTTTATATGAACTATATCTAGCATATATTACTACATTCATTTTTACACCTCTTTAGTTTTGTTTATTCAAACTACTCAAAAAAAGTCTATTTTTTAAAAAATTTGCACTTTTTTTATTTTTTTTCTGATTTTTTAAAAAATTCATACGACTTTTTCGTATTATTATATGTCACCTTTTATGTTTTTAATTTTATTATTACAAATTAACTCTTAATTATATTAACAACAATAAAATAATACCATAAAGGCGTTATTCTGTCAATTAGAAAGGGGGTTTTGAAGTTTATACAAAAATTACTTATGATGACAATACGCTCTACATTAGGGGCACGATTAAGGAGTTATATCATGGAACTTGAAAATTATCAAGTTGAGCAAATTGCCAAAACCATTATGTTTGACATACAAAGTTATATTGCTGAACATAGGCTTGAATATGAGGCATTTAAGAAAGCCTATGAACAAAATAGCACATTGAAAATTAAATAAGTAAGGAGGAAATTTTACATGGATAGCAATACAATTGAAACAGAGAAAAACCAAATAAATGATACTACAACAGAGATACAAGAAAAAACAGAAAATGAAGCAACAATCGACAATTTTGAACTATCACAAGAAGATATTGAAAGAATAAATAATAATGTACACGAAGCAGTAAAAGAACTTGAAGAAAGTGATAATATGCTACTAGAAATACAAGAAGTTGAAGAACAAAGCGACAATAGAATAGAGGAAACACAGGAAGCGGAAAACAAAATCAACCGCATAGAAGAGCAGAAAGTTAAGATAGCAAACTTTAAAAATAAAATATCAACAACATCTATTGAGTTTGCAGACTTAAGTGTTCCATATAATGACACTAGCATACTTGAAACTAATTCCATAGAATTAGAATTAGTTGATTATTTCTTCGACAGTATAAGCTGTCGGAGATAAAGACATAGAAAATTCGCTCTATGAAATGATAGGCTATTCTTTAGCCAAAACTGCTAAACTAGGTAAAGCCTTTATACTGAAACGGAAGTCGGAAGAAATCGGAAAATCAACCATTTTTCGTATCATTGAGGAATTATTAAAGGTAGAAACTGGAGTAAACTTATATGAACGACAATGTTCACATGAACATCTTGAAAATTTGTGTGGTTGTAAAGCAGGAAGCAAAACGACTATAAAACAATTAGAGGGTTGTGTGGTAAATATTGCTGAAGATCAGAAGCAACCCAAACACATTGATATAGGTTTGATTACAAGGTTAATTTCTGGAGAGCCTATATCAATAAAACAAAAAGGCGATGATAATTTTGAGTTAATATCTTATGCCACTTTGCTTTTTTCTGTCAACGATAATGTTATTGATTTTAAAGAAACATCTTTGGCAATTATAGATAGGTTTGTAGTAATTCCTTTTAATGCTACATTTATCAATAAAAAAGATAACAGAGATATAGACATAGTAGAAAGACTATGTCAACCTAAATCATTACAGATTATCGCAACTAGAGCAGTACAAGCATTTAAGGAAGTGCTAGAAAATGGAAAGTTTACTATTCCCCAAAGTGTAAAAGAGGAAACAACAAAGTATTTTAGACAATGTAATAATGCAGTAGCCTTTTGCAGTTCCTATCCAATATGTACATTTATAGCTAAAAAGCAGTATTACAGCGAATATTCTACTTGGTGTGAAGAAAATAATTTACAAGCATTAGATAACTCTAACTTTGGAAAAGTAGTTATTTCTTTTGGTTATATGTCAAAAAAGCGTATGTTTGGAGGGGTACAAAATACTTATTATGTTAATCCTCGATTTAATACTAAAAAATGTTATAGTTTTTATAGTACTTTTAAATTGGAACAAAAAACAAACCAGATTAATAAAAACCTGACTTTTGAAGAATATCTAGGTACACTTATTTATATTAAAGAACAAGATTACCTATGTAGAGTGGAAGAAGAAGAACTAAAAAAATTTGAGCCAGAAATCTTACTTGATAACACTTAATAAATAAGCTAGTCGATAAGTACTAGCTTATTTATTGGAATTTCACTATGCCACTATGCCAGATATGTAGTAATAAAATATTTTTCCTATATTCAATAAATCAATTTTGCATGAAGTCTGCTATATTTATATACGAAGTATATAAATATACTATCAGTTTGTGAAAGAAAAATTAAATAGTTACTAAAACACAATAAATTATTGGAATTTCACTATGCCACTATGCCAGATATGGTTTAGTCTTTAAAAACTCTTATATCCTATCTGTTGTCCTCTAGGCTCGATTTTAAG
>CANPAC010000068.1 GCA_947571975.1 uncultured Clostridium sp. | reverse complement strand
AATCAAGAGTTGTAGATGATTAAAACAATGGCTAAAGTGTGCCTGTCCCAACTTAACCATCTAAAAAAAGCACCAAACTCTTGTTTTTAAAAAAGAAATGTAGTATAATAAGAAGGATTTAAAAATAGGAGGCAAAAAATGAACGATAAAATAACTATAAAAGGTGCAAAAGAACACAATTTAAAAAATATAAACCTAGAAATACCAAGAGACAAATTAGTAGTAATAACAGGACTATCAGGTTCAGGAAAATCAAGTTTAGCATTTGATACCTTATATGCAGAAGGACAAAGAAGATATGTAGAGAGTCTATCTTCATATGCAAGGCAATTCCTAGGTCTTATGGAAAAACCAGATGTAGAAAGAATTGATGGACTATCACCAGCAATTTCTATTGACCAAAAAACAACATCAAAAAATCCACGATCTACAGTTGGAACAGTAACAGAAATATATGATTATATTCGTTTGCTTTATGCAAGGATAGGAGTGCCATATTGTCCGAACTGCCACAAAAAAATTGAAAAACAAAGTATAGATCAAATTATAGATAACATCATGAGTTTGCCAGAAGGAACTAAAATTCAAGTATTAGCACCTGTTGTAAGAGGTAGAAAAGGTGAATTTACTAAACAACTAGAAGGATACCAAAAAGATGGGTTTATTCGTGTTAGAATTGATGGAGAGATTTATGAACTAGGAGAAGATGAAATAAAATTAGACAGAAAGAAAAAACATGATGTAGAGCTAATTGTAGATAGACTAGTAATAAAAGAAGATATTATTAGTAGATTAACCGAATCTGTAGAAATTGCACTAAAACAAGCAGACAAATTAGTTTTAATTGATGTAGTAGGACAAAATCCTGTGCTTTATAGTTGTAATTATGCTTGTCCAGATTGTGGATTTAGTTTTCCAGAATTAACACCAAGAATGTTTTCATTTAACAATCCATTTGGTGCGTGTCCAACATGTACAGGAATAGGTTATCTGATGAAAATGGATGAAGATTTAATCATACCAGACAAAAATAAAACATTATATGATGGTGTAAAAGCCTTTGGTGCAAGTACTATGAAAAAGGGTGACACCATGGCAAAAATGTATTTTGAAAGTATTGCTAAATTCTATGATGTAAATATTAAAAACAAGAAAATAAAAGATTTGCCACGATGGTTCTTAGAAAAAATCTTATACGGAACAGGAGAAGATGAAATTGATTTTGAATATTCTTCTTATGCAGGAACAAGAAAATTTAAAAGCCAGTTTGAAGGAGTTTTACCAACATTAGATAGACGACATAGTGAAACAAAATCACAAGGAATGAGGGACTTTTATGAAATGTATATGAGTAACTCACCATGTTATGAATGTCATGGAGCAAGGTTAAAGCCAGAGATTTTATCAATTAAAATAGGAGATAAAAATATTAATGAATTAACAGATATGTCAATAGACAAAATAAAAAAATATTTAAACAATTTAAAACTAACTAAAACAGAAGCTATGATATCAGAGTTAATACTAAAAGAAATAGACCAAAGACTTCAATTCTTAATGGATGTAGGATTAGAATATCTAACATTATCAAGAAATGCAGGAAGCCTATCAGGAGGAGAAGCACAAAGAATTCGTTTAGCAACTCAAATTGGTTCTGGGTTAACAGGAGTATTATATATTTTAGACGAACCGAGCATTGGGCTTCATCAAAGAGACAATGATAAATTGCTAGCTACTCTTAAAAAACTAAGAGATTTAGGAAATACACTTTTAGTAGTAGAACATGATGAAGATACAATGTATGCAGCAGATCAGATTATAGATATAGGACCAGGAGCAGGAACCCATGGTGGACAAGTAATGGCACAGCGGAACAGCAGAAGAAGTAAAACAAGTAGAAGCATCTATTACAGGTCAATATTTAAGTGGTAGAAAACAAATAGCAGTACCTAAAAAACGAAGAAAACCTAATAAAACTAAAGTAATTGAAGTACAGGAAGCATGTGAAAATAACTTGAAAAATGTAAGTGTTAAATTTCCATTAGGAGTATTTAATTGTGTAACAGGAGTATCTGGCTCACGGAAAATCAACTTTAGTAAATGAAGTATTATACAAAACTGTTGCTAAAGAATTAAATGGTTCTAATGAAAAACCAGGAAAATGTAAAGGTGTAAAAGGATTACAAAACATAGACAAAATTATTAACATTGACCAATCACCAATTGGACGAACACCTCGCTCTAATCCAGCAACTTACACAGGAGTATTTGATTTAATTCGTGATATATTTGCAGCCACAGAAGAGGCTAAATTAAGAGGATATCAAAAAGGAAGATTTAGCTTTAATGTTGCAGGAGGAAGATGTGAAAGTTGTAATGGTGATGGTGTGCATAAAATAGAAATGCACTTCTTACCAGACATTTATGTGCCATGCGAGGTATGTAAAGGAAAACGCTATAACAGAGAAACATTAGAAGTAAAATATAAAGGAAAGACCATAGCAGATGTATTAGATATGACAGTAGAAGAAGCATTAACATTTTTTGATAAAATACCAAAAATCAAGCAAAAGATACAAACATTGCAAGATGTAGGGCTTCGGATATATTAAATTAGGACAACCATCTACAACACTATCAGGAGGAGAAGCACAAAGAGTAAAATTAGCAACAGAGCTATCTAAGAGGGCTACAGGAAAAACATTATACATTTTAGATGAACCAACAACAGGTCTTCACATTGCCGATGTTCATAAATTAGTAGATATTTTACAAAGATTAGTAGACACAGGAAATACAATTATTGTAATAGAACATAATTTGGATTTAATCAAAACTTGTGACCATATTATTGATTTAGGCCCAGAAGGAGGAGACAATGGTGGAGAAATTGTTGCAATTGGTACACCAGAACAGATTTGTACAAATGAAAGAAGTCACACAGGTAAGTTTTTAAAAAAATATTTATAATAATAAGAAAATTGATATATAATTATATAGTTATATATCAATTTTTTAATATGATAATGTAATAATCAAAGAAATTAATAAAAATTGTATAAATTGTTAATACTAAAGAAAAAGAGATATTAGACTAAAACAAGAAAGTTGATATCTAAAAGGAGGAAACTATGTATAACTTTAGAACAGACTTAGCATCTGAAAGAAAAGAAATTTATCAAAAGGCAAACAAACTAGAAGAAATTGATGGAATTGAAACAACTAAAGAAGAAATAAGCGAAAACATAAAAGTAGAAAGGGTAAAAATAACCAACGAAAATGGTGAAAAAGCAATAGGAAAACCAAAAGGAAATTATATTACAATAGATATTAAAAAACTAAAAATTGCACAAGATGAAGAAATTGAAAAAGCAGCACAAACTCTTACAAAAGAGCTAAAAGACGTAATTGGAAATCATATAGATAATCAAGGAGAAATATTAGTTGTAGGGCTTGGAAATATTTATGTAACACCAGATGCCTTAGGACCAAAAGTAATTAACGAAATTGAAGTAACTAGACATATTATAAACTATTTACCACAATATGTAGAAGAAGGAACTAGGATGGTAAGTGCTATATCACCAGGAGTATTAGGAACTACAGGAATTGAAACTGTTGAAATTTTAAAAGGAATTGTAGAAAACACAAAACCAAAACTAGTTATAGTAATAGATGCTTTAGCATCACGAAGTATTGAAAGAATTAGTAGTACAGTACAATTATCAGATACTGGAATTGTTCCAGGCGCAGGAGTAGGAAATACTAGAAGTGAAATTAGCCAAAAGACATTAGGAGTTCCTGTTGTAGCAATTGGAATTCCAACAGTTGTAGAAACAGCAGTTTTAGTAAATGATTGCTTAGATTTATTTATAGAAAAATTACAAAATGAAGCAAAATCAAATGATTATTTAAATCAATTGAAAGAAGAAGATAATTATGAAGAAATAAAAGAAGTATTAATTCCTAAAGATTATAATTTAATTGTTACACCAAAAGAAATTGATGATTTGATTGAAAACATGAAAGACATAGTTGCAAGTGGAATTAATGGGGCTATGTAATTTCTTATGTATCTATAGAGCTCTAAGATAGTAATATATTTTTTAGCTATCATAAAAACTAATTGAATAAAACCAAAAAAAATGCACATAACAATAAAAAGGAGAGTGCATTTTAAATGGAAAAAAATAAAAAAGAAGAAAAGGAAAAACAAGTAGAATATGGAATAGCAGAAGTAGGGGAAGATGCTACTAAATATGGAGAATTTATTTCTTCTTATTTTGCATGGGTATCTTTACCAGAGCAAAAAGAGAAGGTAGAGAAATTAGAAGACATAACAGAAAAAGAAAAAAAGAAAGAGAAAAAGTGAGATAAATGGAGAAAATGATATAAATTTGTAAATAAGAAAAAGAAAAAGGTCAAAGAAGGTCAAAATAGAGCGTTGAAAAAATAGAAAAAGTAAGTATAATTGTATTATAGGTCAAAGAAAGTCAAAGACAATAAATAATATAACTTGGGAAAGGGGATGAAAAAATGAGAATGTCAGACATTATAGAAGAATTCATTAAGGAACTATTTGATGAAGAAGATAGTATAGAAATACAAAGAAATGAATTAGCAGAGCAATTTAATTGTGTGCCATCTCAAATCAACTATGTTATAGCAACAAGATTTAAACCATCACAAGGATATTATGTAGAAAGCAGAAGAGGTGGAGGAGGACATATTACAATAAAGAAAGTAAATAACACAAAATCTGATTATATCATGCATATTATTAATAATATAGGAAGTGAAATAACATCAAATGAAGTAGATATATTAATTAGTGATTTTTTAACTTATGATGTAATAGAACAAAAAGAAGCTAAATTATTGAAAGTAGCAACTAGTGATAACGTATTACAATTAGGTAAATCAGAAAAAGACAAAGTAAGAGCAAGAATACTTAAAAATATGCTGTTAAATTTAGATTAATATTATAAATTAAAGCTAAAATTAGAGCATAAAAATTTATAAATTAAAAATAGGAGGAAATATAAAATGTTATGTGATAATTGTAGAAAAAAAGAGGCAAATGTAAGATATTCAGAAAACATCAATGGAAACAAAAAAGAATTAAACTTATGTGAAGAATGTAGTAAAAAATTAGGAATTAATCAAATAGATTTTAGCATGCCTATTGATTTTTCTAGCTTTTTTGGCGAATTTATGGAGGATTTTACTACACCAGAATTTATGTCAATGCCATTATTTAATGAAATAAAAGCATTGAAATGTGACAATTGCGGTTATACTTTTGAAGATATAGTAAACACTGGAAAATTAGGATGTGGAAGATGTTATGATATATTTGAAGAAAGATTAGATCCAATTATTAGAAGAATACAAGGAGCAAATCAACATGTAGGAAGAATTGGAAAAATAATTGATAATAAAATAGACCAAAAAATAGAAAATAAAACAAATAAGAAAGAGCAAACTTCAAAAAATGAAGAAAAAAGCAATAAAGAAAATCAATTAGAAAAACTACATCAAGATTTAAAACAAGCTATTAAGCAAGAAAGATACGAAGAAGCAGCTAAGATAAGAGATGAAATTAAAAAAATAGAAAAAACAGATTAAATTGTATAAATAATAAGGAGGAATAATAATAATGAATTGGTATTTGCAAAGTAACGACAATTCTGATGTTGCAATAAGTACAAGAGTGAGATTAGCAAGAAATTTACATGATTTCAAATTCAATTTAACTAAAAAAGAAGAATTAGTAGAATTAGAAGAAAGAATAAAAAACAATTTATATGCTATTGGATATGGGCTAAAATTTTTAAAATTAAGTGATATGGATGATATTACCAAAATGAGTTTAGTCGAAAAAAATTTGATTAGTCCAGAATTTGTTTTAAATAAAAATAATACGGGAAGTATTTTGATTAATGATGAAGAAAATATTTGTATTATGTTAGGAAATCAAGACCATATAGAGTTACAAGTATTTAACTGTGGATTAGAATTAGAAAACACCTTAAATTTAGCAGTAGAAATTGATAAAAACCTAGAAGAAGTGTTAGGATATGCAATTAGCAAAAAATATGGATATTTAACAGCTTGTCCTAATAATGTAGGGACAGGATTAAAAGCATCTGTTATGGTACATTTACCAGGACTTTCTAGAACAAAAAATACAAAGAAAATTCTAGAAGCAATTAATAGTTTTGGCATTAATATAAGAGGTGTTTATGGAGAAAATACAGAAAGCACAAGTGATATGTATCAAATTTCAAATAAACAAACTTTAGGAATAACAGAAAAAGAAATAATTCAAAATTTAAATGTAATTGTTGATAAAATTATAAAACAAGAAAGAGAAGCAAGGAAAATTTTAGCAAAAGATGATATTTCTTTAGAAGATTTAATTGATAGAAGTTATGGGATTTTAAAGTATTGTAAAAAAATTTCATCAGAAGAGACAAGAACGTTATTATCAAATATTAAATTAGGTACTGATTTAGGAATTTTAAACGAAATGACAGATATGAAGGTACGTAAATTGTATTTATATACTAAACCTGCTAACTTGCAGAAATTTTTAGGTAATCAATATGAGGCTTTAGAAAGAGATATAAAAAGGGCAGAGCTTATAAAACAGATTATAGAGGAAAAATAAAAAGGGAAAAGTAAAACCCCTTATGAAAGGAGAAGGTTAAAATGACATATAAATTTACAAATAGAGCTAAAAAGGCAGTTGAATTTGCAAATGAAATAGCAATAGAATTAGGCCATAACTATATTGGAACAGAACATATTTTATATGGCTTAGCAAAAGAAGGAAGTGGAATAGCTTCTAAGGTATTAGGAAATCAAGATGTTACACCAGCAGAATGTATTGATAAAATGATTGAACTAATAGGACAAGAAGAACCAATTCCAGAAACACTAGGGTTTACACCTAGAACAAAAAGAGTATTTGAAAATGCCTTTATAGAGGCAAGAAAACTTGGATATAATTATATTGGAACAGAACATTTATTAATAGGAATTCTAAGAGAAGGTGATTGTATTGCTGCAAGAATTCTATTAGAACTAAATGTTAATATACCAAGGTTATATAATGAAATTGTAAAAGTAATTAATGAAGGAGAAGAAGTACAAGGAGAAGAAAAAAGCACAAAACAAGAAAGAAAAAATGGAAGTTATAATCAAACAACAACATTAAATCAATTTGGAGAAGACTTAACAAAAAAAGCTATAGAAGGAAAATTAGATCCGATTATTGGAAGAAAAGAAGAAATTGAGAGAGTTATTCAAATATTATCTAGAAGAACTAAAAACAATCCATGTTTAATTGGTGAGCCAGGTGTCGGAAAAACAGCAGTAGTAGAAGGTTTAGCACAAAAAATAGTAGCAGGAGATGTACCAGAAGTTTTAAAAGACAAAAGAGTAGTAGGTATGGATATTTCTGGAATGGTAGCAGGAGCAAAATATAGAGGTGATTTTGAAGAAAGAATTAAAAAAGCTATTTCTGAAGTAAAAAAAGCAGGAGATGTCATTTTATTTATTGATGAAATTCATACAATTGTTGGAGCAGGAGCAGCAGAAGGAGCTATTGATGCTGCAAATATCTTAAAACCATTATTAGCAAGGGGCGAAATTCAATTAGTAGGAGCAACTACCTTAAATGAATACAGAAAATATATTGAAAAAGATTCAGCCTTAGAAAGAAGATTTAGCCCAGTAAATGTAAATGAACCAAGCAAAAAAGATACAATAAATATTTTAAAAGGAATTAGAGATAAATATGAAGCTCATCATGGCGTAAAAATTACAGATGAAGCAATTGAAGCAGCAGTAACAATGTCAGTTCGTTATATAAATGATAGATTTTTACCAGATAAAGCAATTGATTTAATTGATGAAGCAGCTTCAAGAGTAAAATTAAAAACATATACAGAACCAGACAATTTAAAAGAACTAGAAGAACAAATTGAAGAAACTAAAAAAGATAAAGAAGAAGCAGTTAGAACACAAAAATTTGAAAAAGCAGCAACTTTAAGAGACAAAGAAAAAGAATTAAAAGACAAATATGAAAAAGAGCAAAAGAAATGGAAAAATAAAAGTACAAAAGAAGTAGTAAATATAGCAGAAGAAAATATAGCAGAAGTAATTAGCAATTGGACAGGAATACCAGCTAGTAAAATTACAGAAGACGAAAATGTGAGATTAAAAAATTTAGAAAAAAATCTTCACGAAAGAGTAATTGGTCAAAATGAAGCAGTAGAAGCGGTAGCAAAGGCAATTAGAAGAGGAAGAGTGGGATTAAAAGACCCTAAAAGACCAATAGGTTCATTTCTTTTCTTAGGACCAACAGGAGTTGGAAAAACAGAGTTATCTAAAGCACTAGCAGAAAGCCTATTCGGTGATGAAAATGCAATGATAAGAGTAGATATGTCTGAATTTATGGAGCCACATTCTGTATCAAAATTAATTGGTTCGCCTCCTGGATATGTAGGATTTGATGAAGGAGGTCAATTAACAGAAAAAATAAGAAGAAAACCATATTCTGTTATTTTGTTTGATGAAATCGAAAAAGCACATCGGAGATGTTATGAATATGCTTTTACAAATATTAGAAGATGGACGCTTAACAGATAGCCAAGGAAGAACAGTTAATTTTAAAAATACAGTAATTATCATGACTTCTAACATTGGAGCAAGATTAATTACAGATAAAAAATCATTAGGATTTAGCCAAGCATCAAAAGGAGAAGAAAACAGTAAAAAAGAATATGAGGAAACAAAAAAGGAAGTAATGGAAACTTTAAAAAGAGAACTAAGACCAGAATTTATTAATCGTATTGATGAAATTATTGTTTTCCACAAATTAACAGACGAAGAAATTAATCAAATTATTGATATTATGCTAAACGAAGTCACAAAAAGATTAGCTGCACAAAAAATTAAAATTGAATTACAACCAGAAGTAAAAGAGCTAATTGCAAGTAAAGGAATTGATAAGAATTTTGGAGCAAGACCACTTAGAAGAACAATACAAAGTATGTTAGAAGATAAATTAGCAGAAGAAATTTTAGATGGAAATTTAAAGAAAAATGAGCTAACAAAAGTTGGCGTAAAAGAAGACCAAATCTTAATTTTATGTTAATGGCTAAGTTGGGACAGGCACAACTTGACCATTAATATAAAGAATATTATGCACTTAAATATCCACAACTCTTGATTTGTAAGGCTGATTATAAAAAAATAGCAAATGATTTATATAAA
>CANPAC010000067.1 GCA_947571975.1 uncultured Clostridium sp. | reverse complement strand
TTATATAAATGCCTTTTGCTATTTTTAATAATCAGCCTTACAAATCAAGAGTTGTGCAGAATAAAACAATAATATATTTTCACTGAACAAAATACATTATAATATTAATTATTAATAACCGTTGTTTTAAGATTTCTCTATATTTTTTATATTCTGGCATATATTGTTCTATCAAACTCCAAAAGTCTTCTGAATGATTCATATATTTTAAATGACACATTTCATGTAATACCACATATTCTATGATTTTTTCATTCTTTTTTGCTAGCTTTTTATTAATTGTAATATTTCGATGACTAGAACAGCTTCCCCACGCATATTTTACATCTTTTATTCGTATTTTATTTGGCTTTTCTTTTAGTAGTTTACTATATTTTTCTATACTATTTTTTACTATTTCTTCTAACCATTGTACATCTTCTGTTTCTATTGTTTCTTCTATTTGTGGATTTTTCCTTTCTTCTTCTAACTTTTCATAAATCCATTTTGCCTTTTTATCTACAAATTGTTGAATTTCTTTTTCCTTCATCCTAATAGGTGCCTTTACTGTTACTTTGTTATCTTTAATGTATATATACATGTTTTTTATTTTAGATTTTACTAATTCATATTGTATAACTTTTTCTTTATATTTTACTTGATATCCGAGTATTTAGCATATTTTTCCGATTTCCTTCCTAATCGTTGATTTATAAATATGTATAACATTTAAAATTTATACTATTTTTCTAATCAATATCTTTTAATTTTAACATATTTTCTACTTGCATTTTTCCTGCTCTTGTAACTGTATTATAGCCATATTTTTGTTTTAATTCGTCAATTGTTTTATCTAGTTTTTCTTGTTTTTCATTTTCTTCATTTTTAAATAGCGATATCTGCTGTTCTTCTTTTTTTACTAAATTATCTACTTTTACTCCTACTAATCTTATTGCCATTCCTTTTTTATATAATTCTTCTAGTAGTTCTTTTGCTTTTTGATGAATTTCCTTTGTACTAGATGTTGCAATTAATAATTTTCCCTGATGTGATTTATCTTCAAAATCTTTTGTTCTTAGTTGCACTCCTACTGTGTTTGCTAGCAAATCATATCTTCTTAATCGATATGTTACTTGTTCTGTTAAAGCTAAAACAATTTCTTCTAATTTCTTTATATCTACTATATTTTGTGGTAATGTAATTGAATTTCCTATACATTTTGGGTCTTCCTTTTGATATTTTACTTCTGAATCATCAATTCCATTAGCATATTCCCACATCATAATTCCATGCTTTCCAAATTTTTTTTCTAGCATATTTTTATCTGCTTTTGCTAAATCTTCAATTGTTTTAATTTGCATGTTATATAATTTAGGTACTGTTTTTTTACCTAACATAAATAATTCTGATATTGGTAATGGC
Organism: uncultured Clostridium sp.; assembly: GCA_947571975.1. Taxonomy (GTDB): domain Bacteria; phylum Bacillota; class Clostridia; order TANB77; family CAG-508; genus CAG-269. Next base: position 8,208 of record CANPAC010000067.1, on the reverse strand, counting down.
CACATTTTTACTGGTATTTCTTCTTTATATAATGTATGGATTCTATCTGGTTTTGTAAAATCTGATGCCATTTTTGCTAAAAGTTTATTATTTGCAACTCCTATGTTTACAGTAAATCCTAATTCTTCTTTTACTCGTTTGCTAATTTCTTTTGCTTTATTTAATAAAGTCTCTTTCATAAGATAATTTGTCATGTCTAAAAAGCATTCGTCAATGCTAAACCTTTCTATTTTGTCTGTGTATTGTAATAATAAATTGTATAAATTTTCTGAATATTTTCTATATATTTTAAAATCTGATTGAAAGATTTGTATTCCTGGACATTTCACCTTTGCTTGATAGATAGTTTCTGCTGTTTTTACTCCACATTCTTTTGCTTTCATACTTTTAGCTAATACAATTCCCGACCTTTTGCTTTCGTCTCCTCCTATAATTGCTGGTATTTGCCTTATATCTATTTTGCTTCCTTGTTTTAACATTTCCACTGCTGTCCAGCTTAAGAAAGCATTATTTACGTCTATGTGTAATATTTGTTTTTCCATATTATCACCAGTATTATTATAGAATGTTTGTTTGTAATTGTCAAGTAAAAAATAATTTTACACATCATTAAAGTGATTCTGCACAAATTCAGTAATTACTATTAGAATTACCTACAACTCTTGATTTACATGCTATTAAGATAATAATGTATTAGAGTAATTATTTAAAAAATCTTATTATTTCCTTAAAAATCTTTTGTATAAAATTTTCTTTAGGTATCACAATTAAATCAGTATCTAATGTAATTTTATTAATATTTTTTCTTTTGTCAAATATTTCATTTATACTTCTATATTGTTGCTTTTTCTTTTCTTCTTCTACTATTAATTCTTGTTTATCTTTTTTAGAAAATTCTATTTTTTCTTCATCTGTAGCCCAATAGCTTCTATAAATAAGCGCTAAAACTGCTTCTGTCTCTTTTAGCAAGGGCTGTTTATCAATTGTTACATCAGTTCTTATATTAGTTTCATATTGCTTATTCATATTATTTTCTATAAATTTCATAAATTTAGTAGATATTCTATTTTTTAAATCTTCATCTGTATTTTCTAGGATATCAAAAACTTCTTTAAAAGCATCTTTATATTTATTATCTATCATTTATTGTATCTCCCTTTTCATTTGTTCTTGATATTGTTTGACTTATTTTTTCATATATCTGCTTTACAAAAGCTCCGGGCGTTCTTTGTGTTATTCTAGCAAATTCTTCCCTTTTAAACCTTCCTTGTGCAAAACCTTTCTTTTCATTTTTCGCAAATACATCTGCATTTTTTACAGATTGCCATCTATCCATATATATTTTTCTGTCCTGAGGATTTTCCATTATTAAGTTTAAAAAATTGTCAGCTTTTTGTTCCTCATTTACATCCGTCCTATAAAATTCTTGTAGTTTTTCTTGATAAATCTCAGAATTTTCAGTTACTTGTATTGCAGTATTTAATATAGAAGCATATAAAAATATATTTTGCTTTATTACTTCTGGTTCTAATGTTCCATTTGACATTCTAAATTCAATAGTATTTTTTTTACTGTTTCCAATGTTAGTTAAATTTAATCCACTATATCGTCTTTCATCTAATTTATATTTACTTGCTAACATTCTATATTTTCCAAATTTTTTATAGGAAACTTTTAGTGTCCCTTCTTCAATTTGCTTCAATATTTTTTTACTAGATGGAGCAGCCATTCCATTTCTCCATGCGGCAGAAATAAAATGAATTCCTTTAAAATCTTTATTTATAGCTTTTTTTCTAATAGGATCATTTTTATCATTACACATTTTATATAATAGTTCTTCTGATTCAGCATATATTTTTAAAAAGTTTTCCATTTTCTTCGAATCTTTTCTTAAGCATTCTGCATCAAAATGTACATGTAATCCACATTTATTATCAGCTACTACCTTATCTCCATGATTTCCTGGATATTTTTTTATTTGTTCACACATTTTAGCAATACTTTCATAATCTTCTTGAACATCACTTAATATAGGAGATACAAGTTCTGCTCCTCCTTCTCCCACTAGTGACTCCTCTTTTTTAGTTGCCATATGCCAATTCTTACTTTTTATATATTCCGCACTTTTTCCAGTATATAAGCTTTCTTTTCCCTTTGTCTTTACATTATAAGCTTCTAATTCAATTCCAAATCTAAATTCTTTTGGCATTCCTAATTTTTCATAATCTTTTGCATATCTCATTTCTATTTTTTCCTTTTTTTCTTGTTGTATCTAATCTTAACATAAGAAATAATTTTTTTCAAGATGAAAAAAAGATATGCATTTTTACACATATCTATCTTTCTAATTTTCTTTTTTGCACCATATAAGTAACTTTAGTAATCAAATTAGCTGGTATAACTTTTGCCCCTAATCTTGCTAGTTTTACATCTATTCCAGGGACAATATAAAATTTTCCTTTTTGTAACTTATTAATAGCATATTTTGCAACCTTCATACTATCTGCCTCTCTTAAATGAAATTTAACATTAGCCACTTTATTAAAATTCGTTTCTACTGGTCCAGGGCATAAAATACTAATTTGCACATTTGATTTTTCCTTTTTTAATTCCTCACTAATAGCTTCTGAAATCCTTACAATATATGCTTTAGTTGCATAATAGGTAGACATCAAAGGTCCTGGCATAAATCCTGCAATAGAAGCAACATTTAATATTTTTCCGGTTCCTCTTTCTTTCATATCAATTAAATATAATTTCATTAATGTATGATAAGCAACAATATTAGTATTTATCATATTAATTTCCTTTTCTAGTGATGTTTTAGAAAAATTTCCACAATCTCCAAATCCTGCATTGTTAATTAAGATATCCACATTTTTTACATTTCTGTGGATTTCTTTACAGTTCTCTACTTGAGATAAATCTGTCACTATTATTTGAGTTTCTATTTTATCTTTTTCTTTTAACTCTTCTGCTAATTTTTGTAGCTCTTCCTTATTTCTAGCCACTAACACTAGATTATATCCCTTCTTAGCAAGTATTCTTGCCATATCTCTTCCAATTCCTGATGATGCTCCTGTAATTAATGCTTTCATCAACTCACCTCTTTTGTATTTTTTAAAAGGACTGTTCATATCAGTACTATTTAAGGACATTTATAAAACAGTAATTTAAAAAACATCCCTTAAGCCCTAATTGTTTAATCCCTGCTAAATTTATTTAATACAATTCCTACAGCATGTACAATTCCAGTTGACTTATTATTTGCAACACCTTTTCCTAAAGCTTTTCCTCCTACAGTTAATGCTGCTACTAATGCACTTAATAGGAATTGTAAATCAAAGTTTAATCCAAATTGCTCGGTTATTTTCATAGCTATCAAAGCACTAATTGCCCCACTTAATACACCACAGATATCTCCAATAACATCAGCACAAATATTTGCTACTCTAGGTGCATTTCTAATTAATTTAATAGAATCTTTTGACCCTTTTACTTTTTTAGTTGCTTTAGCATGAAATTCATGTTCATTTGCAACAGTTACGGCTACTCCTATGATATCGAAGAAAATTCCAACCGCTATTACTAATATTAGTATTAATATAGCTGATATTAAATTTAGATGTGATACCCCATTAGCTGATATGTATGAAAATATCATAGATAATATAAATGTCATAATAAATACTTCTATAAACCATTTGATTTCCGAGTGTTCTTTTTTATTTTTTTGTCTTTCTTTTTCTTTGATTTCTTGTGTATTGTTCATTTTTTATCTTCTCCTTTTTTTATTTTAACATTCTTAATTCTGCTGTCCCAATTTAGCCAAAAATGGTCATGTTGTACCTGTCCCACTTTAGCCATTTAGCATTAAACAAAGTGATGGTTTTTCCCATCACTTTGTATTATTTTTCGATTGTTAGATGGTAAAAGCCTAAGTAAATTTTACAGTTTAGGTCTGGTTGAATTTCTCTATTACCCGCTTAGCATTACTGCTAGAGCCGTTTCCGTTTAAGGGGAATATCTATCTAGTTTAATATAGACACCAGATCGCCACTTAAATCTGTACCTTAATCCCTAGACCTCCTTAGCTATTTTCCATAGCAAACATTCTAGAAGTTTTCCTTAACATACATTTATAACTTTACTAGTCTTTTTCGCAAAAGCAATTTCATAATCTAAAAATAAAATTGATTTGGCCTAAATAAATTTTATTTTCTTTTAAGATAATCCCAATACTTTCACTCAAGACAGGCTACTCTATGTATTTTGTGTCTTGGCACGCAACATAGGTTTTACTTAAATTTTGTTTTTTAACATATTATGATATATTTAATAGTTATAAACTCTATTTAAGCCTCCGCGAAACCAGGGATTAGTATGTATGCCATTACATATTACCCTAATTTCTTTACTCCCTGAGTACACACAAAACTGGCATTTCGCGCATAGACAAGAAACTTCAACGATGTGCCCTTTAGTGGATTTTTAGCCCCACCCTCGTAAAGTTTGTATGACTAGAATAATGCACCATCGATATATATTATACAATTTTTGGTTAAATATTCCAAATTTATTTTAGGTTTGTTTTTGTCAAATTCTACGTTTTGCAATCAATTTTATTTCTCTTTATTATGCTCATTCTCATTTTTTCTCGTTTTTTCTGTGTTTTTCTTTTATTTTTACCTATATATGTTTTTTGACTTCTTCATAGATTTCTGCATGTATTTCTTCTATTGTTCTTAGTTCATTATTTTTAACACATTGAACTTCATACCAATTATAGTCTTTTGCTACTTCACAAGCAGCATTGTGTGCATCTATTAAGTGATTTTTATCACTTTCATGTATGTCTTTTTCTTGTTTATGTGTAAATTTATTCTCTCTGTTTTTAATTAATTCTAGTGATTTTTCAACTGGCATATTTAAGAAAAAAACTTCGGTTGGAATTGGTAATCCATATAAATTAAATTCAAAATCCCACAACCAATCTAAAAATTTTTTTCTTTCTTCTTTATTTTCTATTTTTCCAGCCTGATGTACCATATTACTAGTAGTATATCTATCAGCTAATATAATGCCTCCATTTTCATAATATTCTTTATATTTTGTTTGGAAAGTAGCGTAGCGATCTGCTGCATAAAATGTAGATGCTATATATGGACTTACGTTTTTAGCATTTTTTCCAAATTCCCCTGATAAATACATTTTTACTAAAGATGAACTTGGACTATCATAGTTTGGAAAACTTACAATTTTATAATCAATTCCATCATTAGTTAAACTTTTCTTTAATCTTTCAAATTGTGTCTGTTTTCCACTTCCGTCTGTTCCATCTATTACAAATAGTTTTCCCATTTTTTCTTTTTTGTTTGCTAACATTTTATTTATACTTTCTAGAATATCATCTGAATTTTCTTCAAATTCATCTTTTACTAAATTAAACATCTTTAATTTCTCCTTTTATTTTTATATCATTGAAATTATAATTACCATACTAACATATAAAAATACGCATAAACAAACTCCTACAATTCCTGTTACTAATCCTGCTTTTGCTATTTTACTTCCTGTTTTGCTACTATTAATTGCTCCAAAAATGATAGCTAAAATTCCTGTTGGTAAACTAATATAATAAAAAAGTGCTGTGCAAATTGATATAATTCCTAAGGCTAATGCGCTTATTCCTAGAGCTATTTTATTTTTTATTTCTTTTTCCATTTTCCGCTTTATCTTCCTTTCATTTATATTTAATTAATTCTTTTACACCGCTAATATCTCTAAACTTTTAATGTCATTTTTTCTCATTTATATTTAATTGATTAATTTCTTTTAAATCTTCTAACTGATTAATTTTTATAAAATCTTCTGATATAGTATACAAATTATTTTCTATATACAATCCTCTTAATAATTTTGATTGTGTGCTATATCCTTTACTTGTTTGTTTTTCATGTATTATTGTTCCTTTTAGATTTAGTCCATCAGTTAGATTGATTTGATAAACAAAATATCCTTCTGAAATATATGGTTTACTGTAATTTCTATACTGATTTACCATACTATTATAATTATCAGATGAGGTACTTATTTCAAAATCCTCATTATAATTATTTACTGGTATTGCTAACAGCTGCTTTTCTTTTGAGAATAGTAATGCCTTGTGGTTAGTTAGAATGGCGGAAGTTGTTCTTTTATCTCCTATCACTGTTTCTGAAATTTGAACTGGATTTTTTACATCGCTCACATCAAATAATGCCATTTTCATTCCTGTGACAGTTGCTGTTGTAGAAGTCACTTTACCACTTGAGTTTCTGTTTATTTTTTCTTGTGTTTGCATTCCAATTCCTATAATGTGATTGTCATCATATGGATGTAAGTATGTACTATATCCTGGTATTTTCAACTCACCTAGCACTTGTGGATTAGTTGGGTCTTTTAAATCTATTACAAATAATGGGTCAATTGTTTTATAAGTAACTAAATATGCTTTTTCTCCTAAAAATCTAGAAGAATACATTTTTTCACCTTGTGCTAATTTTTCTGTTTGTCCTATTTTTTTCATATTTTTATCAAATATAACTACATGTGAACCATCATCATCATATAATGCTAATCTTAAATTTTCTTGATATTCATCAATTGAAAATTGATTTATAGTTTTTCCTTTTTCTTCTACCTTTTTATTAAATTTTATAGTTCCATTTTCTAATAAATTAAATTTGTAAATATTTGTGTAGTATCCTGTTTCATTTTTGTTTTGATTTTCAATTCTATCATCAAAATCAAAAGCTCCAAGAATTCCTTTCCAGCCAAAAATATCACTTATTTTAGGGGTTATACTATAACTACCTTTGTATTTTTCGTCTAATAAATATATATTATTTTGTGATACATAAGCATTTTCTATGTTCATAAGATATGATGATATTTTTACTTTTTCTTCTATATGGTTTAAATCATACATTGATAATATTGTTTGACAATTAGTATTTAGATTCTTTATTCTACTTATTTTACTAAAACCTGGGTCGATTTGTTCATCATCTTCTTTGTAATATGTAACTATATTATCATTTTCTTGTTTTAGCGCACCAGATGCTATAACATACAATTTTCCTTCAATACATCTTGATGTGTAATAATCTTGTTCTAATTCATAACTTTTTATTTTTTCTGGATTCTGTTTATCTGTAATATCATAAATTGCAACAAAAGTTGTGTTTCCTCTTGAATAGTAAGAATATGATGATTTCATATTTTCGTATATTATCACTAGTTTATTTTTATATAACATCAAATCTTCTGGTATGATATTACTGTTTTTCTCTGCTATTTTAGCTACTACTTTCATTTGTTCTGGTTCTTTTACATCTGTTATAATAACATCATTTCCAGATAGAGAATATATATAATCTCCATCTGTTTTTGTAATATCTGCTTCATCTACATTTTCTACTTGAATGTTGGTTTTTGAATATTCTTTAGTAGCTTCTCCTGCTGTATTAGATGGGGCCATATCTAGCATTTCTTGGTTTTGCATAGTCATTGCATTATCTATAGTAGAATATTTTCTTCGATTAATAGAATAATCAGCTAATAAGCTAAATGGCAGTTTTACTAGCTTTTCTAAAGTTGTTTGTTCTTCTATTTCTTGGTTATATATTTTTTCTAGCTCTCTTTTAGATGTTATTTCTATTATTTCGTCTTGTTCTTTATTATTACAACTTATTATTACTACTATGATTATTATTATGATTGTTGGTATTAATATTTTAATTGATTTTTTCACATTTTATCCTCCCTTTCTCTTTTGTCTTATTGTAATTTTTATAAACTTGTTTTTAATATTTTAAGATATTAGCTTTTTGTAATTTTTTAGTTACATCAAATTGCTTTTTCTAAATTTTACTAAATTAATAGATAAAAAGCAACATTTATTCTATTTAAGTTTCGACTTTTTGTAAGTAAAAATTATAATATATAATTAAAAACAAAGATTATCTGACATATATACCATTTCCACTATTACTAGTTTCTTGTGTATCATTGGAGATAATTTCTTTTTTTTGAGATGGGGTTTCTCTGTGTAGTCTTGGCTGTCCTGGAACTTGCTCTGTTGCCAGGCTGGCTTCAAACTCCTGAGTGCTGGGATTAAAGGCACGAGTCATCACCACCTGTTCTTTGTGTTGTTTTCTTAAGATT
>CANPAC010000066.1 GCA_947571975.1 uncultured Clostridium sp. | reverse complement strand
TAAAACAATAATGGCTAAAGTGTGCCTGTCCCAACTTAGCCATCAACATAAAATCGAGAACTGAAATAAAAACGTATACCGTATTGACATAATTCATAGGTATGATAAAATATAAGTGTAATTTGTGTCTATTTTATAACTAAAAATAAAATGCATATAACAAATAAAAAAGGAAAAAATAATCAAAAGAAGAAATAAAAGAAAGGTAAGAAAAAAATGAAAAATCAAAAAGGAATTACATTAATAGCATTAGTAATTACAATAATAGTATTATTAATATTAGCAGCGATAAGCGTAGTAGCATTAATTGGAGACAATGGGATCTTAGCAAAAGCAAGAAAAGCAAAAGAAGAACAATTAATAGCACAATATAAAGAAGAAATTAATTTAATAATAGTAGAGGAAGTAACAGAAAGAAAAATAGAACCTAAAGAAGAATTAATGATACAAAGTTTAGATACAAAAATAAGAAAAAAAGAATGGGTAAAAGAAATATATAAATTAGATGACAATCAAGAAGAACAAAAAACATTTGAAACAAGTACACATTTACTAGTAGAGAGTAAAGAAGGATATGAGTTTTTAATAGAAGTAGATAACGAAAAAAATACAGCTAAAATAGTAAGTGCACGGAAAAGGAACAGAACAAATAAATACAGTAACAGTAACATTTGATAGTAATAATGGAACAGGAGAAAAAAAGGAAATATCAGTACCTAAAAATACGAGTATAAAATTACCTAAAAATACTTTTAAATACGAAGGATATGACTTTATGGGTTGGCAAGATTCGGTAGGTTCTCCATATTCAGATGAAGATAATTGTATTTTTTCAGAAGATACAACATTTTATGCTTGGTGGAAAAAACATGTAGATTTTTCAATGAAATATGGAAGAATAGAGGTTGTGTGGTTAGATATAAATAATAATGTTATAGAAAAACCCAATCAACCCAATTTAGGAAATATGACACCTGTAAAATGGAATGGATTTACAGAAGTAACAACAACATCAAATGACACAGAATGGTATAATTATAAAGCAAAAACAGGAACAGATGACAATTTAGATAGTCACTGGGCAAATGCGAAAAATACAGTAAATAATACAGATAGCTATTTTGTGTTGATACCAAGATATGCTTACAGAATAACCTACTATGCAAATGAAACAAGTGATGAAATAACAGGATATTGTGACCGGAGATGGAATACGAGATATTTATGGAAATGTACAACAGATATTAGGAGATACGGTAAAATCAGTTAAATCAAATGGTAAAAATTATATAGTACACCCTGCTTTTAAAAATGGGTCTAGTAATAATTTAAAAAATGGCGAGTGGGATAAAGGACTATCAGGAATATGGGTAGCAAAATATGAATCAAGCCATAAAGATGCAACAGCAAATTCAATGGGAAGTAATTCGACTGTGAAAGCTGTTCCTGGGGTGCAAAATTGGAGAAACATTACAATAGGAGACAGTTATACAAGAAGTTATAATTATGACAGAGCTAAAGAAAGTCATTTAATGAAAAATAGCGAATGGGGAGCAGTAGCATATTTAACCCATAGCCAGTATGGAAGAAATGGACATGAAATAGATATAAATAATAGTAGTAGTTATATAACAGGAAATGGAGGAGGAAGTTCTAATGCTTCAGCAGTTTCAGGAGTAGCAAATGCTTATAATACTATAACAGGGGCAAAAGCGAGCTCAACAGGAAATATATATGGAATTTATGACTTATCAGGAGGGTCATGGGAATATGTAGCTTCTTATGTAAGTGATGGAAGTTCAGGTTTAAGCCAAGGAAACTCATTTGCAAATGCTACAACAAATCCAAATGGATATAAAACGCTAAGTACAAAATATGCAACAGTATATCCATATAATTCATCAAATGATACTAATAAAAATAATTATACAGAATATAAAAATACAGAATATGGATATGGTGACGCTATTTTAGAAACATCTAGAGAGGGTGATGGTCTTACAAGTTGGCTAAAAGATTGTTCTGGATTTCCACACACTAGCCTTCCGTTTTTTGTGCGTGGAGGAGATTACAATTTTGGAATTGGCGCTGGTATATTCTGCTTCAGCGGTACAGACGGTAATAGTGGTAGCAGTGGATCATTCCGTGTTGTGCTTTCGTTCTAATGAAAAAAATATCACTTTTAAATTTTTTAAAAGTGATATTTTTTTTCATTAAAAACAACATAGTAACTTTTATAAAAAGAAAAAAGCATTTCATATAATAAAACAACCCTACAAGGTTTATAAAACAATACAATAAGGTTAACATAAAATTATATAAAGAAGTGAAAAAGTCTAAAAAATCAAGAAGAAAAATTGCTAAATCAAAAAGGATTTAAAGAATACTTAGAAACTAGAAATATCAAAGATGCTATAGAGGCAGAGATGGAAACTAAACTAGGATATTCAAAAAATGAACGAACAGATAACGAAAATTATCGAAATGGATATTATACAGAAAGAACCATATCAACAGAAATGGAGAAATCAATTCTGATTTAGTTCCCAAATATTCCAGAACTGTAAATGGATTTGATGAAATTCTTAAGTCCTATTAATTTTACACAACTTTTTCGATACTCTCGGTAATGCTTTAAATATAAAGCATTACCTCTACAAATTCCTTTCATACAAATCTTTAATATAAACATCTTTTTCTTCAAAATTATCAACAAAACCAACTTTAGCCATTTGTTCATTTTCATTTAAGCCTTGAACCCAAACTAAACGATTATCATAAAAAATATCAAACTTTTTATCATTATTCAAAATAGTATACATTCTATTTAATTCCATAATACAAACCTCCATTTAATATAAGTATATCCATAAAAAATAGAAATATAACTTTAAGTTTTAAGTTTCGAGTTTTTGCAAATGAATGTATAATATATTATTTTTGAAATACCGCGTAAGCGACCAAACGAACGAAGTGAGTGCGATTTGGAGCAACCGACAATTAATTTTTATTTTGTAGGTTGCGACACACAAGGTATAAAAAAATAATATATTATACATTCATTTGCAAAAACCCAAAACTTGAAAAAATATAGTAAGTTGACGAATAGTTTTATTTACGATAAAATAGGTATAATCATTAAGAAGGAGGAAGTTTATGAAAATACAATATCAAGATAAAACAATAGAAATTGAGAAAGAAACAAGCATTCAAAATTTATTAAAGGGAGAAATAGAAAGTAGTAGGTATCCTGTAATAGGGGCTATTTTTAATAATGAATATGTAAATTTAGATTACGAAATAAAACAAGATGGTGAAGTAAAATTAATTGACATTTCTTCAAAAGAAGGAACTAAAATGTATCGAAGAACAATGATATATATTTTAGGAAAAGCCATAGAAGAAGTTTGCCCAGGAGAAAAAATGTTAGTAAATTATCAATTACCAAATTCAATGTTTTGTGAAATTGAGAATGTAGAAATAACAGAGGAATTAATCAAAGAATTAAGTGAAAAAATGAAACAAATTACAGAAGAAGATTTACCAATTAAGCAAGTAATAATGACACGAAGTGAAGCCGAAGAATTTTACAAAAAAAATGACATATCAAAGGGAAGACTACAATTAGATTTAGAAGATAATAAGCAAATTTTTATGTACTATTGTGGAGATTATTACAATTATTGTTATGGAACAATTGCAAATAGAACAGGTACAACAAAAGTATTTGAAATTATTAAATATCAAGACGGATTTCTTGTAAGATATCCTAGTTCAGATAATCCTAATGAACTACCTAAAATGATTGAAACTAAAAAATTAGCATGGGCATTAGAAGAATATGATGATATTCATAAAATATTAAATATTAATACAGTTTATAAATTAAATAAAGCAGTAGAAGAAGGAAATATCAAAGATATCATAATGTTAGATGAAGCTTTACATGAAAAGAAAATTGCAAATATTGCAGACCAAATAGCTAAAAATAGAAATGTTAAAATGGTATTAATTGCAGGACCATCATCATCAGGAAAAACAACTTTTGCTCAAAGATTAGGAATACAATTAAGAATTAATAGAATTAAGCCTGTAACTATTTCTGTTGATAATTATTTTGTAGAAAGAAAAGATACTCCTAAAAATGAAAAAGGGGAGCTTGACTTTGAATGCATAGAAGCAATTGATTTAGACTTATTTAATGACCATTTGACACGATTATTAAATGGAGAAGAAGTTGAAATGCCTGAATTTGATTTTCATGTTGGAACAAAAAGATATAATGGCAAAAAGTTAAAGCTAGAATCAAATCAAGTGCTAGTTATTGAAGGAATACATTGTTTAAATGACAAATTAACAAGTAAAATAGCTAAAGAACAAAAGTATAAAATCTATATTAGTGCATTAACAGTATTAAACATGGATAGATATAACAGAATATCAACAACTGATACACGACTAGTTAGAAGGATTGTAAGAGATAATCAATTTAGAGGATATGATGCAAAACATACTATAGCAACTTGGAATAACGTAAACAATGGTGAAGAAAAAAATATATTTCCTTATCAAGAAGAAGCAAATAGCATATTTAACACATCACTAATTTATGAATTAGGGGTATTAAAAGCAATGGTAATGCCGTTATTAGAAGAAATTAATCAAGAAGAAAATGAATATGCAGAAGCTCAAAGATTAATTAACATGTTAAAATACTTTGAAACAATACCATCAGAAGAGGTTCCAACAAATTCACTTTTAAAGGAATTTTTAGGTGGAGGAAATTTTAAATATTAAAAAGATAATTTAAGGGTTTTATTATAACTAATAAAAAAGTGAGAAAGGAATGTGATTAAAAATAGAAACGAGAAATTTTGTTGAAATAGATGAGGAATTTATATGCGAAAGTTGCGGAAAAAAAGTTCCTAAATTAGGATACTCTTGTAGAAATCACTGTCCATATTGTTTACACTCAAAACATGTTGATAAAAATCCTGGAGATAGAGAAGAAAAATGCCATGGAGACTTAGAACCAATTGGGCTAGAGATAGATGGTAAAAAGGGTTATATAATTGTTTTTCGTTGCAAAAAATGTGGAATGATTAGAAAAAATAAAGCAGCAAAAGATGATAACATGGATTTAATTATAAATTTAAGTGTTGGGGACATTTAAGGACGTTTCTTTTTGAACATTTTTGTAAAATTTGGGACACATCTTTAGTCTATATGAAAGATGTGTCCTAAATTAAATTTCACGATTCAAATTTCCATTAGTATAATTTTTCCCTTCTAAACGTTTATTAGATTTAACAGTATTCACAATAGCATTAATCTCAGAAATATTTTCATCTAAAATATCAATCCTAGCAAAATTAATTGAAAAGTCTTGTGGAGATACAGAAGTAATCTTGCTATTAAATAATGTAGTTACAGTTTGAATATTGTCAGGCATAATAGGAAACTTCATATTTAAGCGGTCTTTTAAATAGTAAGAATGCTCACTTTGACAACGAGCCTTGCAATTTGGATAACATTTATCTGTTTCACCAAGTAGGCAGTAATTCATATTAATTAATGGAACACGTCCATAAACAATCATTTCTTTTTCTAAATAATTATAATCATTTAATGTTTGGTCAGCTTTTTTATCTAACTCTGGTGATAGAGTAAAACGACTTATACCTAATTTCTTTAATGCTAAAACAGTGTGCAAATTGAAAACATTAAAAGTATAATTAGCAACTATTTTGAAGTATTTATCTAAATCAGAAAATAATTCATTTAAAAGTCTTATGTTACAAATATTAGAAATAACAAATCCTTTAATTTCGTAGTTTTTAACAGAGCTTTCAGCATTTGCATAAAATAGATTTTTATAATTACCTTTGACAATAGTTGGCATATAAATGTAAGTATTAAATCTATTACTTAAAGCTTTTAAAATAGATTCATATTTTCGACTAGTAAAAAACTTTAATGGTATATAGATGTTATCAATGTTATCATTTAATGCAGAATAGTCAAAATCAAGACAAAGGTTATTTAATAAGACAGAAGTTTTAGGTGTTGCTTTTCTTGCTAAATTATTATCCTTTTTTATGTAAGTTCTCATGTCAGAAATTACAGATTTTTTAACTTCATAAGGTTTGTCTGTATTAAATGATGGCTCTTTATAAATACGTAAACATTGAGAAATAGCATAGTTTTGTACCTTAGTCAATGCTTCTCTACGTAACTCATTTAAACTGCTTAACTTAGGAATAAATATATTATCATCTAAAACTACATTTATATTTTTAAATTGATATGGTGTAGAGGCAGTTTTTGATATTTGATTGATAACGGTTTGCTTTTCTAATGGCTTATTTTTAGCATCTAAAGGCAATTCATCTAATTCATATATAACATTCATATTTCTATAAAGTATATTACTAGAATTAGCAGAAGTAATTTGAATAGAAATAGGTGTATTCTTTTTTATTATAACTTTGCAATTTAAAGGGATTTGTCGATTTTCTTTTTGATAACTTTCTTTGGCTAAAGTAGATAATTCTTTTGAAGACATTTTATATATTTTATCATTACAAGAGATGTTTCCCTTCATTCTACCAATGGTAACTGTTTGACCAACTTTAGTTTCAGTAATATTTTTGTTATCATCTAATAACTCTGAAATTGTATAAGAACCTTTTTCGTTTTCTAAAGAAATTGTATCACCAATTTTAATTGGCTCTTTTAGCTTTACAGTGATAAGACCTTTATTTTTATTATAATTTTGGACTTTTCCTAATAAAAGTCCCATGTTATTAGGTTTTTCCTTAAAAACTAAGTTTTTATTAGGTTCACTATCTAAATGCCCAGAAGATGACATACCACGATTAAAAACTTGCATTAACATTTTTTGGTCATTTTTGTCTACAACGTAAGGTTGATTAGAAGAGGCAAGTTGAATATATTTTTTATAAATTTTAGTAACAGTTGCTACATATTGAGGTGATTTCATTCTTCCTTCAATTTTTAAGCATTTAACACCAGCTTCAATAAATGAAGGAATATAATCTAAACTACATAAATCACGTGTACTTAATAAATATCCAGAATTTATCTTTTTATCATCTTCATATAATTCGTAAGGCAAGCGACATGGTTGAGCACATTTTCCACGATTACCAGAACGACCACCTAACATACTAGAAAATAAACATTGACCAGAATAAGAAATACACAAAGCTCCATGGGCAAAACATTCAATTTCGATTTTAGTATTTTTACAAATGTAATCAATTTCATTCATAGAAAGTTCTCTTGCAAGGACGACTCTTTTAAATCCTAGTTCTTGCAATTCTAGTGCACCATTTAAGTTATGTACAGTCATTTGCGTACTAGCATGAATAGGCAAATCAGGAAATAAATCAATTAATTTAGTAGCTAATCCTAAATCTTGAACAATAATAGCATCAATTCCAGATTCATAAGCTATTTTTGCTAAATTTAAAGCGTCATCTAGTTCATAGTCTTTAATTAAAGTGTTTAAAGTTAAATAAGTTTTAACTCCTCGAATTTTAGCATAATGAATAGCACTTTTTAATTCTTCAGTTGTAAAATTATGAGCAAAAGCCCTTGCACTAAACATATCAGAACCTAAATAAATACTATCAGCACCGTTTTGAACAGCAGCTTTTAAACATTCAAAATCACCAACAGGTGATAATAATTCTAACATAGTGAACTCCTTTTATTTATGTTATTATTGTTGTTGATATATTAATATTTTTTGTCAAAACATAGCTATGGTGACACAATCCGGGTCTTGACTTCAAAATATTGATATATCAACATCTTATAAGAATATAAAAATTATTTCAATAACAGTATATCATAAAAATTAAAAAAAATGTAGAAATAAGAAAAAATTTAGTTGACGAAAAAAAAGACTAATGATAAAATAGGGTCATAATAGATAAAAACCTAGGAGGAAGATATGAAAATTCAAAAGAAAATAATAACAATTATAATGCTTAGTATTACCATTTTAATGGGATTATTAGTTGTGCAAAGTAAAGCAGCTAATGAAACAAACAGTACAAAAGCAAATACAAATAGTACAAAAAGTACAGGAAATACTACAAATACAACAAGTGCACCAGATGGACCTACAAATGCTAACTTAGCTATACTAGGAATAAAACCATATGATTTTTCAGGATTCAGATATGGAACTACTTCTTATAAAGTAGAAGTACCAGCAGATACTGAGAGTATTGAAGTTTATGCAACACCACAAGGGTCAAAAGCAAAAGTAACAGGAACAGGTAAAAAGACACTAAAAGATGGAGAAAATAAATTTGATGTAGTTGTTACAGCAGAAGGTGGAAATAAAAGAACATATACAGTTACAGTTGTTAGAGCAGCTAGCGGAAAAAAAGATACTGAAGAAAAACCAACAGAAGAAAAGCCTGCGGAAGAAAAGCCTGAAGAAAAAAATCCAACAGAGGAAAAACCAGCAGAAGAAAAGAAAAAGGGGCTAACTAAATTAAGCTTTGAAAATTTAGAACTATCACCAATTTTTGAACCAGATATTTATGAATATACTGTAAAATACATTGGAGAAGAAAAAGCACTAAAAATACAAACAGAACCAAGCAATACAGACTACACAATTGAAGTAGTTGGAAATAAGGATTTAAAAGAAGGTGAAAACCTAATTACTATTATAGTATCAGAAAAAAATGGAAATAATGTAGCAACATATCAAGTAACAGTAGATAAAAAATTAGTAGATGAAGAAGCAATAGCAAAACAGAAAGAAGAGGAAGAAAAAAAGGCAAACCAACAAAAAATGATGATAGGCATTGCCATTGCAGCAGTAGCTATTATAGTTATTGGAGCTATTGTTATAATTATTCGTAAAAAAAGAAATGAAAAAGAAGAGGAAGACTTTTTAGGAAATCCTTATTATAAAGACTATGATGATTATGATGACTATAATGATACAAGTAAGAAAAAAGATACTTATGAAGAAGTACCTAGAGCCTTTAATAGAGAATTAGAACAAAAAAAATACAATGATTTTGGTAGCATATCACAAGATGATGCAAAGGAGCAATTTTTAAAAGGATATACTTCTCAATATGATATAGATTTTGCTGATAGATATCACGATGCTAGAAACAAAGATAAACATAGAGGAAAAAGATTTAAATAAAAAACGAATTTAAGAGAATTTTTAAGCAGTGGCAACCGTAGAGAAATTCTAAAAAATCCCATATAAAAAAGACGTGTAAGTTAATTCTTACACGCCTTTTTAGATGTGCTATAAGATTAGCAACATCCTCCTCTGTTACCACCGCAACAACAACAGATTAATAATATTAGGATTATAATCCAGCAACAATCATCACCAAATCCGAATCCACCGCATCCTCTATTTTCTGGCATAGTCTAGACCCCCTTCCATAAAGAAATATGTTTTAATTCTATTTTTTTCTTTTGTTGTTTTCCTTTGTATGATATATAATATGATCTAAAAAAAAATGTGTTACAAATTATATATCATAATCTTCATTTGTGGCTAAGTTGGGACAGTCCCACTTTAGCCATTGTTGTTTTAACCATTTACAACTCTTGATTTGTAAGGCTGATTATTAAAAAATAGACAAATGAATTT
>CANPAC010000065.1 GCA_947571975.1 uncultured Clostridium sp. | reverse complement strand
AAATTAGAAGAAGGATCCGAATATTGTACTAAAATTTGGGAGAAATTTAAAACATTAAGTTTAAAGGAATTTCAAAAAGTATATGACTTATTAGGAAGCAATTTTGACTCTTGGAATGGAGAGGCGTTTTATTCTGACAAAATGGAAGAAGTAATTGATTTATTAGAAAAGACAGGAAAATTAGTAGAATCGCAAGGGGCAAAAATTATTGATTTAGAAGACAAAGGAATAGATACGCCATGTATTATAAAAAAATCAAATGATTCAACAACTTATGCAACAAGAGATTTAGCAGCAGTTCTTTATAGGGCAAGAACATATGATTTCGATAAAGCGTTATATGTAACTTCATATGAGCAAGTATTACATTTTAAACAAATTTTTGAAGTAGCAAAATTATTAGGTTTAGACGAAAAATATACAAAAGGTTTAGAACATATATCTTTTGGTATGGTATTATTGCCAACAGGAAAAATGTCAACAAGGGAAGGAAACATTATAAAATTAGAAGAATTATTAACAGAAGCAATAGAAAGAGCTAAAAAGATTATAGAAGAAAAAAATTCTAGCTTAGAAAATAAAGAAGAAGTAGCTAAAAAAGTAGGAATTGGAGCAGTTATTTTTAACGATTTAGCAAATAGTAGAATTAAAGACGAAGTATTTGATTGGAATCAAATTTTAAACTTTCAAGGAGAAACAGGACCATATATTCAATATACTTATGTACGAACTAAAAGTGTATTAGACAAAGTAGGATATTTACCAAAAGTACAGGAAATAGATGAAGAACTATTATTAGATGAATATTCACAAAGTATTATAAAATTAATTGATTCCTTTGAGAATATTTTAGTACAAGTAACAAACAAAGAGGAACCATCTATTTTAGCAAGATATTTAATAGATTTAGCAAAAGCATTTAGCAGTTTTTATAATGAAAACAAAATTATAACTGATGAAGAAGCTGTTCAAAAAGCTAGAACTTATCTAACTTATAGTGTAGGAGAAATTTTAAAAACAGGAGCTAAATTACTAGGAATAGAAATGCCAGATAAAATGTAAATTCATTATTCTAGTTTCGACTTTTTGCGAATGAATGTATAATATATTATTTTTTTATACCTTGTGCGTCGCAACCTACAAAATAAAAATCAATTGTCGGTTGCTCCAATCGCACTCACTTCGTTCGTTTGGTCGCTTACGCGGTATTTCAAAAATAATATATTATACATTCATTCGCAAAAAGTCGAAAATTGAAAAATTCATTGTAGTTGAAAAAAATATAAAAATGTGTTAATATACAAAAAGAAAAAATAATATTACTATTTAGACAAAAAAGTAAGAAGGGGAAAAAATGATTGACTTTCATACACATATATTACCCAATATCGATGATGGAGCAAGAAACATAGAAGAAACAATAGAATTGGTAGAAGAAGCAAGAAAAGCAGGATTTGAAGCAATCATTTCTACTTCACACTATATGGAAGGATATTATGAAACAAATGCACCAGAGCGCGAAATGTGGATTAATATAATTTATCAACAAATACAAGAAAAAAACATAAAAATGCAACTATACTTAGGTAACGAGGTTTATCTGTCAGAAAATATAATTGAACTAGTTAAATATGAGAAGGCATCTACTATAAATGACACTAACTATGTTTTATTTGAAATGCCATTAAATGTAGAACCATTAAACTTATTTGATATTGTATATGAAATGAAGAAAAAGAAGATAATTCCAATATTAGCACATCCAGAAAGATATGCTTTTGTACAACAAGACCCAGAAATTATTAATGACTTAATCGAAGCAGGAGTTTTAATGCAAGCAAACTACGCTAGTATAGATGGATACTATGGTGGAAAAGCCCAAGTAATGGTAAGAAAATTACTAGAAAACGACATGATACATCTTTTAGGAAGTGATGTACACAGACCAGGAACAATTTATCCTAGAATACCTCAAATTATAAAAAAACTAAAAGAAATTATAGGAAGAGACAAGTTAGAAGAAATTACAACTTTGAATCCAAAATTAGTATTACAAAATAGAAGAATAGAATTAGGAGAACCCAATATAATAGAGTTAACAATGAAAGAAAAACTAGTAATGAAATTTAGTAGAAGTTAAATAAAAACTTTTACTTTCTTAAAAACAAAGAAAGGAAGAACAAAAATGAGAAAATATTTTGGAACAGATGGTATTAGAAGAATTGCTAATACAGAATTAACACCAAGTTTAGTATATAAAGTAGCCAAAGCAGGAGCATGTGTATTATCAAGACACACAGACCACACACCAACAATTTTAATAGGAAGAGATACTCGTATATCTGGAACATTAATTGAAAGTGCAATGGTTGCAGGATTTTTAAGTTATGGAGCAAATGTAAAACTATTAGGTGTAATACCAACGCCAGCAGTAGCTTATTTAACGAGAAAATTAAAAGCAGATGCAAGTGTTGTAATTTCAGCCTCTCACAATACATATGAATTCAATGGAATAAAGTATTTCAGTAATAAAGGAATGAAAATACCAGATACTTTAGAAGAAGAAATAGAAGAGTTAATGGATTCTGGAAAATTAGATGATTTTACTGCCGTAAATGATAAAATAGGAGTTTCAGAATACTGTCTAGATTTAATAGAAGAATATGTATATTTTTTCAGAAAACATTTTGATGAAATATTTGAAAAAAATATACCAGATGACTTTATTGTTGGATTAGACACAGCTAATGGAGCAACATCTGTAGTAGCGGAAAAAATATTTAAATCATTAGGAATAAAATATAAAATTATTAATAATAATCCAGATGGTATTAATATAAATGAAAATTGTGGATCTACACATTTAGAAGGACTAAAAAAATTTGTATTAGACAACAAATTAAGTTTAGGAGTAGCTTATGATGGAGATGGAGATAGATGTTTAGCAATTGATGAAAATGGAAATGAAATTGATGGAGACAAATTATTAGCAATTATTTCAAGTAACTTAAAAGAAAAAGGAAAATTAAATAAAGATACAATAGTAGCAACAGTTATGAGTAATTTAGGACTTAACAAATATGCTAAAGATAACGACTTACAGTTATTACAAACTAAAGTAGGAGACAGATATGTATTAGAAGAAATGTTAAAAGAAGGATTTAACTTAGGAGGAGAACAATCAGGTCATATTATTTTATTAGACTATAATCCAACAGGAGATGGAATATTAACATCATTAATGCTAATAAAGGCAATGATAGAAAGCAATAAAAAAGCATCTGAATTAGCTAATATGGTAAAATTATATCCTCAAGTTTTAGTTAATGCAAAAGTAAATAGTACTAAAAAATATGATTATGATAAAGATAATGATATTAAAAATGCAATCGAAAAGCTAGAAACAGAATTTGATGGAAATGGTAGAGTTTTAATAAGACCATCAGGAACAGAGCCATTAGTAAGAGTTATGATTGAAGGAGAAGAACAAGAATATATAACTAAAAAGGCTAGAGAAATAGCAGATTTAATAGAGAGAAAACTGAAATAAAAATGTATTCAAAAAAAACAATCTGGGTATTTTCTACAAAATATTTATATATACTATTTTATAAATGTAATACAAATGTAATATAAAAGTAACACAAAATATTGATAAAATAGAAAAATAATGATAACATGTAATTAGTTAAACAAAAGAAAATTGGAGGAACAAAAGATGTTTATTTTTGATATATCAAACCCGCTGACTTTAATACTTATGTTAGCAGCTACAGTACTATTAATATTTTTAGCTCAGGAAGTAAAGAAAAGTTATATAGGAGCAATTGTATTATTTGCTTATTTAATAGTTTTAGTAATTCATGTTGCCCAAATAGCAACATTATCAGAAGAATTTAGATATATGATAGCAACATTATCAAGATGCATAGCAATAGATTTTGTATTTGTTTTAATTAGTTTCTTTTCTTATTTATGGGTAGATGATATTGAAGCAAAAGCAGAAGGAAAGAAAAGTATTGACAATAGTCTAGATTGGTTCTGGAGGAAAATATAAGTTTTTATAAATGGAAATAGGATACTAAATACAGTATTCTATTTTTTTGTCATAAAACCTAAGTAACATGAATATATATATAGATAGGAGAATTTCGGACAAGAACAAGGAGAAAAATATGTTTAATGTTACTGTTCTAAAAATGAGAGATATAAAAAAATATGGAATAGGAATTATAGCAACTGTAACAGTTGTTATAGCAATAAGTAAATGTTGTATAAATGTTACAAAAGATGGGAATATGCTAGAGAAATTTATGAATAAAAACAACATGATTGAATGTGTAGAGCAAGCTGTTCCAACAATATCTTGTATTCAAGACGAAGAAAAAGGAGAAATACAAGAAAACAGAATAACACAAGATAAAATGTTGCAAAGTATTTTAAAGACACAAATTAGTTCAATAAAAGGACTAGAAAAGATAGAACAACAAACTAAATTAGCAAATGAACAGCAAAACGAGAAAAAGGAAGAAGAACAACAACTGCAAACAGCTCGGAACAGGATTAGCAACTCAAGTGATTACAAATAATCCAATTAAAGAAAATTATAATAAAATGTATCAAAAAGTAAAAATAAAGAACGAAACAGATTATGAATTAACAGATGAAATGTTACAGCCAGATGTTACAATTGAAAATAGAAATATTGTATTATTCCATACCCATAGCTGTGAAAGCTATACATCTAGTGAAGCATATCCATATACACCTACTGGAAATTATAGAACAACAGATATGAACTTTACAGTAACACGAGTAGGAACAGAATTAGAAAATCAACTAAAACAATATAACTATAATGTAGTACATGATACTTCTTATCATGATTATCCATCTTATAATGGTTCTTATACACGTTCTTTAGCAACTGTTGAAAATATACTAAAATCTACTCCTTCAGATATTATAATAGATGTACATAGAGATGCTATTGGAAGTAGGAGCGATTATGCACCTACTGTAAAAATTGGCGAAACTGATGTTGCTGCACAATTGATGTTTGTTATTCGGAACAGACAATGGAGGTTTATCACATCCTAATTGGAATCAGAATTTGAAGTTCGCAATTAAGATTCAAGAAAAAGCTGAAGAAATGTACCCTCGGATTGTTTAAACCAATTACTTTAACAAAATCTAGATATAATCAACATACTGGAAAATATGCTAGTATTATTGAAGTTGGTGCAACAGGAAATACTTTAGAACAATGTTTAACAAGTATGAAATATTTAGCAAAAGTAATGGAGGAAGTAATTTTACATTAGTTACAAATGGAACAAAATGACAAAAAACGACATATAATACAATATAGTATCAAACAAGGTACTATATTGGAGGTGACTTTTAATGGAGCCACAAGAAACAATTTATTGCTATGACAATAGAGAAGAAAAATGCGCAAAAAAAAGAAACTGTTTAGGAATTGTAGCAATTATATTATTAACAGCATTTGCTCTTGTTATTGGATTAATCATAGGTGCAGCAGTAGCAGCAGCTATTTTAGCAGCATTACCAGCAGTGATTGTATTAGCAGTAGTATTAGGACTATTATTTATTTTGACCCTTATATTAATATTTTGTAACTGCAAAAAAGAGAAAAAATGCAAATGTAAATGTTGTTGTTAATTAAAAAAAATTAAGAGTAGAGCTATTTTAGTTTCTACTCTTTTGTTTGAATAATATTGCTTTTTTAGCCATATTATTGTATAATATAGTAATCTACATAAAACAAGTAGAATTAAGGCAACCTAAAAACTAAAATTTTCTAATAAAAAGGAGGACATTAAGTAATGAGTGAACAAGTAACATTAGAAAGGTCTGAAAAGACAGAACAAAAACGGAGTACTGTAGAAAGAGAAAAGATTTTAAGGTACTTTAAAGAACAAGCAAAAGAAAAAAAATACGTTACAAGGAAAGAGGTGCAGGAAAATACAGGAATACCAGAAAGATATATAACAAAAATAATGGAGAAAATGTTAAAAAATGGTGAAATAAAAAGAGTTAAATATGGTATTTATCAACTTGGAGATGGAGTAAAACTTAAGAATGGGCGAAAAGTAGCTAAGGCAGTAACAGAAGAAGAAATAGAAAAAGAGCTGCGACATTTAAAACTTTTGTATAAAAGAGAGGAATGCAAAGAAATTTTTTATTTTATTTATACTAAAAGTGAACTAAATGTAAACTGGACAAAAAAGAAGTTTCCATCTAAGGAGAAGGAAATTGAAGAAATAATAGAAAGCGCTAATAGTTTAGGCTTAATTACTAGAACTAAAGGCGGAAATTTATATGAAAGATACAAAATAGACGCCATTTTCAAGATTTGGTATCTTTTAATGCATCAAAGCGTAGATAAAAGAACAATAATGTACTATGTTGGAAAATGTGGATTTTCGAATGGACAAATACAAGAAGATATAGAAAAAGGAATTTCTAGAAAGATTCTTGTCAGGGTAAGAAAATCGGGAAAGTGGTTTGTGTATAGGGTTGCTTAAAGTAGTTAAAAGGAAAAGGAGGTGCGACTGCATCTCTTTTTCCGTATAGTACAGTTTTAACAAATAAAATTATCAATAAAGTTCCAAACATCATCTTGATAAACTTTTCTTTCTGAAGAAAAAGGAAGAGTAGTAATATCACCAAGAGGATTTAATTTTTTTTGAATAGATTGAACGGCATTATCTACTTTAGTTTTAGCAATTTTATCAGCCTTATTTGCTAAAATTAAACAAGGTAATTTAGAAGAAATCATATAATTATACATCAATTTATCATTTTCAGTAGGGTCATGCCTTATATCTACTAAAAAGATAATAAGAGCAATTTCTTTTCGATTAAATAAATAATTTTCAATAAACTTTCCGACATGTTCTTGTTCTTTTTTAGACATCTTGCTAAAGCCATAACCAGGCAAATCAACAAAGTAAAAACTATCATCTATATTATAAAAATTAATTTGACGAGTTTTACCAGGTTCACTACTAGTTCGTGCTAATTTTTTTCTATTAATCATAGTATTTATAAAACTAGACTTACCAACATTAGATTTACCAACTAAAACCACTTCTAATAAGCCATTAGAAGGATATTGAGATGGTCCGAACAGCAGAAATTTCGAATTTAGGATTTTTTACTAACATAAATAATAGACACTCCTTTAATAAATTTATAAAAGATGGATTTAAGGAAAAGCCCTAAATCCATAGTTTTTTAATTCTTTTTTTCAATCTTTTCTAATCCACCCATATAAGGTCTTAAAACTTCTGGAATAATTACACTTCCATCTATTTGATAGTTGTTTTCCATAATAGAAATTAGCATACGAGGAGGAGCAACTACGGTGTTATTTAAGGTATGAGCAAAATAATTTCCATTTTCACCTTTTATTCTTATTCCTAATCTACGAGCTTGTGCATCTGTTAAATTAGAACAACTTCCTACTTCAAAATATTTTTGTTGTCTAGGACTCCAAGCTTCTACATCACAAGATTTTGCTTTTAAGTCTGCTAAATCTCCACTACAACATTCTAATGTTCTTACTGGAATATTCATACTTCTGAAAAATTCAACTGTGTATGACCACATTTTATCATACCATTCCCAAGATTGCTCTGGTTCACAAACAACAATCATTTCTTGTTTTTCAAATTGATGAATTCTATAAACTCCACGTTCTTCGATACCATGTGCTCCTTTTTCTTTTCTAAAACAAGGAGAATAAGAAGTCATATTATATGGCAAATCTTCTTTTTTTAGAATTTGGTCTTTAAATTTACCAATCATAGAATGTTCACTAGTTCCAATTAAATATAAATCCTCACCTTCAATTTTATACATCATAGCATCCATTTCTTCAAAACTCATAACACCAGTTACCACGTCTGAACGAATCATAAAAGGTGGGATACAATAAGTAAATCCTTTATTAATCATAAAATCTCTAGCATAAGTTAAGACAGCAGAATGAAGCCTTGCA
This sequence comes from uncultured Clostridium sp., assembly GCA_947571975.1. Classification (GTDB taxonomy): domain Bacteria; phylum Bacillota; class Clostridia; order TANB77; family CAG-508; genus CAG-269. Next base: position 1,688 of record CANPAC010000065.1, on the reverse strand, counting down.
ACATCACCCATTAAATAATAAAAACCATTTCCAGAAACACGTCTAGCACTGTCTAAATCAAGACCACATAGAGCCTCTAAAATTTCTCCATGAAATGGAATTTCATAATCAGGAACAATAGGCTCTCCAAATTTTTCAATTTCTACATTTTCACCGTCATCTTTACCAATAGGAACAGAATCATGCATAATGTTAGGAATTTTCATCATTCTAGTTTTAATTTCTTCTGCATATTCATTCTCCAATTTTTCATTTTCTTCTAATTTTTGATTGATTTCATTTACTTGTTCTTTTATTTTTTCGGCTTCTTCTTTATTACCAGATTTCATTAAACTACCAATTTGATTACTTAAATTTTTTCTTTCAGATCTCAAATTATCACCATTTAGTTTTGCTTGTCTACTTTTTACATCTAAATCAATAATTTCATCAACTAAAATAAGTTTATGGTCTTGAAATTTTTTCTTAATATTTTCCTTTACTAAATCTGGGTTTTCTCTTAAAAATTTAATATCAATCATACTTTATTACCTCCGAACAGGGATTAGGGGATGCATCTTAAAATCCCTATTTTAGGGATAGAGGGACACTCCTTGCATCACTTTTGTTTTTTTGTTAAAATTATACTATAAAATTTTATAATTAGCAAGAAATTGGACAAAATAAAAGAAAAAGATGTGTTTAATAAAGATTAATGAAATATTAAAGGAGATAAAAATGTTTACCGAAATAATTAAGTTTATTTTATATTCAGGAGTAATTGTATTAATTTCTAAATATGTGTTAGTTCCGACACTTAGAAAATTAGCAGAAAATTTAAACTTGAGAGCTAAAACGGTGGGAAATATTGCTGGTTATGCTACTTCTGTGCCAGAGTTATTAACCATTAGTATTTCTAGCTTTACAGGATTAGTAAGTACAAGTATTTTCAATGTGTTAAGTTCAAATGTAATTAATTTTATACAATATATAGCATCAATTTTATCAAATAAAAATAAAAAGGCTTTTCGCAACTATGCAATTAGAATAGATATTGTATTAGTAGTAATAACAATATTAATACCAATAGCTTTAATTATGAAAAAAGTAGAAATGAATTTGATTGTTGTTCCAGCTTTTTTGATTTTATATATGTTGTTTCAATATATCAATCATAATGCTCATAAACTATATTTAGAAAAAGAAGATGGCGAAATTGAAAAAGAAATCGAAATAGAAAGAAAAAAAGTAGAAGGAAATACTAGAAAAACAGTTTTGTATGTTGCTATTTTGCTAGGAATAGGCGTAGTATTATATTTTGTAGGAGAATTATTAGGGGATACATTAGGGAATTTGTGTAATCGATTCAATATTTCTCAGGTTGTGTTAGGGATTTTATTGGGATTTATTACTAGTATTCCTGAACTTATAACTTTTTTTGAATCACAGAAACATCATAAAAAGGAAAGCGGAGATGATATGCTAGGTGTAGTTGAGGCAACGAATAATTTACTTACTTCTAATGTTTTGAATTTATTTATTATTCAATCAATAGGTATTTTAATTTATACATTAACTGTTTAGACTAATTTGATGTGGCTAAATTGGGACAGGTACACTTTAGCCATTTATGGTCAAACTGGGACAGCATACCTTAGCCATTGCTTTAATCATCTACAACTCTTGATTTGTAAGTAAGATAAATTCGA
>CANPAC010000064.1 GCA_947571975.1 uncultured Clostridium sp. | reverse complement strand
AAATCATTGTCTATTTATTAAGATATACCTCACTTACAAATCAAAAGTTGTATATGGTAAAACAATAATGGCTAAAGTGTGCCTGTCCCAACTTAGCCACAAAAAATCAATTCTTAATTTTTTATAAAAATTTGCATTATCTGCCTCATTTATGCTATAATTAATTTTGAAGTACACAGGAAAATAAGAAGGGATATAAAATGAAGCCGTTTATCAAAGAATTAGCTGATGAAAATACAGAATTTCAATCTATTATAAAAGAATTAATAAATAATGAAACTGTACAAGAAATGAAAAAATATAGACAGCATTATGAAACCTCTTGTTATGAACATTGTTATATTGCTGCTTATTATTGCTATTTAATTTGTAAAAAACATGATTTAGATTATGTTTCAGCAACTAGAGCTGCTATGTTGCATGACTTATTTCTATATGACTGGAGAGTAAGACAACCTGGTAGAAAAGGTTTTCATGCATTTACTCATGGTAAAGAAGCTTGTAAGAATGCCTGTGAATTATTTGAATTGAACGAAAAAGAAAAAGATATTATTACTAAGCATATGTGGCCAGTTACTATTGAATTTCCTAAATCAATTGAAGGTTTTGTTTTAACATTTGTTGATAAATATTGTGCTATGTCAGAATCTTTTGATGTATTCAAATCTAGACTATTTCAAAAGCAAGCCTTTCGCTATGCTTATGTGTTTTTAAGCTTATTAATTATCAAAATCTAATGTAAAATAAGGACAATTCTATTTTAATATTTTAAAATATTATATAATAAAAGTTGCTATATTAATATTTTTTTGTAAAACCATAGCTAGGGCGTAACAATCATGGTCTTTACTGCAAAATATTAATATAGCAACTTTTTATTTAAATAATACTAAAATGTAAATGTTAAAATAGAATTGTCTTTATTTTACATTTTCTTGTGCCCAACGTATCATCTTAATGTCTTTGTATTTTGATACTACTGTTTTGTATTTGTCATATTCTTCTTCCCATAAAGTATCTGGTACATTATCAAATGCCTTAAATATTTTTTCTGCTTCTGTTAGGTAAATTAATTGTTCTTGTGGTGACATGTTTTCGTATTGTCTTGCAAATTTGTATAGCTTGTCTAACATTTGGTTAGCTTCAATAAATGTCCAGAAGTCTTTTACTTTCATTCCAAATAGTTTTATTTGCATAACAGCATATGCTACTAATGCAAAAATTATAAATATTAATATATATATTATTGTAAGTATTTCCATTTTTATACACCTCTTTTGTTTTTCCCTTTGTACCTCATCTTAAATTATAACATATTTGGTATAATTTTGCAAATTTACTCTTTCTTATTTCTATTTTTTATGTTATAATCATAAGAATATAAGAAGGAGTTAGTTTTATGAACACAGATACAAAATTTTTAGTAACTAAAAAAGCTGGAATTTATGGAATGATTGGCAATATCTTTTTACTTATTATAAAAGCTATTGTTGGATTTATTAGTCATAGCCAAGCTATGATTGCAGATAGTTTTAATAGTGCAGGTGATATCTTTGCTTCTTTGATGACTTTTATTGGCAATAAAATAGCAAGTGTTCCTAATGATAAAGATCATAATTTAGGGCATGGTAAAGCAGAATATATCTTTTCTATGTTTATTAGTATTTCAATGATTTTTGTGGCTAGTAAGCTATTATATGATTCTGTTATTACTCTAATTTCTGGTGATAAACTTCAATTTTCTTGGTTTTTAGTTATTGTCTGTTTAGCAACAATTGTTATTAAATTAGGTCTTTTTCTATATACAAAACATGTTTATACAAAACATCCTAATATCTTATTAGAAGCTAATATGAAAGACCATAGAAATGATTGTATTGTAACTACTTTTACTTTACTTTCTAGCTTACTTACTTTAGCTAATATTTATTGGTTTGATGGTATTGTTGGTATTGGTATTTCACTTTGGATTTGTTATACTGGTATTACTATTTTTATAGAAAGCTATAATGTCTTAATGGATATTAGTGTAGACGACAAAACTAAAGATTTAATTTTAGATATTTCTCATAGTTATCGTGAAATTAAAGACATAGAAGATATTGTTTCTACTCCAGTTGGTGATAAATATTTAGTCTTTTTAACAATTTCTTTAGATGGCTCTATGTCTACTTTTGAAAGCCATGAGTTAGCTGATAGTCTTGAAAAAAATATTAATGGTTTAGATAAAATTTATAAAACAGTGGTTCATGTAAATCCTATTTAGTTGTTATATAAGCATAAAACAAAAGCCAACTAGATAAAAGTTGGCTTTTAACGTTTTTTAATTCAGCTTTGTATGACGACTATTGAAACACTTTGCTGTAAATTACTACCTTTACCGAAATAACTTCGGTATTCTATTTGATATAATATCACTTTTCGGATTATAAATCAAGATTTTATATTAAATATTCTGGGGCCCTTGGATCTTCATGTTCTTCATCGCCTTTTTCAATTATTTCTTCTATTGTCATTTCTGAATTTTCTTGTTTTTGTTTTTCAAACCATTCCTTAACCGCTTCTGCATCTGGTTTTCCATTATCATAATTCCCCCATCTAGTAGCTAGTTCGTCATAGGTAAATTTATTTCCATTTTCGTCTACAACATAATCTTCTGTCATATATCCATGTGATACAGAACTCTCATCTCCATCAATATCTTCATAAGTATGTTCTTTTTCATTACTTTTTTTACATTCGTCATGTTTTTTTATTTCTTCTAAATTTGCATCTACATTGCGAACTCCATTTCTTTCATATTCACCCATTACTCTTCTTACATCTGTATCTACTGCATAAACTGCATTACTATCTCTTACTTGGGTTCCTAGAGTTTCCTTTCCTGTATGCTCTTCTTTACCAATGTTTAATTCTACTCTTCCTAGTTCTTTACTGTCAATTTGTACAATTTTTTCTCCTATTTCATATTCACTTAAAATTGCATCTCTTTCTACTTTTCCATCTTTATCAATTTGATATTTTTGTTCTATTGGATTATTTCCTGAAGCATTTCTTTGTTGTAATTGTGGTATGTATTTTCTTAAAGGCTCTACATTATTATTCTTGTCTAATAAAGCTAAATCATATCTAGTTGAATTTCTTTTATAGCTTTTACCATTTTCGTCTTTCATTTGAGATATATCTTCTGAATCAATTACTACTACTTTTGTAAATTCTGGTGGTATATTTCCTCCTAGCCATTTTTTGAAATCGTATAAATCATTTGCCCTTTCAGATAATTCAATAGATTGTTTTATATTAACTTCTGATGCCTTTGCAGCTTCTTGTTTTACTTTTTCATCTTTATTAACATCTGTTTCTTTTTCATCATCTTCTTTTCTTGGTATTTCTATTGAATGAATATTTTTTACTTTATTTACTCCAATTTTCCTTGCATAATCTTCTACTTGTTTTGTTTCTTCTGCTTCTTTTTGTATTTCACTTTTATCTATAGAATTTATTTCATCTCTTATTTGTGAACTTAATTCATTTTCTAATGTATTTTCTAACATTAGTATATTTTCTCTCATATTATTTGGAGCATAAACACCTATCTTTACTCCCTCTAAATAATATTCGTACATTCCGGGCATTTTTTCTTACTATTATTTTTACAGTTTCACCTGTTTTTAATTTTACGTCCATTTAATAACTCCCTTCTTAATTATACAATTTCAGCTATTAAGTCATAATTACTAATATCTGTTATCTTAACTGTTACAAAATTATTTATCAAATTTCTTTCTTGCTTATCTGTTATTTTGATATATACAACCCCGTCTATTTCTGGCACATCTTGCTTTGTTCTACCTATATAATATTTTCCATCAAAAGACCTGTCCTCTACTAAAACTTCATACTTTTTATTTAATTTTTTCTCTAAATTTTCTCTTGAAATTTTTTGTTGTAATTTCATAACTTGATTATATCTTGCTTTTTTAGTATTTCCGTGAATTTGCTCTGGTAATCTTGATGCTGGTGTTCCTTCTTCTTTTGAATATGTAAAAGTTCCTAATTTATCAAACTTTGCTTGTCCTACAAAATCTAATAATTCTTCAAATTGTTCTTTTGTTTCTCCTGGAAATCCTACAATTAAACTAGTTCTCAAAGTAACATCTGGTATTTTATTTCTTATCTTTTCAATTAATTCTTGTATTTGTTGTTTTGAAGTATGTCTATTCATTTTCTTTAATATAGGATTAGATATATGTTGAATTGGTATATCAAAATAATTTACGATTCTTGGATTTTTAGCTACTATATCAACTAATTCATCGGAAATCCCTTCTGGATAAGAATATAAAAATCTTATCCATTTTATTTCTTTTATTTTACTAATTTCTTGTAATAGTTCTGGTAACTTACTTTTTCCATATATATCTATTCCATATTTTGTTGTATCTTGTGCTATTATAATTAATTCTTTTATTCCTTGTTTAGCTAATTCTTTTGCTTCTTCTATTATATCTTCTTTTTTTCTACTAACAAATGGACCTCTGATATATGGAATAGCACAATAAGTACATTTGTTACTACAGCCTTCTCCTATTTTTAGGTAAGCATAATTTTTACCTGTTGTTACTGTTCTATTTAAAAATTGTTCTTGTGTTAACATTGGCATTGTTGGAATTTCTGTTATTTTTTTGCTACTTTTCTTAAGTTTTTTTATAACAATATCCCTTTTGATTAAGTCTTCTATTTTTATCCATAATTTGTCATATTCTTCTATCTTAATAAATAAATCTACTTCTGGCAAAGCTTTTAATAATTCATTATAATATCTTTGCACTAAACATCCTATTACTATTAAATAACGGCATTTATCTTTTTTATATTCTGCCATTTCTAAAATTGTATTAATTGCTTCTTCTTTAGCTTCTTCAATAAAACCACAGGTATTAATAACAATTATCTCTGCTTTAGTTTCATCATTTACTATTTCAAATTTGTTTTTCTTAAATAATCCTATTGTTGCTTCTGTATCAATCAAATTCTTGCTACATCCTAAATGTACGAATCCTACCTTCATTTATGTTTCCTCTTTTCTTAGTCTTTGTGGCTACAAATATGCTTTCTAGTTAATTCCATTAAATCTAGTTTTGTAAATCCTTCTACTTGGGTTTTACTTCTATCACTTTTTAGTTCTTCTTCTAATAATAATTGGATTTTTTCCTTATCTTCTTTACTTTTCATATCTATATAATCAATTATAATAATACCACCTATGTCTCTCAAACGTAGTTGTTTTGCTATTTCTATTGTTGCTTCATAGTTAACTTTAAAAACAGTTTGCTCTAAGTTTTGGTTACCACCCGTATATTTTCCTGTATTTACATCTATTGCTGTTAATGCTTCTGTTCTATCGATTGTAATAAATCCTCCACATTTTAACCAAATCTTTCGATTTTTAATTTTTTCTATTTGTTTTTCTAAATCATATATAGATAATAAATTTTCTTGGTCTTTTATTTCTATTTGTAAATCTTTGTATTCATCGTTTTCTTTTTTAAATTTTTCTAATTCTTTTTTTATTTTTTTATCATTTATTGTTATTTTTTCTATAGTTTCATCTGCTAAATCTACTAGCATTTTTTCTATTATATCTTCACTTCGATATAATAATTGTGGCTCTTTTAGTTCTGGATTTATACTAGTTTGTATTATATCATTCCACTTTTTTTCTACTCTTTTTATGTCTTTTATTATTTCTTTTTCCTTATTTTGCGCTGATGTTCTGATAATTGCTCCATTTCCCTCTGATAAATTCTCTCTTACTAATTTTATTAATCTATCTTGTTCCTTTTTATCCTCTATTTTTTGAGAAACAGTTATAATATTTGTATTAGGAAGTAAAGCAATGTATTTTCCTGGTAAATTAATATGACTTGATACTCTTGCTCCTTTTTTTTCATTGCTATCTTTTTTAACTTGTACTAATAATTTTTGATTTCGTTTTGCTACTTCATTAATTACTATTGTTTCATCTATTTTTTCTTTTGTCTCATCTATTTTAGGTAAAATATCTTTTAGATGAATAAAACTATTCTTTTCTGTTCCTATATCTACAAATGCTGATTGCATTCCATTTATAACATCTTTTACAATACCTATATAAATGTTTCCTTCTCTTCTTCTATATTCTTTGTCTTCTTCATAATATTCTATTAATTTTCCATTTTCTATCAATGCTATCTTTTTTTCGTTATTTTGAGTTTGTATTATTATTTCTGCCATTTTTACTTTCCTTTCTTTTTTACTAAATCTATTATTTCATTTGCTAATTAAATTTGTTCATTGCTATATCTATTCCATTTTTTATTATTTCGACAACCGCTTCTTTTGCTAAATAAGTTCCTTTTTCTAGTATTTCTTTGTCTTCATCTCCGAATTGCTCCAATTACATATTCTATTAAGTTTTCTTTTTCTGCTGGCATCCCAATTCCTACTCTTACACGTTTAAAATTTTGAGTATTTAATTCATGGACTACAGATTTCATGCCATTATGAGTACCTGGTCCTCCTGATTTTCTAACTTTTATGATACCTGGATTTATATCAATATCATCATATATAACAATAATTTGTTCAGCTTCTATTTTATAAAATTGTATTGCTTCTTTTATACTTTCTCCACTTAAGTTCATATAAGTTTGTGGTTTTAGTAAAATTACTTTTTCTCCTTCTATTATACCACTTCCATATAAGCCTTTAAATTTATTTTTACTAACTTCAATTTCATACTGTTCTGCTATTTTATTAATAACATTAAAACCCATATTGTGCCTTGTGTTACTATATTCTTTTTCTGGATTTCCTAATCCGACTATTATATACATAATTTTCCTCCGATTGTTATTGTTCTTGCTATATTATAACAGATATTTTATTTTATTACAACAAAAAAAGCACTGTAAAAGCGCTTTTTTGACCTCTATCAATTATTCAGCTGCTGATTCTTCCTCTGCTTCTGGAGCTTCATAAGCTTCTAAGATAGCTTTTTGAATTTTTTCTCTAGTTTCAGCATTGATTGGATGAGCTATATCTTTGAATTCTCCGTTTGGAGTTTTTCTACTTGGCATAGCTATGAATAATCCATTTTGGCTTTCGATAACTTTGATATCGTGTACTGCGAATTCATTATCGAATGTTACAGAAGCAACAGCTTTCATTCTGTTCTCTGAATTTACTTTTCTTAAACGTACATCTGTGATTTGCATTGTTGAATGCACCTACCTTCCTTAAGTTTTAATATTATTTTGTACATATATTCTGTATCTTATGTACAATTATAATATTCTTCATAAAAAATGTTTTTCCTTCTTTTTTTTACAAAAAAATTAAAGTTTATAAATTGTAGGTTTTATTTATGTTTAAATTATAAAACAATTAGTTTATAAATATTTTAACTCTAGTAACATTTTTCGTTCTTTTTAATACATTATTGTATATATCAATCTCTTTTTTGTTATAATATATTTTTATATAAAATTGTACAGTTTTTTATTAAATTTTCACCTAAACTATTGAATTTTTAGCTATATAATTATATAATTCAGTTTGATAAAAGGAGTGTTTATAAATATGCCAAATATTGATTCTATAAAAAAATATAAAAACATATACATGATTGGAATTGGTGGTGTTAGTATGAGTGGAATTGCCGCCATTTTAAAAAACTGGGGATTTAATGTTAGTGGTTCAGATCAATCCGATTCAGAAAATGTGCAAGCATTAATTGAAAAAGGAATACCTGTTACTATAGGTCATTCAGTAGTAGATATTGCTAAAAGTGATGTTATTGTTTATTCAGCTGCTGTTAAAGATGATGACCCTGAAATGTTAGAAGCTAAAAGGTTAAATATTCCTACAATAGAAAGAGCTGATTTTTTAGGAGAGTTAACTCGTTGTTATCAAGATACTATTTGTATTTCTGGTACTCATGGAAAAACAACAACAACTTCTATGATTTCACTTTGTTTTTTAGAAGCTTTACAAGACCCAAGTATTCAAGTAGGAGCTTATTTAAAGCCTATTAATGGAAATTATAAGGTAGGAAATAGTGAACATTTTATTATTGAAGCTTGTGAATATGTAGAAAGTTTCTTAAAGTTCAGTCCTAAAGCAGAAATCATTTTAAATATTGATAATGACCATTTAGATTATTTTAAAACTTTTGAAAATATCAAAAATGCGTTTATTAAATATGTAAAACTTTTACCTGATAATGGTATTCTAATTTTAAATGCTGATGATACGAATTGTTTAGATTTAGCCCAATTTACAAGTGTATCTCCTATTACTTATGGTATTCAAAATACAAATGCGGATTTTCATGCTAGTAATATTGTATTTAATGATGATGGTTTTGCAGAATTTGATGTTTATTATAAAAATAAATTTTTCGATACAATAAAATTATCAATACCTGGTACTCATAATATTTTAAATTCATTAGCTTGTATTGCTTTATGTACTGCATATGGTATTAAAAAAGATGCTATTAAATCTGCTTTATTAAAATTTACAGGTGCTCATAGAAGATTCGAATTTAAAGGGAAAATACATAATAATATTAGAGTATATGATGATTATGGTCATCATCCTACTGAAATTGTTGCTATTGCAAAGTCTCTTTCTCATAAGAAATATAATGAATCTTGGGTAGTTTTCCAACCTCATACTTACAGTCGAACTAAAAATTTATTAAATGATTTTGCTAAAGCTCTTCTTAATTTTGACCATGTTATTGTTTTAGATATATATGCTGCTAGAGAAAAGAATACTTATAATATTTCTTCTAAAGACTTAGTAAACAAATTGATTTCTATTGGCAAAGAAGCTAAATATATTCCTGATTTTAAGGAATGTGTTTCTTATATAAAAAACAATATTCAAGAAAATGACATAGTTATGACTCTTGGTGCTGGAACTGTAACTGATATTGGTCCTATGTTAGTAGATTAAATTTGTTAGTCTTTTTCTATTATAATATTTTTTAGTTAATTATAATGTAAAAAATATAGGCTTAATTTATATTATTATATTTAAGCCTATATTTTATTATTATTTTCAAGCATATATTTTTTCTTGATTTTTTCCGTTTAATTCTATTACTATTCTAATTTCTTTTTTTACTTCATTTACTGCATTATTCATTTTATTGCTCATAAGTCTTGAAAGTTCATGAATTTCGTCAGCTATTTCTTGTGTGCTTCTATCAAATCTTTCGTTTACTTCATCTGCAAATCTGTACATCTCATCTTTGAATTCATACATCTCGTCTTTAAATTCGTGCATTTCGTCTTTGAATTCATACATCTCTTGTTTAAATTCTGCAAATTCCTTTTCGTTTTTGTCGAATCTTTCGTTCACTTTGTCAAATCTTTCGTTCACCTCATCTCTAAACTTGTACATCTCGCCTTTAAATTCTGTTAAATCTGTTCCGATTTCTTCTACTTTTGTAAGAATTTTGTTTAGTATTTCTGTTTCCATTCTTAAGTACCTCTCTTTCTTATTTATTTCGTTGTACCGATTAGGTGAATTATATAACAAAGTAAAACAAAATGCAATACTTTTCTTTGCTTTTTTGTAAAATTTTACTTTTATTATAATTTGTTTGAATATTAGAACATAAAACAGATTTAAATTTCCTTATACCCTATAACTCTTGATTTTATGTTGATGGCTAAG
>CANPAC010000063.1 GCA_947571975.1 uncultured Clostridium sp. | reverse complement strand
TAAAAGATTTAATCATATACCAAAGTCAAAATAACGAAAATATATCTGTTGAAGTTTTGTATAATGAAGAAGATTTTTGGCTAACGCAAAAGTCAATGTCAAAATTATTCAATGTGACAGAAAATAATATAACATATCATTTACAAAATATCTTTAAAACAAAAGAATTAGAGCAAGATTCAGTTACTCAAAAAATTAGAGTAACTGCTTCAGATGGAAAGAAATATAATACAAATTTTTACAGTTTAGATGCCATTATAGCAGTTGGTTATAGAGTAAATTCAAAAGAAGCAACAGATTTCAGAATTTGGGCAACAAAGACTTTAAAAGAATATATAAAAAAGGGATTTGTTGTTAATAGTGAAATGCTAAAAAATGGACCAAAATTCGGAAAAGATTACTTTGATGAATTATTAGTTAAGATAAAAGAAATTAGAGCAAGTGAAAGAAGATTTTATCAAAAAATAACTGATATATACAAAGAATGTAGTTTTGATTACGATAAAAATAGTGAAACTACACAAGAATTTTACAAAAATGTTCAAAACAAGTTACACTTTGCAATTACTGGTATGACAGCTCCTGAAACAATTTACAATAGAGTGGATAGCAAAAAGGAAAATATGGGATTAACAACTTGGAAAAATGCACCAGACGGAAAAATACTTGAAACAGATGTAACAATAGCAAAAAATTATCTTTCACAAGAAGAAATTACAGAATTAAATAATCTAGTATCAATGTATCTTGACTATGCAGAAAGACAAGTAAAACTAGGTAAGATTATTTCAATGCAAGAGTGGAAAGAAAAATTAGAAATATTCTTAAAAATTAATGAATATAGCATTTTAAAAGATAATGGAAAAATAAAAAGAGAAATAGCAGATAAGTTAGCTTTAGATGAATATAAAAAGTATAGAGTTATACAAGACAAAAATTATATTTCAGACTTTGATGAGTTAGTAACAGAAACAAAAAAATTAAATAACATCTAAGCGACAACTTACAATTTGAAAGGTGCTAATACTATGAAAAGAAAAAATAGTATTTACAAATGAACAACTAATATTACTGTTGAAAAAATTGTTACAAATACTTTGAATATGTTGATAATTATAAAAAGGGGATGCTAGATTCATATCAATATGAACCAAAAGAAAGAGATTTTTCAAAAGAAAATGGACTTATGGATGAAGACGAGGAAGATTTTATTGGTGGAATTTAAAGAAAAGAGAAAAGACTTAAAACTTTAATAAATTGAAATTAATGTCAGGAGTGGCTAAGTGGCATAATATTAAAAAATATACAAAAAATCATTGTACAAGTAATAAGAAATTTGAAAATCAATAAAAAGGGCTACACAAAAAAAAAAAGATGTGTTATTATATATAAGTAAAAAATAAAATACAATTTGTGCTTGTACAAGTATAAATTAAAAAACATATTTTTAGATAATTTCTGGCACAATTTTGGCACAATCCAAAAAATTGCGAACCCGCAAACCCAGTAATTTAGGCAAATTGAATTTTTGATAAAAATATTAGTAAAAAGCCTGAAAGTGGCTTAAATACAAGAAAAATTAAAGGAGGAATTAATCATGTCAGGACATTCAAAATGGCACAACATACAAGCAAAGAAAGGAAAAGCAGATGCTGCAAGAGGAAAAGTATTTACAAAACTAGGAAGAGAACTATTAATAGCAGTAAAAGAAGGGGGACCAGATCCAGCAGGAAACTCAAAATTAAAAAACGTTATAGCAAAATGTAAAGCAGCAAACATGCCAAACGACACCATCAATAACGCTATCAAAAAAGCGTCAAGCAGTAACGAAAACTATGAGGAAATAATATACGAAGGATACGGACCAAACGGAGTAGCAGTTATTGTAGAAGCAGCAACAGATAACAAAAACAGAACTGCAGCAGATGTAAGACACGCTTTTGACAAATCAGGTGGAAACCTAGGAACAAGTGGATGTGTATCTTACATGTTCAATAAAAAAGGAATAATTGTAATCGAAAAAGCTACATCTAAAATAGAAGAAGATGACTTAATGATGATAGCATTAGAAGCAGGTGCAGAAGACTTCCAAGCGTTAGACGAAATTTATGAAATCGTAACAGAGCCAAGTGAATTTACAGCCGTTAGTGAAAAACTAGAAGAAGAAGGCTTAGAATTCCTAGAAGCGGAAGTACAAATGGTACCAACTACAACAGTTGCTTTAGATGAAAAGGCGCAAGAAAAAATGGAACGATTAATTGAAAGACTAGAAGACTTAGATGATGTAGCTAATATTTATCATAATTGGGAAGAATAAATATAAAGGGGAATAAAAAATGGAACAAAAGAAAAATAGCAAATTCATTTTAATTACAATTATAATATTATCAATTTTTATTTTAATGATGATAATAGGCTATATTTGTTTTGCAACAGATATATTCAAAAGTAAAAAAGAAGTATTTTTTCAATATTGTTCACAAATAGGGAATGAAGAACAAGGCTTGTTTGACACTCAACTAAAACAATACTTTGACAAGAAAAAGCAAGAGATATACGAAAATCAAGGAACAATTCAGTTAGTAACAGAAAATCAAAATGCAAATCAATATACTAATGTTAAAGATAATTTTAATATTAGTTTTTCAGGAAAAACGCAAGAAAATACAAAATCATTACAACAAGATATTAGCCTAAATTATTCAGATGAAGTAAATTTCCCTATTAGTTTTAGAAAAATAGGAAATACTATAGGTTTTCAGACACAATATGTAGGAAATAAATACATAGCTATTGAAACAGATAATTTAGAAGACAAAAATTATGAAGGAATAGGTCAATTAATAAAAGAAATGCCTAATTTTGAAAGTTTGCAGCAATTATCTGTAAGTAAAGATGAATGGAAAAAAATACAAGAAACATATCTAAATGTAATTATGAATCAATTACAGGAGTCTCAATTTGAAAAAGTAAAAGAAAATAACCAAAAAGGTTACAAATTAAAAATAGATGGGCAACAATTTAAAAATATATTAATTAGCTTGCTAGAAACTCTGAAAAATGATCAATCAAGTTTAGACAAAATAAATGAATATATGAAAGCACAGAAAAAATCTACTAGAATCACAGCTAATAGTATTGATAATAACATAAAAGACATACAAGAAAATACAGAATTAGAAGAAAATATTTATGAAATTACTTTATATAGAGAAAAAGGAAAAATAACGAAATTATCATTAGAAACAAATGATGCTGTGATACAAATAGAAAAAACAAAACAGCAAGATTCACTTCAATACATAATAATACTTTCAACAGTAGGAGATGAACAAAACGAAACAATCACATTCAAAGCAAATTATACTGGATTATCAATGGAAACGCAGGAAATAAGTGAAAATTATGAATTTCAAATACAAAATTATAAATATCAATATAACAATTTAATTAAGTTTACAAATGCAGATGAAATAGAACAATTTTCGGATGAAAATGCTATGATACTTAATAATTATGAAGATGAACAAGTAAATAACTTTCTAGGTCAAGTAGAAGAAAGATTTAAATTAGTAAATCAAAAGCAAATGGAAGAATTAGGATTAGAAGAAAATGAAAATCCATTATGGCAAATATTAAGTCCAATTCTAGAAACGTTTATTAAAAATCAGGCAATTAAAAGTATGACTAATAGTAGTAATAACATTAGTGAAATAGAAGTAAATACATTTAACCAAAAATTCGAAAACTATGAAAGTACAAATTTAAGAGGAACGACAGTAAAAGGGTTATTCACAACTATTCAGTCACACAACGAAATACAAGAAAATAATGATAAAAAAATTAAAGAAATTCATTTTGATGGAGAAGAATATGAAGTAACAGACCAAAATATAGCTTATTTAAAAAGTAGTATAGAAATGGAAAGCTATTATAGAGTAGAATTTGAAAAAGATGAAGATACGGGACTTATTTATAGAGCAGTAATTAATAAAAAATAGTTCTATTTTAAATTTAACGAACATATATTATATATAATATATGTTCGTTTTTTTGTTTTTATTAAAAGGAGGTTAGTTTGAAAGATATAGAAGAAATATTAAGATACTTTCCTAGTGCTGTTTATACATTATTAAAAAATACATTACAACAAGATAGAAATATGCAAAAAGATTTACAAGAGATAAGGATAAGAGTCGAAAGACCAATTCTATTAAAAACAAGACAAGCTGATATAGTAATAGAATATCAAATAAGTAGTAGTGAGATTTTACAGATACTAGAAAGACTTTGCGAAAATTCAATTTATGCTTATAAAAATCAAATTTGTGAAGGTTTTTTAACTATTAGAGGTGGGCATAGAATTGGAATAGCAGGAACAGTAGTAATAGAAGAACGGTAAAGTTTTAAATTTAAAATATATAACAAGTTTGAATTTTAGAATTGCAAGAGAAATTATTAATTGCAGTAGATATCTTTTGCAAGAAATAATAGACATAGAAAACCAAAGTATTTATAATACTTTAATTGTTTCGCCTCCGGGAAAGGGTAAAACAACTATGTTAAGAGATATTGTTAGAAATATTAGTAATGGAATAAAAGAATTTAATTTTAAAGGTATGACATGTGGCTTAGTAGATGAAAGAGGAGAAATTGCGGCTATGTACAAAGGTGCACCACAAAATGATATAGGAATGAGAACAGATGTAATTGAAAATGTTAGTAAATCAAAAGGAATGAAAATGTTAATACGTTCTATGGCACCAGAAATAATTGCATGTGATGAAATTGGTTCAAAAGAAGATGTACAGGCTATAGAAGAGGCCATGATATCAGGAGTAAAAGGAATATTTACAATGCATGGAAAAACTATAGAAGATGTCAAAAATAATATAGCAATTAATCAATTAATTGAAACAAAACAAATAGAAAAGGTGCTTTTTTTATAATTATAAATAAATAAAGTTCTAAAAAAATATCACATGCATATAATATAGTAATTTTAAAATGTTAGACAAAAGAAAAGAGGAAAATAAAAATGCAAATTATAAAATATTTTATGCTATTTTTTATTTTAGTAGCATGTAGTTTAATAGGAAAATATCTAGCTAAAAAATATGTTATGAGAGTAAATGAATTAGAAGAAATGAAAAATGCCTTAAACATGTTTCAATCTAAAATAAAATTTACATATGAACCAATACCAGAAATATTTGAAGAAATAGCAAAAAACACTAGTAAAAGTGTAGGACAAGTATTTACATTAGCAAAAGAAAAAATGAGTAATAACACGGCAAATCTTGCATGGGAACAAGCAATAGAAGAAAGTGAAAATAATCTAACAAAAGAAGATAAATATGTATTAAAAACCTTATCAAAATTATTAGGACAAACAGACGTAGAAGGACAAAGCAGCCAAATAGAAATCACACAAAAATTTTTAGAAACACAACTAAAAGAAGCACAGAGACAAAAGGAAAAAAACGAAAAATTATATAGCAAATTAGGAACAACAATAGGACTAGCGATTGTAATTATACTATGTTAAATGTTAAATAAAAAGACAATTAACTACATAATAAATTTCATATAGGAAGGAATGGAGACATGGATATAAACTTATTATTTAAAATAGCAGCAATTGGAATTTTAGTTGCTGTGCTGCATCAAGTATTAGTAAGAGCAGGAAGAGAAGACCAAGCAATGATGACCACATTAGCAGGATTAGTCATCGTTTTGACAATGGTAATCAAAGAAATAAGCGGATTATTTAGTGTAGTAAGAACAATATTTAATCTTTGATGGTTAAGTTTATGGCTAAAATGGGACAGGCACAACTTAACCATAAATGGCTAAGTTGTGCCTGTCCCATTTTAGCCATAAATTTGACAAGCCTAAACTAATGAAAAAGGGGGCAAAAGCTTGGAAGTTATTAAAATAATAGGAATTGCCTTAGTTGCTCTTATTATAATTATTTTATTAAAGCAATATAGACCAGAATTTGCAATTTACATTAGTTTATTAACAGGTGTTTTAATATTGTTATTAGTAAGTGACAAATTACAAGGAATTATTATGTTGCTACAATCACTAGCTAATAAAGCTTCTATTAATAGTACATTTTTAACACTTTTAGTTAAAATAACAGGAATTGCATTTTTATCAGAATTTGCTGTTAGTATTTGTAAAGATTCAGGAGAAGCAGCAATTGCTAGTAAAATTGAGATAGGAACTAAAATTATCATTATATCAATGTCAATTCCAATAATATCAAGCTTATTAGAAATTATATTAAAGATATTACCAACATAAATGTGGATAGTTCTGTGCCTGTCCCAATTTAGCCAAAAATGGATAAGTTGTGCCTGTCCCACTTTAGCCATAAAAAAGGAGTACGAAAGAGAAGAATGAGAAAGTTTTTTGTTGTAATAACAACTGTAATAATAAGTTTTGTTTTATTTTTAATTTTATATGATTTTATAATAATAGCTCCTGTTTATGCAGTTAGTGATAGTGAAGAAGTGATTGAGGAACAACAAGGGGAGTTTGGCATTCAAGATTTTCTGAAGAATTCAAAACAGTATACGGATGAAGTTTTAGGGGATATAGATTTAGATGAGATTTTAAATGATGCTATTAAGGGAGAGGTTGATAATGCTAGTATTGGTAAAAAGGTGCTAGGTTTGTTAGGAACGGAAGTATTAGCGGCATTTAAAGCAATTGGAAGTATTTTAGCTATTGTTGTTATACATAGTGTTTTGAAATCAATTAGCGAAAGTTTAGAGAATGACAATATTTCAAAATTGGTATATTATGCACAATATATATTGATTATTACAATTATTTTAAGTAATTTCTCTGATATTGTGAAGTTAGTACAAGATACAACTACTAATTTAGTTGCTTTTATGAATATGTTAGTTCCTATGCTGATTACTTTAATGATGGCAACTGGAAGCATTGCAACAAGTGGAATGATAGAACCAATTATTTTGTTTATGATAAATTTTATAGGAAATATGATACAAAATGTTATATTACCTTTGCTTATGGTTTTTACAGCATTGATAATTTTGTCAAAGCTTTCAGACCAAATAAAAATTGATAAGTTAGCAAAATTTTTCAAGTCAGGAATAGTATGGTTTTTAGGTGTTATTTTGACTTTATTTGTAGGTGTTGTGTCTTTAGAGGGAACAATGGCAAGTAGTGTAGATGGAATTACAGCTAAAACAACGAAAGCTGTTGTAAGTTCAGCTATTCCAGTAGTAGGGAAAATTCTAGGAGATGCTGTAGATAGCGTATTAGGTTGTGGAGTTATTTTAAAGAATGCGGTTGGACTAGTTGGAGTTATTATTATTTTAGGAATTTGTATTTTGCCAATTATAAAACTAGCTACATTAAGCTTTGCGTATAAGCTCTTAGCAGGTTTAATACAACCATTAGCAGATGGTAAAGTAACAAATTTATTAGAACAGATAAGTGATATTTTTAAGATTTTTCTAGCAATATTAACTAGTATTTCTTTTATGATTATCATTGGGACAACCCTAGTTTTGAAAATATCAAATACTGGAATGATGTATAGATAAGGGGTGTTAGTTTAAAAAAATTGAAATTTTTCATTACTATGTAAGATTTTAAGAAGCAAAGAAAGGAATAAACTTTAAAATGATAAAATTTATAAGTTCATGGGTAAAAGGGCTCGGGTTAGCAATTGTGATTGTGTCAATTCTAGAAATGCTATTGCCGAATAATAAAACAAAAAAATATATTAGAATGGTAATGGGAATATATGTTTTATTTACTATTATATCTCCTTTCATTAATCAAAAAGAAATATTAAAAAGTAGCAATTTTGATTTAGAACAATATGTAACAAGTAAGACAAGTAGCAATTTAGACCAAAGCTCTATGAATGAAAGAATACAAGATTTATATATACAAGAGCTAGAAAAAGATATTACAAAAAAACTAGAAGAAAAAGGGTATCATGTATCAACTTGTAAAGTAAAGGCAAAAATAGCAGACAATGAAGATGAAACACAAATAACTAAAATAAAAGTAAAAGTACAAAAAGCAGAACAACAAGAGGAAAATAAGCAACAAGAAGATAATTTAGAAAATAAAATGATAGCAGAAATTCAAAAAATAAAACCAGTAGATACTACAATCAAAAAAGAAGAACCTAAAAAAGAGCAAGAGGAAAGTAAAGTTAATAATGCAGATATTCAAAATATAAAAAAATTTTTAATAGAAGAATATGGGGTGAATGAAAAATGTTTAGAGATAAATTAAAACAATTAGTTAATAAAAATCCAGAAGAAGGGATAGTAAATAATAAGAAAAAGATAGAAAATTTAGTCTTTTTTGTTGTATTACTTATTATTACAATTGTAATTATTAATTTGATTTGGAATGGAAATAAAAAAGAAACTAAACAAGAAGATAATAGTACAGATACTAAACAATTAGCTATGAATAATAAAGAGATTACAAAGTTCGAAAAAGAAATGGGTACAACAACAGATAATTTAACAGAGCAGCTAGAAAGCATTCTTTCTAAAATTCAAGGAGTAGGAGAAGTTAAAGTATTTGTTAATTATTCGGAATCAAGTGAAGTTGTAGCTATGTATAACGAAAATACTAAAACTAGTAATACAGAAGAAAATGATACATCAGGTGGAACTAGAAAGATACAAGAGACAGATACACAAAAAGATATTATATACCAAGAAGATAGTGGAGAAAAAATACCAATTACACAAAAAGTTATTAGACCAAAAGTAGAAGGAGCTATTATAACGGCTAAAGGAGCAAATAATGCTGAAACAAAAACTAATATTATACAAGCTGTAGAAGCTGTAACAGGACTTGCAACACATAAAATACAAGTGTTTGAAATGCAATAAAAATATATAAATATTTTAGGAGGATTTAAAAAATGAAGTTATTTAAGAAAAATCAGATTATTATTTATGTAATAGTATTAATGCTGATGACAGCAGGATATTTAAATTATACTAGTAACACAGAAAAACAAACATCTGTTGAAACAGCAATACAAATGGAATCTGGGGATGACATGCAATTAGCAGATATAGGAGATGCAACTTTAGTAAATAGCAATGATGTAGAAACAGAAAATAATAATGAAAATAATGGTATTACTAATTCTTTAGAGGAAGAAAGTATAAGTAAAGAAAATAATACAGCTAATGAGACGATAACAAAGGAAACAAGTAGTAATAATAGCGACGATTATTTTGTAAAATCAAAATTAGAAAGAGATAAGATGTATTCTCAAATGTTAGAAACTTATGAAAAGGTTTTAAATAGTAGTAATTCATTAGAAATAGGTAAACAGGCTGCTACAGAGGAGATACAAAAAATAAATGCTATTAAAAATAGTATTATGATTTGTGAAAATTTGATTAGTACAAAAGGTTTTGAAAATAATGTTGTTTTTGTAAATGGAAATAGTGTTAATGTTATTATTGGAATTTCAGAGATAAAGCAAGAAGAAGTTGCACAAATTCAAAATATAATTGCTCGTGAGATGAAAGCAGAAATACAAAATATACATATTGCAACTAAATAAAAACAGTTCGCTTAAAATATATTATTTTCCTATATTATACAACTCTTGATTTGTAAGTAAGATAAATTCGATAAATAGAAAAGGCTTTATATAAAATATTTCTTTAAAATTCGAATGCAACTGAAAATATTTAGAAATTCTTAACCGAAAAAATGAGGAATGCTCAAGGCAAAACTA
>CANPAC010000062.1 GCA_947571975.1 uncultured Clostridium sp. | reverse complement strand
ATAGAATAATGAGTGATAATGCGAATTTACACAATGAAGTAGAACATATTAAGGCTGAATACAAGCAAAAGGAATCTGATATTGAATGGAAATATAAAAGTAAAATTAAAGGTTTAGAAAAAGAGAATAGCAGATTAAATAAAATAATAGATAAATTCTATGAAACCATTGATAAATTCATACATTGGATTTGTAAAAAATTTGATATGGGAGCAGAAGATAATTTAGTTAGAGATTTTCAAAAAGAAACTAATACTTATGTAGATGCAGAAAAACAACTTAAACACGAGGAAAGAGAAAAAGAATGGGATTTAGAAAGATAGAGCCAGTTTTAAGGCTCTATCTAAAAAATAATATAAATTCACATATTTTCGTTAATCAAAATCTACTAATTTCTTTATTTGATCGAAAGGTAT
The DNA here is from genome assembly GCA_947571975.1 of uncultured Clostridium sp. Taxonomy (GTDB): domain Bacteria; phylum Bacillota; class Clostridia; order TANB77; family CAG-508; genus CAG-269. Next base: position 9,634 of record CANPAC010000062.1, on the reverse strand, counting down.
ATCTAAAACAATAGATAAAGCAATTAGTTCAAAATCCTTAACTATCATTTTTCCATTTTCTATTTTATAAATTTCAAACCTATCAAGTTCAATTCCTAGTAATTCTAGTTTTTGAGATAAGCCGAGTTTTTGTATAATTTTTCTTTTCTCTATATTTTTTTATTAGATTACCTATTACATTACGTTGTTCATTAAATTTTTTCATCATATTCTCCAAAAAAATAATTATTTTCTTGATTTTATAATATTGTTTGTGATATAGTGTGTGTAGAAAACACACACAAATAAAAATATTTTTATTTCAAAAATCATTGAAAAACATATTATGTTATGATATGATACGAATAATTAATAAATGAGATGGAGGAGTTCAAAAGATGAATAAGATTAAAAGTACAAAAGGTATAACTTTGGTGGCTCTTGTGGTGACAATTATAATTCTTTTAATACTCGCAGGAGTTAGCATAGCAACATTAACAGGAGATAATGGATTACTAAATAGAGCAAAAGATGCAAAGATTGCAACAGAAATAGCAAGTATAAAAGAAGAAATACAAACAGATATATTAGGAGAACAAGCAGGAAACAATGGGAATATATCAGATGATACTTTAAAGGTAATATTAGAAAAATATGGAGTATTATCAAAAGAAGGAGAAAAATTAATAGATAAAACTTTAACCACAACAAAAGGAAACTATGAAATAAAAGTATCGGATATATTTAATGGAACAACTGTAAAAGATGCACCGTTAAAACCATATGCTTTAGCAGAAACAATGGGAGGAGCAAATTCACCAAATATAAGTGGATTTAATGTAGAAAATACATATTACGTAACATGGGGAACAACAGCTCCATATCAGCCAAATGAAACGACTACAATAAATAATGAACCTCCAAGTGGTTGGTCTAATTATAATGGAAAAGAGTGGGCAAATATAAAAACTACAGGGGGAGGAAACGATTGTTATTGGGTATGGATACCAAGATATGCCTATAAAGTGCCAACAAAGGGTAATGCAGCAGAAACAATAGAAATAGCGTTTTTAAAAGGTACAGGAAGTACAACAGAAGATGTAATAGATGAAACTAAAAAAGTAGAAATAGAAACAGCAGGAGGATTTACAACTACTCCAACACAAGGAAATTGGGTAATTCATCCAGCATTCACAAATTCGGGAAATGGAGGATTAGGAAACCTAACAGGAATATGGGTAGCAAAATATGAAGCAAGTAGCAATAGTTCAGAAGTAGTAGAAAATCCAACAGTAGAAAAATTAGCAACTAATGGAGGAGGACAAAATACAAACTTACAAGTAAGAGTAAAACCAAATGTAACAAGCTGGAGAGGAATAAACGTAAATGGAATGTTTGATGTATGTCAAAATTTAACAAAAACAGTAACAATAGATGGAAAAGAAATAAAAAACTCATTAGCAGATACAACAAACTTAGATTCACACATGATGAAGAATACAGAATGGGGAGCAGTGGCATATTTAAGTATGAGTGTATATGGAAAAAATAGTGAAGTATGGAATAACCCATATTACAACAATACATCAAATTATTCACCAATAACAGGACTATGTGGAAATGCATCAAATGGTAAAGACAATGCAACAACAGAAATAACAAAAACATGTAAATATAATGAAACAGGTGGAAGAAATGCATCAACAACAGGAAATGTATATGGAGTATATGATATGGCAGGAGGAGCATGGGAATATGTAGCTGGAATATATCAAGGTGGGGCATCTAATGATAATAGAAGTAAATTATGGGATTCTAACAATTCTAAATACGTTGACCAATATATAGAAACAACAGGCTCACAATCAACTTATTATGGAAATACAAATAAATATGGAGATGCAGTATATGAAACTTCTAGTTCTGGCAGTAGCAATACTGGTAGTTGGGGCTCTAGTTACTCTAACTTTCCTAATTCTAGCTACCCAGTGTTCAGACGTGGTGGTCGTGCTTCCTATGGTAGCTTCGCAGGTGTGTTTGCATTCTACTACGACACAGGTGGAGCTGACACTGGCAGCAGTTTTCGTCCAGTAGTGCTTAGTTCCCAACCATAGCTTTGTTACTTGATACTTGGTAAGAAAATTAGAATAAATTGAACGCATGGGCAGACTAAACTAAAACATATCTGTATTTAGAGTGCCCGTGCAAACGAGCTAAAAAATCGATGCACATGTGTGTGGATTAAATATCATTTTGAATATCTCTCTACAATAATACTTGTAGAATAGATATATATAAGGATTAAACTGCAAATTCTCTTACTTCTAGTTCTGGCAATAGCAATACTGGTAGTTGGGGCTCTAGTAACTCTAACTTTCCTAATTCTAGCAACCCAGTGTTCAAACGTGGTGGTCATGCTAACAATGGTAGCAACGCAGGTGTGTTTGCATTCAACAACAACACAGGTGAAGCTAACACTAACAACAGTTTTCGTCCAGTAGTGCTTAGTTCCCACTTTGATGCTCTTTTATTTAGGGATATATATCGCCTAAAAGTCCAGAGGGGTGTATCTTCAAGGAGAACACCGAGTGATTTAGTATCAAAGAAGTTTAATTCTTTTGGTATAGACTTGTTTCTATATCATAAACACATAAACAGTAATTCCTGAGTTAGTAGTAAAATGACGAATATTTGGGATTATGAAAGACAGTATTAAAAAGAATACTGTCTTTAAAAATTATAATAATCTTTCAATAAATCTTCATAAATTTTATTTCTAGCATTTTCAGTATATAAAAAATCACATGAATTTAAAATCTTATTTTGTAGCTTATAAGAATTACAATGACTTGAATGTCCGTAGCCAAGAATTTAAACTCATTACTGCCTGCTTTGTATTAAGTTTATTTAACTCCCATAATTTATTCCACTTTTTAACATTGTTTTTAATTTTAGTTTTACTAGAAACACGAAGTAATCTATGAGTAGTAAAAGTTCGATAGCCACAAAAGTTAACTCCCATTGAATAAGGATAATACCTAGACTTATCATTTAACTTTAATTCCAAATGAGAATCTATAAATTTTTCTATCAGTTTTTTAATTTCAATACATTCTTGTTTAGTTTTTAATAAAATAATAAAATCATCCATGTAACGAACATAGTATTTGCATTTTAGGATATGTTTTACATACTGATCTAATTCATTCATATAGATATTGGCAAAAAATTGTGATGTATAATTGCCTATTGGTATTCCTTTTTTATTCATACTATCTGTACCATCAAATATAAGTAAATGTGTAAAATCTAGCAATTTCTTATCAGAAATATATTTGGATAGAACATCAAATAATATATTTGTATCAATGTTATAGAAAAATTTACTTATATCACATTTTAGAATCCAAAAATCTCCATAATTTCGTTTAAAGATTCTCATATAATGTTGCAATTGTTCTACAGCTTTATGAGTTCCTTTATTCTCTAAACAGGCAAAATTAGTATTAATAAAACGTGGTAATATATAAGGTTTAATAAATTCTTCAACATACCATTGGTGTACGATTCTATCTCTATAAGGTAATGCTTGTATAATTCTTTCTTTTGGTTCATATATTTTAAATTCTTTATATTCTCCAACTTTATAAGTATTATTAGCAATATCATTAAGTAAAAAAGTCAAATTTCGTTCTAAATCTATTTCAAATTCTACAACATCTAATTTATAAGTTTTATGATTTCTCGCTCTTTTATGTGCTAAATATAGTTTTTCAAAAGTTAAATTTTTATAAAATGTATTTTTTATTTTTTTAGGCATGAAGAAATCCACCCACCTAACATTTTACATACTTCTGTAAGTTTATCACTCCAAGTAGAATAATTTTGCATAGAGATGTATTTATATTTAAAAGAAATTCTAATATGTACTTGTAAAAGTTTTAAACAAGCATCTAATTCATTCAAGTATTTTAACTTTTCCTGTTTGTTATAAATTTTTAATGCATAAACTAAAAGTCTAAGACCACTATATAAAGTACGTTTAATTTCTTCTACTAAAACAAATCTTTCACTTTTAGGGTATTTTCTAACTAAGTCATTTGAATAGTAAATTAAGTCTAAATATTTTTGATAAATAATTGTTTCATCATTTGTTTTCATATTCGTTTTTATCTCCTAATATTTTTTTGAAATTAGACAATATATTAAATGCTTGAATTGGTGAAGTTTTATTTATATCCATATTTTTAATTTTGTTTATCATATTTACTATTTCTATATTACTTAAGTAATTAGAAGTAGAAGTAACAATAGAAGAATTTTCATCAATAATAGAAAACTCAAAACCTCTTTCTTTTAGTAAATTAGAATACTTTTCAAAACTATTAATAGGAAAACCACATTTTACAATATTATCATTTAATTTTGTTAATTTTAAATTTATCTCATTAGATACTAATTTAGCATCACTATCTAAAAAAATAAAAAACATACCAGATTTAAATAAATATAATTGATTGTCATTAGTAGCTTTTAATTCATTATATCTTTTGTATAACTTACTCATAGATACACTCTCCTTGTATAAAAAATTTTCAAATTTATTATACAACAAAAATAAACGACAGTAAAGTATTGTCGAAAAATTTAAAAAGTGATATGATAAATAAAATGGTTGAGGAGGGAGGTGAAATAATATGAACAATGATAAAAGCCTTACAAGGCAAGATATTGAACTATTTATGATGGCTCAATTTATAGATGTAATAAATGTGTTTGAAAAGTATGAAACAATTGAAGAAGTAAAAAAAGATGTAAAAGCTAGAAAGCAAATATATTTGAATTATATAAAACAAATTCAAGAACCTACGGAATTTGTAGCATTAAATTTGTATGACAAAAATATAGACGATAAACTAAAAAAATGTGAAGATGCATATTCAGATAGTACAGAATATAAAATAGCAGTACAAAAATTGAAAGTTGCAACTAGTACCTTAATTGAAAAATTAGATGATACAGAAAAAGGAAAGCTAGAAGAAATAAATAATCTAATATATGAAATATGCAATTTTAAGACACATTTAGCATATAAAATTGGTCTAATAGATGGTATCAAAATCAAAGAAAAATGTACTTAATTAAGCAGTTAGTATAACAAAATTATTACCAGTTTTCGGAACTTAATTAAGTACAAAATTAAAAACTAAAATTAACTAAAATCATTAACATCTTTGTAAAAATCAGCAACAGGTTTATTAAAGACGATTGAAAATGCTAATAATTCATAATCTTTTACACAACGTTTATTATGCTCAATAGCATATATATCAGCTTTATATAAGTTAAGACCAATCAATTCTAATTTTTCGCATAAAACTTTTTGAGAAAATCCACTTTCTGCACGGAATTTCTTGAAGTTTTCAGATATGACATTTAATTTATTATTAATTCCTCTACGGCGATTCATAGTAAAAACACTCCTTATATTCTAATAAATACATTCTACAATAAAAGTGAGGGGTAAAAGGCAATACATTATTGCCTTTTACCCCTCTAATCTATTAAGTAAAAAAATAAAATATAAGAATAAAAATAGATATTATTTATTTTTCAAAATCCACTCATAGACTTCATCTTCAGTAAGTTTACCCTTTTTCATAAGATTAATTTTTTCTTTAGCTTGTTTTTTCCAAGTTTCAAAATCTTTAGAAAGTTCTTTATTTTCCTTATTCTTTCTAACTTGCATAAATTTTTGTTGATAAGTTCTTCTATATTCGCCCATAGCCTTATTTTGCTTTAATCTTTCAGTATAAGACTGAAAAGCACCTAGATCTCTACAAGTTTTTGAGTTTTCTTTTGGATAGTCGCAATAAATTTCATCTACTTTTGAGGTTGGAATAAAGTACATTCCACAATTTTGGCATTTTTTTATTGGATAGTTAGGTGTTTTAGAAAGTTCATCAAGTATAGCATAGCAAACACTTGATAAATCATTACTTTTGTGAGTATCACTCATTGAAAGAAACATATTTTTAGTATGTAAAGATTCTAATATATCATATTCATTTTTATTACAAAATTCTTGATATTTCTTTGAATAACTATCTCTCATAACAAAGTCATTTTTATAGTATGTATGTAAATTTCCAATTCTCTTTATTAAGTAAACTGCATATCGTTCAGTATATGTATATTTCTCTAATTTACTATTGTTATTTAAGTTATAGATATAGGTAACTGCTTTTGTTAGTTCTTGTTGTAAATCAACTAGATTTTCTTGTAGATCTTCAAATATTTTAGTAGTAGCCTTTAGATAAATTTCGTTACTGCCATAATTACTACTTAATTCAAATTTATAATCTTTATCTAAATCTCTTAATATCTCAAAACCATAAGCATAAAAGAAAGTTTTATTAGCCATTTCATAGCTAGACAAGTCAGCATTTAAAAATCTTAATAGCATTAGTCCAAATTTTTCGTGAAACGGAAAGTATAAAGAGGCAGGGTGCTTTAAGCCATTATCTGTTTCTTCAGTTTCTTTATAATACACATCTCTTAATTTATTTTCAGTATCTAAATGAAAATCAGCTTTATAAAAATATAAAGGTGTAGCATAATATTCTTTTTTAGTTTCAGTATTAAACCAAAAGTAGAAATCGCTAAAAAAGGTTACTTCTGGTAGTTCCATACAAATTTATCTCCTCTCTAAAAATCAAATTTTATAAAAAACATAAACAATTTAATAAAAATAATAAATTGTTATTGACATTCTATATTTATTATACTATAATACTAATATAATTACAATACTTTCTTCAAAACTAATTGCTAAAAGTTGTAGAATAAAAATTCACTAAATTTTGAGAAAAGTTTGTAATAACAATGTGTTTAAGATTTTAAACGGACTATTAACAACACAATAAAGTAATTTATATATTTTTGTTTTTATTAGTAGGTGTGAAATTGTAGTTTGTTAGAATAGAGAAACTAAAAAAGAAAGAGGGTGAGAAAAATAAAACACAAGTTAGACAGCAAAGGTACAAAAGAGAAAATTATTGAATTATTTTTTGAAAAACATTTAAAACCAATAGAGATAGCAAAGAAATTAAAAATTGGTATGTCATATATAACAAAGATAATTCAAAAAGATTCGAGATATATTCAAGAGAAAGAAACTAGAAGGCAGGAAAACAGAGAAAAGAACAAAACTCAAAAACGAATATATGCACAAAACAGAAGAAAAAAGGAAAAAGAAGAAAAGCAAGAATATCAAAAATTATTAGTACAGATAAATAGGGATAATGAATATTTATCTACTAAAAAGAAAGAAAATGATTTACAATTTGTAAACTGCAATAGAAGTGCTTATGATTATGACAAAAATAGTAGTGATTTAGTATTAAAAGATAATATAAATGCAGGATATGCAGTTCCTAAAAGAGTTAGTAATATTGTAAATCCAAATATGATAAAGAGTAATAAAATATATGTTTAAATTGTATGCTTTGAAATAATCAAGGTGTATTTTTTTACTCTAAATTAGAAAGAGGTATTAGGAATGATTTTATTAATCAAGAATTTTGGAAAATATGTTGAATAGCAATAGGTTAATAAATTTATATAACTGAATTAATAACCATAAATAGCTATTCAAGGGAAGGAATAGGTATTTATATGAAACAAGAATATAAAATAAAAGAAGTATTTGATGAAAATGCTAAAACAATACAAGAAAAGTTACAAGAAACATTTATAAATTACTTAATTGAAAAAGTTAATAATAAATAGTTGTATAGGCTAGATTGTATGTATTTTACATATAATCTAGCCTAAATTTTTAAATATGAGTTGAAATATTTTTGTAAAAATTATATAATTCAGTTATAAATTGGATAGGAGGAAACCTATTGTTATTGGAAAGAGAGGTTTTTATGATAACAATAGCAAATCCTGAAAAATATGTAGCAGGGTTATATGAAAGATTATCCAATGAAAATATAGAAGTTGGTAATGGCGAAGTAATAGTAAGCAATGAAGATGAGAGAGAAAGTGGTAGTATCAGCACACAAAAATTGTTTTTAAGAAATTTTTGCAAAGAAAACAATATACGAGTATATGATGACTACACAGATGACGGAGTTTCTGGAGCAACATTTGACAGACCAGACTTTAATAGAATGATAAAGGACATAGAAAATAAGAAAATTAATTTAATAATAGTAAAAGACTTATCTAGGTTTGGAAGATTATCAAGCAAAATATCGTACTATTTAGAAGAATTTTTTATTGAAAAAGGTGTAAGATTTATAGCAGTAACAGATGACATAGACACAGGGCATATTGAAACATCAGAAGAAATGGTACAATTTAAAGCATTTTTCAATGAGTGGTTTTTACGAGATACATCAAGAAAAGTAAGAAATGGCAAGAAAACAAGAGCAAAAGAAGGCAAAGTAATGACAACATATCCAACTTATGGCTATAAAAAAGATCCATTAGATTATAACCATTATGTAATAGACCAAGATATAGCACCAATCGTTAGAAGAATATTTATGTTAGCAAGAAATGGAATGACACCAACAGAAATAGGAAAAATACTAACAGATGAAAGAACTCTAGTGCCATCAGAAATTGTAGGAAATGCACATACAAGAAAAGATGGTATAAAACGAGGCTGGAACAGAAACACAGTAAAAAGAATATTGCAAAATGTAACTTATCTTGGCTGGGTATCAAATGGAAACACTAAAAAGATAAACTATAAAAGCAAGAAAACAATGATAATGCCAAAAGAAGATAGAATAGTCGTAAAAGATATGCACACACCAATAATAGATGAAGAAACTTTTAATATAGTCCAAGATATGATAAAAAGTAGGACATCAACACGAGTAAAAAGTTATGATTGGCTACTAAAAGGGGTAGTATGTTGCAAAGAGTGTGGCAAAAAATTAAGTTTAGTACCACAAAAACACCCAAACAAAACAACATTTTATTTAAGATGTAATACCTATGCAACAAATACACATTTAGGGTTATGCACACCACATAGCAACAATTTAGAAAAAGTAACAGACTTTGTAATTGAGCAAATAAAGAAAAGATGTAGAGAGTTCTTAAATGAAGAAAAATACACTAAAATAGCCAATACATCAAAAGACAAGATAATCAAAGATAGGTTTAATGTTAAAAATGAAATTCTTGTTTTAGAAAAGAAAGTTAAAGATATAAACAAGCGAATAGACAAGCTATATGAAGATAAATACAACGGACTATTTGAAGATGAAGATTTTACAAGACTTTATACAAAACAAATAGAAAACAGAAAACAAGCAGAAGAAAGAATAAAGCAGTTACAAGAATTAGAAGAAAAAGAAGATTCTTCAATAGACATTAATAAACTTGTAAGTGATTTTGTTAATATGAAAGAAATAACAAGAACAATGCTTGTATCTTTAGTAGATAAGATAGAAATATCAGAAAGTAAAGAAATAACTATATATTATAAATTCAATATTTTAAATATGGGAAATGAAGATAATAAATTACAAAATGTTGGCTAAATTAAAAAAATAGTCATAACGGAATATTAGGACAATCATAGTATTACTAATTTTAGCAGGAATAAGTATAGCAAGTCTAACAGGGG
>CANPAC010000061.1 GCA_947571975.1 uncultured Clostridium sp. | reverse complement strand
CCGAGAATTTTTAAGAAATATTTTATATAAATTCATTTGTCTATTTTTTAATAATTAGCCTTACAAATCAAGAGTTGTAGATGATTAAAACAATGGCTAAAGTGTGCCTGTCCCAACTTAGCCATTTATAATATAAAATAATGATTAAACCTTTATTTTTTACATAAAATATAGTATAATAAGGAAAATTGCCAAGAGGGATTGAAGAAAGATGAATACAATTTTAGGTGAACTTGGTAAATCAGCAAAATTCATAGATTTACTAAAACAAATTGAAAATAAAACAAGTCCGATATCAATATCGGGCTTAACTGACGTTGGAGAAACACAAATAGGAGTAGCAATTCATGAATTTGGTAAAAAATCAATTTGTATTATAACCTACAATGAAATTCAGGCTAAAAAAATATATGAAGATATTAGATATTTTACAGAAAATGTCGTGTTATTACCTAAAAAAGAAATTGTGACCTATGATTATATAGCAGAAAGTAAAGACCTTCCATACCAAAGAATAGAAGCATTTAATCAAATTAAATCTAAGAAAAACATAATCTTAGTTACAACAATAGAAGCTATCATGCAAAAAATACCAAGCAAAAAGACATTATATAATCATGAACTAAACTTTAAAGTTGGAGAAAGTTATTCACTAGAAGAAATTAAACAAAAACTAGTTAAGTTAGGTTATGTAAGATATGATTTAATTGAAGGAAGAGGGCAATTTTCAATACGAGGTGGAATTGTAGATATAGCAAATGATGAAACAACAGGAATTAGAATTGAATTTTGGGGAGACGAAGTTGATTCTATTCGAAATTTTAATATTATTAGTCAAAGATCAGTTAAAACATTAGAAAAAGCTACAATATATCCAGCACATGAATATATTTTAGAAGATACAATAGAAAATATTTGTAAAAAAATAAAACAAATAGCTATAAATGATAAACAAAAAGAAATAATCGAAGAAGATATTGAGCAAATTAAAGCAGGAAACTATATTAGTAAAATAGATAAGTATTTTAATTGTTTTTATGAAAAACAAGAAATAATATTAGACTACTTATCTAGTAATTATTGTATATTTTTAGATGAAATTGGAAAAATAGAACAAAGAGCTAGTAATATTTCAATAGATAATAACAACTTAATAAAACTATTAGTAGAAAAAGAAAAAATAATACTAGATGCTATAAATTATTTATTAAATTATGAACAAGTACAAGAAGAGTTAGAAAAAAAGCAGATTATTTATATAGATAAACAAGATTTAAAAAACAAACTAGCAAACGAAATATATAAGTTTGAATATCGTGAAGTAAATTATTATAAAAGTGAAATTGAAAACTTAATAGAAGATTTACAAAAAGCAGTAAACGAAAAGAAAAAAATTTATTTGTTAGTAGAAAATAAAGAAAAAGCAAAAAAATTACAAAGTCTATTAAATGAAAAAGAAATTTTTAACAAAATAGAAGAAAAGCTAAATCAAACAATTATTGTAAAATCAGTAGAATCCATTGTAACTATTACAATAGGAAAATTATCAGCAGGATTTGAAAACTATGATTTGAAACAATTAGTAATTGCTGCGAATGATTTAATAGATGGAGAAAAAAGAAAAAAAAGAATTATTAATACAGATTTTAAAGAAGGCGAGAAAGTAGTTTTTGCTGATTTAAAAATAGGAGATTATGTTGTTCATAAGAAATATGGAATTGGTATTTATATTGGTGTAAATACTATAAAAGCAGATGGAACAATTAAAGACTACATTAAAATAAAATATAAAAATGATGACATTTTATATATTCCAACAAATGACTTAGATTCTATCAGAAAATATGTAGGTGGAGATGCTATTCAGCCTAAAATCAATCGCTTGGGCGGAAAAGACTGGGAAAATACAAAAACAAAGGTAAAAAACAATTTAAGAGAAGTAGCAAAAGAATTAATTGAGCTATATGCTAAAAGAGAAAAAATACAAGGATTTAGATTTAGTAAAGACAATCCGTGGCAAAATGAATTTGAAGCAAAATTTCCATACCAGGAAACAGACGACCAATTACGTTGTATAGAAGAAGTAAAAAAAGATATGGAAATGGAAAAGCCAATGGACAGACTACTTTGTGGAGATGTAGGATATGGAAAAACAGAAATAGCACTAAGAGCAGCTTTTAAAGCAGTTATGGACCACAAACAAGTAGCTTATTTAGCACCAACTACAGTTCTAGCAGAACAACAGTATCAAGAATTTAAAGAAAGAGTAAAAGACTTTCCAATAAAAGTAGAAATTTTAAACCGATTTAAAAGCAAGAAATATCAAGAAGAAGTAATAAAACAACTTAAATTAGGAGAAGTAGACATTATTATTGGAACCCATAGACTGCTAAGTAAAGATGTTGAATTTAAAGACTTAGGGTTACTAATTGTAGATGAAGAGCATCGTTTTGGAGTAAAAGATAAAGAAAAAATAAAACAATTAAAGACCAATGTAGATGTGTTAACAATGACAGCAACACCAATTCCAAGAACCATGCACATGTCAATTGTAGGAATACGAGACATGTCAATTATTTATGAGCCGCCACACAACAGGAAACCAGTTCAAACTTATGTGTTAGAATATGATGAAGAAGTAGTAAAAGAAGCTATCACCAAAGAATTAGAGCGAAATGGTCAAATATTTTATCTGTTTAATAATGTAGAAGGAATACGGAAAAAAAGCAGACGATATTGCAAGGCTAGTGCCAGAAGCAAATGTGGTTTATGCACATGGAAAAATGACAGGAACTAAAATAGAAGAAATCATGAAGGAATTTATAGAAGGCAAGACAAATGTATTAGTATGTACTACTATTCTAGAATCTGGAATCGATATACCAAATGCTAATACAATAATAGTTGAAAATGCAGATAGAATGGGATTAGCACAATTATATCAAATACGAGGAAGAGTAGGAAGGTCTGATAAACAAGCATATGCTTATATCACTTATAAAAAAGATAAGTTATTAACTGAAGTAGCAGACAAAAGACTAAAAGCTATAAAAGAATTTACTGAATTTGGTTCTGGATTTAAAATTGCTATGAGGGACCTAGAAATTAGAGGAGCGGGAAGTCTGCTTGGAGAAATACAATCAGGACACTTAGAGCAAGTAGGATATGACACTTATTGTAATTTATTAGATGAAGTAGTAAAAGAAATGAAAGGAATTAAAATAGAGCCAGAAATAGACCTTCAAATAGACTTAAATGTAACAAGTTATATACCAGATGAATACATAGCAGATGCAAACCAAAAAATAGAAATATATCAAAACATTGCTCTATGTAAAAATGAAAAAGATATTCAAGATGTAATAGATGAAATCATAGATCGTTTTGGGAACATGCCACCAGAATTAGAAAATTTAATTGACATAGCTAGAATAAAGTATTTAGCTAAAAAATTAAATTTAAGCAAAATAGCTAGTAATGTTATAAAGAATAAAAATAACCTAAACGCAAAAACAGCAGTAGTATTTACATTTGAGCCAAACAAATTTGATTTAGATATAAATGAATTAGTAAAAAGATATGGAAACAAAATAAAATTTTCAAATGGTATAAAACCAATGATAACACTAGAAATACCAAGCGATAACGAACGTCAAATCTTAAATGATGTAACAGAATTTTTAAAGCTGTGATGGCTAAAGTGGGACAGGCACAACTTGACCATTTTTGACTAAACTAGTACAGGTACTAGATAACTATTATAAATGGAAAAATGATTGAAAGGAACTGAAAAAAATGCAAAAAGTAGCAAGCAAAGAAAATGAGCTAGTTAAGCATATAAAGAAATTAAAGGACAAAAAATATAGAGACATGAATAATGAATATGTTATAGAAGGAATTAAATTAGTAGCAGAAGCGATTGAAGAAAAGGTATCGATTAAGCAAATTATTTTATGTGATGACTGTGAAAGAAATGCAGTAATTCCAAAAGATTTAATGTATGAAATCGCAAAATATGAATGTATTTATGTAACAGAAAAAATTTTCAAATATTTATCAGAAGTTCAGACACCACAAGGAATTTTAGCTATAATTGAAAAAAACAATAAAGATAGAGAAATTGATTATACTCAAGACATTATTGTTGCTTTAGATGATATACAAGATCCGGGAAATTTAGGGACAATATTAAGAACTGTAGATAGTATTGGATTAACTCAAATATTAGTATCGAATGGTACTGCGGATGTATACAATTCTAAAGTGGTACGTTCAACAATGGGAGCTATCTTTCGAGTTAAAATAATTGAATGTGAAGATTTAAAACAAACTTTAAAAGAAATAAAAAAACATAAATATAAAATTACAGTATCATCATTACAAACAGAAAATACAATTTATGATATTAGTTACAACAAAAAAGTAATTATAATTGGAAATGAGGCAAATGGAGTAGAGAAAGAAATTCAAGAATTAGCAGATGAAAAAATAAAGATTCCAATGATAGGAAAAACAGAGAGCTTAAATGCTTCTGTTGCAACAGGTATAATATTATATGAGTATATAAGACAAAAAAGGAATGGTTAAAGTGGGACTGTCCCAACATGACCATTTATGGATAAGTTGTGCCTGTCCCAGATTGACCATCTAAAATTAATTATAAAAAGAAAAGAGGTAATAATTTTGAAAATACATGTAGTAATGGTTGAACCAGAGATACCACCTAATACAGGAAATATTGCAAGAACATGTGCTGCAACAGGCGCTAAATTACATTTAGTGCATCCATTGGGCTTTAAAGTAGATGATAAATCAGTAAAGAGAGCAGGATTAGATTATTGGGATAAAGTGGAAATTGAAGAACATGAGTCTTTAGAAAAGTTTTTAGATAAATATAAACCAGAAGAAACAAATATGTTTTTTGCTACTACTAAGGGAAAACATGTGTATTCAGAGCCTAATTACAAAGATTTAGAAGAAGTGTTTTTATTGTTTGGAAGAGAAACAAAAGGATTGCCAGAGGACTTATTACAAAAATATATTAATAAAACAATTAGAATTCCAATGAGGACAACTTTGCGTTCTTTGAATCTTGCTAATTCTGTTAATATTGTTTTATATGATGTTTTAAGACAAAAAAATTTCGAGGGACTAGAAGAAATTAGTGAGTATTTTGATACATAATAGCTATGATTTTGTAAAAATAAAAAGTCGAAAATTAAAGATAAAAAAGGTTGATATTTGATTTTTTGTATCTTATAGTGTAAAAAAGAAGTGTATAACATAAAAAAACGTTGTAGAAATATAAGAAGTATTGTCAAAACATGAGAAGATTTGTAGAAAAGCTTGCAAACCTTCTCATTTAGTGTTTTAATATAATTAAGAAAACGGTTTTCATATTCAAAAAATTAAATCTAATATTTATTTCAAATTAAGTCGAGATATTATCCAAAAAAAGTAAAAGAAAATCAAATAGTAGATATAAAAATTAAAAAAAAAATTTAACTATAAAATAAAATTTGACTTTTTATGAAAGGTATGGTAAGATAAGGGAGGAATGATAAATGAAAGTATTTACATATAAAGAATATATCAAATATATTCATACCTTTAGATTAAATGCTGTTATGCAATTAGCAGAAGAAAGTGAAGAATACAAATTAGAGCAAACAATAGAAAAAAATTATTCCCATGACAAATTAATAAAAAATATATTGCAAAATAAAAAAGAAGTAGCTCAGTTTATAAATCAATTTGTAGAACCAAGAGAAGATATCAGAGAAGAACAATTAGTTAGATATACAAATAGTTATATTACTAAAAAATACAAATCAAAAGAAGCAGATTTAGTATATAGGATAAAAGATCAAGAGATATTTTATTTAATTGAACATCAGTCTACAAAGGATAATAATATGCCATTTAGAATATTAAATTATTGTCTAGATATTATGAGAGAGTGGAGCAGAAATAGGAAGATATGGGAAAATACCTATTATCCAATTATAGTACCAATTGTTATTTATACAGGAAATCAAAAATGGGAAATGCCAAAAAACTTTAAAGATGTACAATATGATGACTATACATATGAAGAATATAAAATTGGTTTAGAGTATAATTTTGTAGATATTAATAAATTTTCGAAACATATGTTACTAAAGAATCATACAATGTTTAGCTATGCTATGCTTATTGAAAAAGCAAGAAATTATAAGGAATTAGTTGAAAATTTAGATATTATAATAAATCAAACTAGTGATAATGAGATTTTAGATGAATTGTCTAATATTATTAATTATTTATTAGAAAATGTTTTAGAAGAAAAAATACAACAGCAATTGCTTGAAAAGATAGAAAGAAAGGTTGGTGATAGTAATATGAGTGAATTAATTGACAGACTAAAAAAAGAGGGAGAAGAAAGAAGAAGACAAGAGTACAGAAAAGAAGTTGCTAAAAATATGTTAGACAAAAACTTAGATGAAAAAATTATAATAGAAACAACAGGAATACAAAAAAAAGACCTAGAAGAAATTAAAAGCAAACTATCAATAGTTGATAATGCTTAATGACAAAAGATTAGTGTTCTAACTACTTACAACTCTTGATTTGTATATTTAGGGATGTTTCCTTTTTCACATTTTTGTGAAATGTGGGACACTGCTTACATGTTAGAAAAAATGATTTTCCTTTTTAGTAATATATAATTTAATAAATAGCAAAGAATTTATATAAAATATTTATGAAAATTCGAATGCAACTTAAAATATTTAAAAATTCTTATCCTATAGAATGAGGGATGTTCAAGTCAAATACTAATTATTATATTTTTTATAAATAATTCGGCTTCATTCATAAAGTAAGAAATTCTAAACCTCTTTTATGGCACCATTTCACGCTTAAAGCGCGAACATTTTCCATAAAAGAGGTTCAAGAATTTCTAATTTTATTCATATTGCATTCATTATTTATTGCAAAATATAATAATTAGTATTTGGGCTTGAAAGAGGCGCATTCTATAGGATTAGAATTTATTAATGTTTGTAAGGCAGCCGAGAATTTGAAGAAATATTTTATATAAATTCTTTGCTATATGTTATAGTATATCTTCTTTAAAATAGAAATTTATAGCTAATTAAATGCTAAACTATAAGCAGTGTCCCAAATTTCACAAAAATGTGAAAAAGGAAACGTCCCTAAATATATAATTTCAAGTAACTCCTTTATATTAATATACATAAAATGTAATAAGGGCAAATAAACTAAATAACCCTTAAGGAGGCAAAAAATGATGGAAAAAATACTAGAAGTCAAAAATGTAACCAAAAAATATCAAAATAAAGAAGGAGAAATCCTTGCAATACAAAATATCAATTTAAGAATGAATAAAGGAGAATTTGTAAGTATAATTCGGACCAAGTGGATGTGGAAAATCTACATTATTATCAATTATAGCAGGATTAGAAGATAAGACATCTGGAGAAATCTACATAGAAGGGGAAAAAGTAGAAGGTATTTCTCCTAAAGTAGGTTATATGTTACAAAGGGATTGTTTGCTAGAATGGAGAAGCATATTAAGTAATACGATGTTTGGGTTAGAAATTAAAGGAAGAAAAGATAAACAATCAAAAGCTTATGTAGAAGAATTATTAAAAAAATATGATTTATATGATTTTAAAGATAAATATCCATCTGAATTATCAGGAGGTATGAGACAAAGAGTAGCCTTAATTCGAACATTAGCAGTAAAACCTAAAATTCTATTATTAGATGAAGCTTTTTCTGCGCTAGATTATCAAACTAGAATTATGGTTACAAATGATATTTATAACATTTTACGAAGTGAAGGAATTACAGCTTTAGTAGTTACACATGACATTTCAGAAGCAATTAGTATGTCAGATAGAGTGGTTGTACTAAATGCAAGACCAGGAACAATAAAAGATATTCATAAAATTGACTTCGATATAGAAAACAGAAATCCAATTAATTGTAGAGAAGAAGCAAAATTTAGTTATTATTTCAATACATTATGGAAGGAGTTAGAAGTCGATGAATAAACAAATTTCAAAAGAAAGAAAACAATATTTAAGAAATAAGAAATGCAAAAAGTACTTGGTGCTTTTGACGCAAATATTTATATTAGCAGCTTTTTTAGTTATATGGGAAATTTTAGCAAATCAAAAAATAATTGATAGCTTTATTACTAGTCAGCCAAGTAGAATTTGGGAGACTTTTATGAATTTAAGCTCAAATGATTTACTAAAACATATTGGTGTTACTGTTTATGAAACAATAATAGGATTCTTATTAGGAACTATTTTAGGGATTATAATTGCAATTATCTTATGGTGGTCAGACTTTCTATCAAAAGTAGCAGAGCCATATTTAGTTGTATTAAATAGTTTGCCAAAGGTTGCTTTACGGTCCTATTATTATTATATGGGTAGGAGCAGGTATGAGAGCTATTATTGTAATGGCAGTGGCAATTTCTTTAATTGTAACAATTTTAGAAAATCTAAATGGTTTCTTAAAAACAGATAAAGAAGTTATTAAAATGGCAAAAACATTTAAGGCAACAAAATTACAAATACTAACTAAAATTGTAATACCAGCTAATCTGTCTAGTTTTATTAATTCTTTAAAAGTTAACATAGGTCTTTCACTAGTAGGAGTTATTTCAGGAGAATTTTTGGTGTCAAAGGCAGGTCTTCGGATATTTGATTGTTTATGGTGGGCAGGTGTTTAAGTTAGACTTAGTAATGGCAAGTGTGATTATTTTAGGAATTGTAGCAGGCATTATGTATGCAGCAGTTTTAGGATTAGAAAAATTTATTATGCACTCAAAAAAATTTAAGTAAATAAGTAAGATTAGCAATAGCACATATTTTAAACCTCAACATAAAATATATAAAATAAAGGAGGTGTAATATGAAGAAAAAAAGATTAATTGTAATTGCTATTGTACTTATTATAGCTATAGCAATAGGAATATTAGCAACTATAAAACAAAAAGAACAAAAAGAAAACTTGCAAACTATAAAAGTAAATGAAGTAACACGTTCTGTCTTTTATGCACCACAATATGTAGCAATTAATAATGGATATTTCAAAGAAAACGGAATGAACATAGAACTAACAACAGGTCAAGGAGCAGATGCAGTTATGACAGCAGTACTTGCTAACCAATGTGATATTGGATTTGCTGGGCCAGAAGCATCTATCTATGTTTACAATGAAGGAAAAGAAGATTATGCACAAGTATTTGCACAAATGACTAAAAAAGATGGATCTTTTTTAGTAGCAAGAAATAAAACAGAAAATTTTAGTTTTCAAGACTTAAAGGGAAAATTAGTAATTCCAGGAAGAAAAGGCGGAGTACCATATATGACATTAGAATATGTATTAAAGAAAAACGGAATTGACCCACAAAAAGATACAACTTTAGATGATAGTATAAAATTTGACTTAATGGCAGGAGCTTTTGCTAGTGGAAACAGCGATTATGTAACATTATTCGAACCAACAGCATCTATGACACAAGAGCAACAAAAAGGATACATTGTAGCATCAGTAGGTGAAGCTGCTGGAGAAATTCCATACACAGCATATTTTGCTAAAAAAAGTTATATAGAAAGCAATGAAGAAACTATTCAAAAATTTACAAATTCAATTTATAAAGGTCAACAATGGGTAAAAGAACATACAGCAAAAGAAATTGCAGAAGTAATTTCAAGCTTTTTCCCAGATACAGACATAGAAATGTTATCAAAGGCTATCCAAAGCTATAAAGATATTGATGCTTGGAATGACACACCAGTTTTAAAAGAAGAATCTTTTAATAGATTACAAGAAGTAATGACAATGGCTGGAGAATTAAAAGAAAATGCTCCATATGATAAAATTGTTAATAACAAATATGCTAAAGAAGCAATTTTTTAACTATATTTTTAAGTAAGAAATTCTTTAACAAAAGTCACAATTTTTGCCTGATAATAGGATTTTTGTGACTTTTGTTTAGAATATGCAAAATTATTAAAATTTTACATATAAATTACAAAAAACATATTGACAAATGGAACTTATGATGTTATATTTACTTTCGAAAAGGAAGTGGTAAAAATGGAAATCGATTATAAGGTAATAGGACAGAGAATAAGAGATGCAAGAAAGGGGAGAGGTTGGTCACAAGAAAGATTATCAGAAGAATTAGATGTAACAACAGTGTATATTAGTAGAGTGGAGAGAGGTTCTACACACATAAATTTAAAGAGATTAGTACAAATAGGAAATACATTAAATGCAAGTATAGAATATTTAATTGGGGGAGCTTTACCAAAAAATCATAACTATTTAAATAGAGATTTATATGAAGTATTATTAAATTGTACACCAGATAAACAACGTTTAATTTATAATATTGCTCAAATTGTATCTAATGCTAAATTTGTATAAGAATATACTAATTAAATTCAAAAAATATATTATTATATTAAGTTACTACAACTCTTGATTTGTAAGGCTGATTATTAAAAATAGCAAAAGGCATTTATAT
>CANPAC010000060.1 GCA_947571975.1 uncultured Clostridium sp. | reverse complement strand
CTACCATCATTAAGTCTGCTAACTCATCTACAATAATTACAATTTGTGGCAATTGACCTAATCCTTCTTCATTTTCAATTGCTTTATTATATCCTTTTAAATCTCTTACTCCCTTTTCAGCAAATAAGTTATATCTATTATCCATTTCTTGTACTGCCCAAGCTAAAGCACCTGCTGCCTTTCTTGGGTCTGTTACAACTGGAATTAATAAATGTGGTATTCCATTATATACAGATAACTCAACTACTTTTGGATCAACCATAACAAATTTTACTTCACTTGGTTTTGCATGATAAATAATACTAGTTATTATTGTGTTTATACATACACTCTTTCCTGAGCCAGTTGAACCAGCAATTAAAACATGTGGCATTTTACTTATATCTGCTAATTGTACATTTCCAGCAACGTCTTTTCCTAATGCAATAGATAGTTTTGATTCATTACTTTTAAATTCATCACTATCTAAAACTTCTCTTAGGTGAACAGCTTCTCTTTCTGAATTTGGTACTTCAATTCCTACAGCTTGTTTTCCTGGAATTGGGGCTTCAATTCTAATTGTTTCTGCTGCTAAATTAAGAGCAATATCATCTGCTAAATTAGCTATTTTACTAACACGAACTCCTTCTGCTGGTTTTAATTCATATCTAGTAATAGCTGGCCCCACAGATACATTTTCTACTTTTGCAGATACACCAAAACTATATAAAGTTTTTTGCAATCTTGCTGCTGTATCTGTTAAAGCTTTTGCTCCACCTCTTAAGCTTTTTTTGTTTGGCTTGCTTAAAATTTCTATTGGTGGATATTCATAATGTTCATCTTCTACTGTCATAGCATGTTCTAATTGTAAAACAGCTTTTGTTTTTTCTTCCTTTTGTTCTTCTACATCTTTAAATAAATTACTTTCTATTACATCTGGCTGCATTGGAGCTGATGATAAATCTGTATCATCTAATTCTGGCACTTGCATTTTTTTATTTTCTTCTTTAGCTTTTATCTTAGATTGTTTAGTTAATGGTTCTAAATCATCTTGACTGTGGTCATATTTTTTCAAACCAGGATTTTCATCTGTTCCATCTACAAATCTTCCACCAAAATTGATTTTTATTTGTTCTTCCATAGCTGCCTTTTCTTGCTTTGCTAATTCTTTTTTAGCTAAACGTTCTTCTTTTTCTCTTCTTTTACGCTCTGCTGGTGTCTCTCTTTCCTCTTTTTCCATTTCCTTACGTAGTTCTTCTCTATTTGCTAATCTTTTTTCTTTATTTTCTTGCGCATTTTCAACCATTTTATTTATAATTTCAGCCATATTAATTCCAAAAGTAAATACTATTAAAACAAAAGCAATTCCTAAACATAGAATAATAGCTCCAATATTTCCTAGTAAATTAGTAAGTGGTACTGCTCCACAAGAGCCAATAGCTCCTCCTCCTTTACTTTGAGAACCTAAAAAATAAGCATCTTTTACTACTTCTGATAATTCTTTTGTATTAGATAATTCTCCTGCTGAAATTTGGAATACACTAAAAACAATACATAAACTTACTAACAATATTCCATATTGTATCAATTTAGGGTATAACTCCTCGCTTCCTTCTGATGCTAATTTAATTGCTATAATAAAAATTCCAATTGGTAGCACATATTGTATTATTCCTAACATACCACCTAAAATTTCATTTAATTTTGAACCTATAATCCCAGATTTTGTATAAATTAATACTGCTAATAAAATACTTAATATAATTAAAACAACAACTGTTACATCTGCTTTTGAGGCTGTTTTTCTTTTTTTACTATATCTTTTCTTTTTCGCCATTTCTTACATCATCCTTTTTTTAACATTGTCCCTAAAAAAGCCAGAATTTTAACATCTGACTTTTTTCTTTATCTATTTTAATTCATTTCTACTATTTTGTACTGTTTTTATCGTATCTTCTAATGATAATTGCATTAAATTTAAGGCTTCAGACATACTACTTTCTAATTTTTCTAATGTAGCATTTAATACCTCTTCTGTATTTAATAATAAACTATCTGCATATTCTTTTGTTCCTTTTGAGATTTCTCTTGACATCTCATTTGCTGTTTCGATAATTTCTGTTTTTTGGTCATATGCTTTTCTTGTAATTTCATGTTCATCTACCATAGCAATAATTCTATTTTCTGCTTCTTTTACAATCCCATCTGCTTCTTTTTGTGCTTCTACTAGAATACGTTGTCTTTCTTCTTTTACCCATTTAGCTTGTTTTAGTTCATCAGGAAGTTTTATTCTAATTTCTTTAATCAAGTCTAACATTTCTTCTTTATCTACTACACTCTTTGAAGAAAATGGTAGATTTCTACTTGTTTCTAATAACTCCTCTAAGGTTTCTAATATTGTAAATATTTCCATGGTTTACCCCTTTCTTTTTGGCTTCACGAAAATAAGATACGCTCTTCCGTATTTTCTTTTATCTACGATTTCTACTTCTATTTCTTTTAATTGTTCTTCAATTTTTTTATCTTGGTCACTTTCAATGATTATAATAGTTTCTTCTCTATATAGTTCTTTTTCTAAAATACTTTTAATAGCTTCACATGCATAGTCTGTTTTATATGGTGGGTCAATAAAAACAATATCTAGTTTTTCTTTTAACTTTGTTTCTATTAAGTCTTTAAAATCCATTTGATATAATTCTATTTGTTCTTCTGTATGCGTTTTCCTGATATTTTTTTTAATAATGTTAATTGCTTCTTTTGATTTATCACATAATATAGCTTTTTTAGCTCCTCTACTAATAGCTTCTATTCCACAAGCTCCACTTCCTGAAAATAAATCTAAGAAAAGACTTTCTTTTATTTCAAATTGAATTATATTAAACAATGATTCTCTAACTCTATCTAATGTTGGTCTTGTATTTTGTCCTTCTAGTGTATCTAATTTTGTTCCTTTTGCTCTTCCACCTATTATTCTCATATTTTGCCTTTCTTTGATACTATTATTTTATTCTTTTTTTTTATAATGTCAAGAGTATTAACTGAAATGTAACATACATTTAACAGTTCTGTAATATACCTTTTAAATTGTAACATTTTTTGATTTAAAACGCAAAAAACCACCTATTTTCATAGATAGTTTCTCTTTTGTATTTTATTATTTTTATTAAGCATCTTTATTAATATCTTTTAATAATTCTAATTGAGAAATCAATAAAGATTCCATTTTTGCTTTATATATATCAAATTGTTTTTTTACATCTTCTAATTCTTTTTTCTTAGCTACTGTTTCATTATCTAAATCTGTAATTTGTTTTTGAGCAACATTTCTGGCCTCATTAATAATTTGGTCTGCCTGTTGCTGAGCTATTTTTTTTACATCTTCTGCTGTTGTTTGAGCCATTACTAATGTATTTTGTAAAGTTTCTTCAATTGATTTATAGTGTTCTAAGTTTTTTGTTAATTCATCAACTTTTGCTCTTAATGCTGTAGCTTCTTTATAATTTTTAGAATAATCTTCTGTTAAATCATCTAAAAAATCATCAACTTCTTCTACACTATATCCATTCATCATTTGCTTTGAAAACTTTTTATTTTCAATATCTAATGGTGTTATCATATTATCCTCCTTGAATAAACGGACTAGTTAACTCCGTTGTTTTTTAACCATGAAACAGAAAGTTTACTTTTCATTTCTTCTCTTGCCATTTCATTTGTAATTTCATAATTTGATGGTGCTACTAAAAAGATAGAATTAGATACTTTTTGAATATAACCATCTAATGCATAAACTCCACCGCTAATAAAGTCTACAATTCTTCTTGCAACATCTTTATTTACATATTCTAAATTAACAATGATTGATTTCTTTTCTTTTAAAAAGCTACAAATCTCATCTGATTGTTCAAATGTTGTTGGTTGTGATATTACCATTTTAATAGCATTTGCATTTAATTGTGGCATTGCTACTACTTTATCTTTATTTTTTCTTCCAAATATTTTTTTATCTTCTACTTCTTCCTCATCTTCATAATCATATATATTTTCCTCATCATATTCTTCTTCCTCTGCGGAATCCATTCCAAATAATCCCCATACTTTGTCCATTAATGCTCCTGACATAAAAAAACCTCCTAAAAAATTACTCCTTTGTTTTATCTACTTTAGTATCTACTTTTTTTACAAAATTGTCAATATTTTTTATCAATGTTATTGTTTTTTAATATTCTTGTAACGTTTTTGTAACATTACTCCAAATTATCCATATTGGGATTTAATAATATTTCATCATAAATTGCTATTTTCTTATACTTTGCTATCTGTTCATTTAAAAATCCTAATTCCTTTAGTTCCTCTGTTGTATACGTTTCTACGATAGAATATTTTTCGCCTTGCTTTTTTATTTTAACCAACATTTTGTTTAAATATCCGTGCTCTATTTCTAACAACATAATCTAAATCATTTACTTTTATAATTGCTTGATTAGGCACCTTTAATCCTGTATCATCCCACCAAATTAAATCAAAAGAAATCTTTCTATAATTAATTAGTTCTTCTATCTGTTTTTCAATCTTTAATATTATCATAATCTCTTCTTCCTCTTCTTGGATAAGATTTGTAATTTCTGCTGGTATTTCTACATTATTAGACAATCTAACTTTTATTTTATTTCCTATTTCTGCATTTTTAGCCTCTTTTGATGAAGTTACTGTTACTATATAACAAGAAAAATTATCAATTACTTTTCCGCATTCTTCATTAGTTGCAACTAACTTTCCTGTTTTCAATTCTAAACTTTCTAAATATTCTTTACTTAATGAACTAAAATTATCTGGTGTTAAAACTTCTTCTAAACCATCTACTTTATAAGACACTATTCCACTAACTGGTGCTTTTACATATTCTGCACCAGAATTTAGTTTACTTTCATATCCTTTTCTTTCTTCAATCAATTGATTTAAATAAGAACCTTTTGGACTAGAGTCTCCTGCAATTTGTGCTTTTTTTGTAACTAAATTATTAATTTGTTTTTTGTATTCTGCTAATTTTGCGCTATCTTTTATTTGATTAATATCAGCTACTTTTTCATCAATTTGATTTTCTAATAATTTCATATCTGAATTAAACAGACTTGTATCATTTAACATTACTTCTTGTATTTTACCATCTAATTCTTCTATTTTCTTTTTTAAGCTTTCTTCGTTTGTACTATAATATCGAAAAATATTTTCATCTTTTGCCGCTCTTTCTCCTTCTGATTTTATTTGCATCATACCATTTTTGTAATGTTCTCCTTTTACTACTTTTTCATTTCTGATAACATACCCTATATCTGTTTCTTCTTGGTATAATTTTCCCTCTTCTATTGTAAATATATCAGTTGGTTGCTTAATTAAAAGATAAATCGCATAGGCAATATACAACATAATAGCTATTAATGTAATATATACAATTATTTTTTTCTTTTCTACTGATGTTTTTTTACCTACCTTTTTGCTTTTTTCTTTCAACAGTTCTTCATTCCTTCCAAAATAATTTCAATATTATCTTCTACTTTTGCCTGTCCATCTAACCATATTGTTTGCTTATTTTTTCTAAACCATGTCATTTGTCTTTTTGCATATCTTCTTGTCTCCATTTTAAGTTTTTCTATCATTTCTTCTTTTGTCATTTCTCCTTTTAAATATGTTACTACTTCTTTATATCCTAAGCCTTGCATTGCTGTTGGAAATTTTTTGTGTCTTTGTAAGATTTCTTCTACTTCTGTTATCAGCCCTTGTTCTATCATCAAATCAACTCTTTTGTTGATTCTTTCATATAAAACATCTCTATCCCATTTTAAGGCATATACTTTATAATCATAAGAAATTGGATTTTTTCTTGATTCGATTTCTTGTTCTGTTTTTGTTTTTCCTGTTGCATAATAGATTTCTAAAATTCTTAGAATTCTTTTTTCATCATTTGGACTAATCTTCTGAATTGCTGTACTATCTATCTGTTTTGCTTCTTCATATAATTTGTCTAACCCTTCTTTTTCTACTCTTTGTTCTAATTCTTTTCTGTAATTTTCGTCCCATTCAATATTTGGATATTCTATTTCATAAATTAAACTATCAATATAAAGGCCTGTTCCTCCAACTATAATTGGTGTCTTTCCTTTTTTAATTATTTCTTTTATTGCTTTTTTAGCATCCTTTTTATAATCTGCAACACTGTACCTATCTTCTGGTGAAACAAAATCTAATAAATAATGTTCAATTCCCTGTCTTTCCTCTATTGTTGGTTTTGCTGTTCCTATATTCATTTCTTGATAAATTTGCATTGAATCAGCAGAAACAATTTCCCCTTGGATTTTTTTTGCTAATTCTATTGATAATTTAGTTTTTCCAGATGCTGTTGGTCCACATATGACAATTACTTTTTCCATATTGTTATTCTCCTGTCATAGTTTGATATATTCTTATAATTCCTTCTTGTGTATCTTTTATATAACCTGTTTCTATAATTAAACATAAAATGAATACAAGACCTAATATCAATATTTTTGTTTTTATTTCTGGCTTTTTTATTTGGTCTTCATTTATTTTATCTAATATCTTTCCAATTTGTGGCATTACAATAATCCCATTAACCCCTGTAAAAATAGCAATTAGAGTCTTTCCGTACACTTTTTTCCATTTCTACATTTTGATATTGAATATTACCTTTAGATATTTGAAAAATCACTAGTGTTATAACAAACATAACAACTGTTCCTATTATAATAAAGGCCACTTTCTTTGGTTTTTCAATAAATCCTAAGCTTTGCCATGTCCACGCAAAAAACACAAAATAAATTACAATGGCAACTCCAATTATAAATATCATAACACATATCCTTTCTGACAATATCTAGCAAATTTTAATATACAGTTTTCTATATAAATATTTTGAAGAAAAGACCCTGATTGTGTCGCCCTAGCTATGTTTTTTCTTTAAAATATTTATATAGAAAACCTTTTATTGGTATGTTTATTACTTTTATTAGTATGTTTACTATTTTCTAGCAAATTTTCTTTCTATATCATATTTAGTCATTTTTATAACAGTTGGTCTTCCATGTGGACAAGTAAATGGGTTTGGTAGTTCTAATAATTTATCCATTAAAGCATTTACTTCTCTTTCATCTAGAGCCATATTTGCTTTTACTGCTGCCTTACATGCTACTGTTGCTATAAATTTTTCCTCTTTTTCTTGTTTTGCTGTTCTTGCTACAGTATTAATTTCATCTAAGGTTTCTAAAAATAATTCCTTAGTATTTAAATCCATACATACTGTTGGTACTCCATTTAATTTTAATGTGTTGTCACCAAATTCTTCTATACTAAATCCTGCTTGTTCAAACATTTTCATATTTTCTCTTGCTATATCCATTTCTTTATGTGATAATGTCATAACATCTGGCAATAATAACATTTGTGAATCTTTGTTTTGGTCACTATAGTAATTTTTCTTTACTTTTTCATACATAATTCTTTCATGTGCTGCATGCTGGTCTAATATGTACATCTCTTTATCAATTTCTAAAATAATGTATGTATTAAATACAATACCAACAAATTTATAAGCTGGCTTTTTAAATTCTTCTGTTTCTTCAAATACTGAAATATTATCTTTTATAATATCAACTGCACTTGTTTTTTGCTCTTCTTCTTTTTCCTTTTCTTCTAATTGTGTTTCTGTATCTATTGGTAATCTACCAAACATTTTAGCATACATTTCATTAAAGTCTTTTGATACTACTTGTGGGTTTTCATTTAAATCCTGCATTTTTTGCTTTACTTCTTCAAACTCTTTTTGGATTTCAGGATTTTCAATATTTTCTATTACTTCTTCTGGTTGTTCTATTTCTGGTAATTCAATTTTTGTTTCTTGTTCATCTAATTCTTTTTGTTGTTCTAGTACTAGATTTTTTTGTTCTTCATTTATTTCTTGTGTTAAATTTTGCTTTTCTGTTACCTCTGTTTTAGTTGTTTCTAATTGATATGTTGTTTCTGGTTCGCTTACTCCTGATACTGTAGCATTTTTTTCTTCTATTTCTTTTACTAATTTTTCTTTCATTTCTTTTAATTGTTGTAAAACATCTGATGTATCAAGTGGTTTTCCTATTTCTGTTGGTTTTTCTATTGTGGTTTGAGTATCTACTATTGATTGTTTCTTGCTATGATAAATTTCATCTATTATGTTATTGGTTTTTAAGTCACTTTCTTCTTCTGTGTATTTTTCAATTTGTTTTTCATTTTGTTTTCTAAAACCAAATAGTCCTTCATTTTGATTGTCTTTTTTTCCTTCACGAATAGCTTTTAGTCTTTCCTCAAAGCTTATATCTCTTGGATTTTCTGTTGTATTTACTACTAGCTCATTTTTTAGTAATGTATCTTTTATTGCATGATAAATAGCTTGAAACACTTTGTTTTCTTCTTCAAATCGTACTTCAAGTTTAGCTGGATGAACATTTACATCTACTTTTGCTGGATTCATTTGTAGGTTTAATATTACAAATCCAAATTTCCCAATAGGAATTAATCCTTTGTAGGCTTGTTCTGTGGCTGCTGTTAATGTTCTATCTTTTATATATCTTTTATTAACAAAAAATAGTTGGTTTGAACGGTTTGATCTTGCTATTTCTGGTTTTCCAATCACTCCTGAAACATTGATGTCTTCATATTGATAATTAAGTTCTGCTATTCCATTTGCTACATCTTTTCCATAAATGCTATAAATAACACTTTTTAAATCTGCTTGTCCATTAGTTTGAATAATTGTTTTTCCTGCACTTACTAATTTTATTGCTATATTAGGATTTACTAATGCAATTCTAGTAATTGCATCTTCAATATATCCTGCTTCTGTATAATCTTTTTTTAAAAATTTATATCTAACTGGTGTATTGAAAAATAAGTTTTTTACTACAATTGTTGTTCCTGTTTGACATCCTACTTCTTCTTTTTCTAATACGTCTCCACCTTCTACTACAATTCTATATCCTGTTTCTTGTTCTTTTGTTTTTGATACCATTTCTATATTACTAATTGCTGCAATACTAGCTAAAGCTTCTCCTCTAAATCCCATAGATGTAACAGTATCTAAATCATCTGCTGATCTGATTTTACTTGTAGCATGTCTTTCAAATGCTATTTCTAAATCGTCTTGTGCAATTCCTTTTCCGTTGTCTGTTATTTTTATATATGAAATTCCTCCGTTTTTTATTTCTATATTTATGCTTGTTGCTCCTGCATCAATTGAGTTTTCTACCATTTCTTTTACTACAGATGCTGGTCTTTCAATTACTTCTCCTGCTGCTATTTTATTTATTGTTAGTTCATCTAATAATACTATATTACCCATTTTTGTCCTCCGTTTGATTTTGTTTTTCTTTCTTTTCGCTTTTATTATATCATTAGTTTTTTAAATTTTGTATAGTTTTTATAAAAAATTTTTAATACATATAAAAAAGTTCTAGTTTATTTAAGAAAATATATAAAAACAGTTGATATATAAATATTTATATATTAACTGTTTTATAACATTTTTGTTGCTACTTTGAATTTATTTGAAATTTACACACTATATAAATACACCATCTTTGTTGTGTTTGCATAATATATTTTTTGGTGCTTCGCACCTTTTTTGTAGAAAATGTTAGAATGATAATACTGGTCGAAACGACCTATTAGTGTTAACAGTACCACCATAACCATGGTTGAAACAAAATGCACCAGCATTTGCTCCAGTATCGTAAAAACCTCCACATATGAAGAATGAACCGTCCCTTAGCGGAAAGAAAGAGCATCCACTATGCCAACTTCCAATACCATTCGCCTGAGATGTTTCTAAAATTGCGTCTCCATATCCATATCCTGCATTTTTATAATCACTATAGTTATTTGCACCATCATCATTTGATGAATTATATGGATATACTGTTGCATATTTTGTACTAAAACCTTCTTTTTTGTATCCTTCTGCGTCTTTTGTTGTATTTGTAAATGAACTTCCATTGCTCAAAATTGCATTTCCATTACTTATATATGATGCTACATATTCCCATGCTCCGCCTGATAGGTCATATATTCCATATATATTTCCTGTTGTACTGGCTTTTGCTCCCTTTTCTGTGTTATATGCATTTGGCTCTTCTGATGTACTTGAAGCATTTGTACTTCCTCCTCCATTTCCTGTTATATAATCACTACTATTGTTTATATCTATTTCATGTCCATTTCTTCCATATTGACTATGGGTTAAATATGCTACTGCTCCCCATTCACTGTTTTTCATTAAATGGCTTTCTTTGCTTCTATCGTAATTATAGGAATTTGTATACATATTTCCTATTGTTATACTTCTCCAACTTTGTACTCGTGGTACTATTTTCATTGTATTGCTGCTTCCTGCTGAGCTTAATGTAGCATCACTATGGCTTACTTCGTATTTTGCTACCCATATTCCAGATAATTCACTATCCCATTCTCCATTTTTGAAATTATTACTTGTTCCATCTCTAAATGCAGGGTGAACTATATAACTTTTTCCATTAGAAATTACTTCTTTTGCTGTTCCAATTTGCTGTCTTACTGTTCCATTTACTTCTCTTATTCCTTTTCCATCACAATATCCTGTTACTTGATTACTTGTTTCATTTGCATAATATGTTATT